>JAEYWK010000096.1 GCA_023431345.1 Pseudomonadota bacterium
CTGCCATGGCGAACCAACCGAGGCCACCAAAGCCAAATTCCCGAAAAGATACGATCAGTGCTCAGCGCGAGCTGCCCCCACCAGGAAAGGTCTAGAACGCCGAGCGGTCAAACCGTTCGGCGTTCTAATAGGTGAGGCACTCGTCAGGGGGCGCGGCCTTCTTGGCGTTGGGTGTGGCCGCCGACTTGCCCCAGCACTTGCTGCAGCCGTCCTCGCATGAGACGCACAATTGCTCGGAGAGCAGGCTGACCTCCCTCACGGTGCACGCTCGGGGTAGCTGGATGGGCGAGCGCGGCAAGGTGCTGGCTCGCAAGGCCTTGGGGTAGCGTGCCCCGCTGGAGTGAACGCGATCGGACTGCATGCGCTCCAAAAACGTTGGCTCGGTAGGATCTTCGAAAGCGAGCGCGTCGGTGTCGCCCCAGCACCAGAGCTTGCCGTTTGCAAGCAGCGCGCAGGTAGTCGAATCACTGGCTGCGAGCCACTTCGCTGGTGAGTCGAATTTCAAGAACGTGTCGGGCGGCGTCCTGCGTCTTCGCTCGGGACCCGGCAACTCCGGCCGGTCTTCATCCACGACCTCAGCCACGTAACCCGTTTGACCGTAGCTCGAGTCGCCCCAGCACCCGACCTCGCCGTTTTCCAAGAGCACGCAGAAGTGCTCACTGCCTGCGACCAGCTGCTTCGCGACGCGGCCGCGCCCCAGAGGCATTTTTGCCGAGAGCGAGAAGCCGGGAGCAACCGGTTCGCGAACCCAGCACTGCGTCGTCGTCCCGCGATCGAGCAGAAGGCAGCCGACGTCGATGTTGCCGGCGAGGCCCGCAACCGGCCCAGGCGCACGTCGCAGCTTGTTCCAGATCGCGGCCTGAACGCCGTCCGTCACCCGCGGACCGAGCTCGAATTGCGGTCGCCCCGCGGAGTTGAATTCACCCCCCACGCACCAAACCTCGCCGCGGTCATTCAAGACGCAAGGCGACCTACCGGCGCCCAGCATGACGACGCTCGAGTCACTAGGAAGAGGGAGCAGACGATCCGAACCGTAAAAGTACCGCGACCCTTCCTCGGTCTCGATCAGGGCGGCTTCCGCCGCGGCCAGCGTCACCCGCCCGGGTAGTGCTTGCCCTGTCTTTCTCGACACCACGGAACCGTCGGCGAGCCCCGCGAAGCTCCATGAGAAGAAGCGAGCCGGCTCGCGCCGACAGCTGGCCGAGCAACCATCACCGCCCGTGGTGTTCGCGTCGTCACAACGCTCACCTTGCTCGACCTTCGCATCGCCGCACACCGCCTGCGTGGGAGTCGCTACGACGGCAGAAGGCGCGGCCGGCGGTGGCGAGGTCGAGGGTGCCGGTTCTCCCGGCTGTGCTGGAGGCAGCGACGCGGACTTGGGCGTGGGGCAGCCGGTGCTTGCCAGAGAAAGCGCGATGAGGCCCCACCTGCTCATGACTCGGAGTCGGGCTGGTTTACCCGATTGCCCAAGTTGGCGTGAATGTGGTTTCGGTGGGTTTCGCGGCGCACGCCCCTCGAGGTGCTGCCCGGAAGCGTGTCTGGCTCCGGATAATCGGGGTGGAGCACGAAGCCGGTGAACGCTCCGGGCTCGATCGGAGCCGCGCCCTGGCCGTTGGCGTCGTCGGTCGCCGCATCGTTGAGCCTCGTGGCTGCCTGCGATGAGCCGGGCGGCGGCAACGGCACCGGCAGAGGCCCGAGCAGCGCATCTCGGTGCGAGAACTCGGTCGCGAAGAACTCGTAGGCCGCACGGAACACGGTACCTGCCAGGGTGTAGTGGGCATCCGTCAGCGTGTGCCGAGCGTTGCGCTCAGCCGCTGCGGGGAGCGTGGACAACCGGTAGAGCAGTTTCTCGGTCTGGTTGGGTGCTCTCGAGTGCTGGTAGAGCTTGCCATCTTCGTTCCTGCGGACGACTCCGGCCGCCGTTCCCGTGTCGACCAGCAACTGCACGCCACCCCAGTGGAACTCGACGATGAAGTCGACCTCGGAGGCGCACTCCCGCTGAAAGGCGGTGATGGTGCTGCCGCCCACGGTTACGTTCACCCACGGCGGTTTGATCTTGGCCGTGACGTGCGGATCGGTGAGGTCGGTAATGGCAGGGTGATTCGGGTCTTTCAGCGGGATCACGTGATCCATGATCGCGCCGGAAAAATCGACGGCGCGCCCCGGACCGTGGAACTTGGTGTCGCCCGCGCGATTGAAGCCGACCGTGATCATCGTGCGCACGCCCAGCGCCGCGAGCACGCGACCCAGCCGCACGATGCCGACGACCAGCCGCGGGTTGAGGCTGTGCGTGTCCGCGAGACCGCTCAGGTCGTAGCCTGCGGGGTTGCGGTTGGGCTGAAACTGCAGGATGTGCATGATGCGCAGCCCACCTGCGACCGCGTTGCGGATGCGCAGCTTCGGCACCGTTGGGAAGGCTCCAGTCGGTGGCGCCGGCAGATCGAGCTGATGCACGTCTTTGACCGCGCCGTCCGGCTGAGTCTCCTGCACGATCTTGAACTTGAAGTCAGACGCCGGATCCAGCGCGAGCCCGCCGTGAGCAATGTGGAATAACAGCTCCTCATCGATCTGCGAGACCGGCTTCGGAGGATTTTCCGGTCGGTGCGGCGCCGACAAGCGACGAGTGCGCACCGTGGGGTGCTCGCGGCCCAGCTCGCCGCCCTCCACGAGCGTCATGTGCAGGATGTTTTGAGTGGGACCGATGACGCGCGGCCTTCCCCAAAGCACCTCCTGCGTCGGAGTCAGTCCGTCGATCGTGAGCGTGCCTTGCCCCGCGGCCGCGCCCGGTTTGTAGCGCAGCTTCGCGGTGCCGGGGCCGTTCGCGAAGGCGGTACCGTACGGAACCACCGGACCGTGATGCGCCTTCGAGACGCTGATGGTGCCGGTCGTGCCGGTGGCCTTATCGGGCGCTAGCCAGCTCGTCGGATCGAGCACCGGGACCTGTGCTTTGCCCGCGCGGTCCGTCTTGATCTTCTGTGCGTCGGGTAGGTTGTGATACGCGCTCGGGTCGTCGTCCCAACGGATCTCGACGTCGGCATCGGCGATAGGTGCTCCGCTCGGCTTCGTGAGCTGGAGCTCGAACACCAGCGGTTGCGCCAGCAGGGGTTGGGCATTGGGAGGCGGATCGGGCGGAGGGCTCATGCAAGCTCGGCGTCGGCAGCAAGGGTAGGCAGCTCGGCATCTCCATCGATGTCGATGACTTCCTCATCGTCGATTTCCTCGCCGGCCGGCGGCGGGATGGGCGCCTCGAAGTCGGCTTCGAACGCTCGCGTGAGCTTCGCGCTGACCGCGGGCGGAAGGGTTCCCGGCGTCACCGCGTCGTTGCCGAGCACGTGGTCGCGCTGGAACGCCTGGACGGCGGCGACGCGCTCGTCATCCGTACCCTCGGCAAACGGATAGCCCAGGGCGGCCAGGCGCGCGTCTTCTACGGCACTATCGCCCGTTTGCAGCGCGCCCTTGAGCGCGATCGTGCGCGAGAAAATCGGACCATCGGCGTCCGGCTGCCAGGTGACGTGTACGTCGCTGGTCTCCCCGGGCGTGGTTCTGAATTGTCCGAAGCCGTCTTGCGAGACGTCGTCCGCGAGCACCACGCCGGCTTGCTTCACGGTGTAGCGAACGCCAGCGGCGCGGACGAGCTGATTGCCGTCGATGTCGAGCAGGCTCACCGCGAACAGCGGGTGCTGCTTGGCACCGCCAGGCCGCTGGGGGATCTCGCGCTTGCGATAGACGTCGGGCAGGTAAAGCTCGGTGAGCTCCGGCGCTTCGTCGATCAGGTCCACGTTGGGCTCCTGACCCTTGGCGAAGAACAGGACCTCCACTCGCCGATTGGCCTGAGACTCCGCGCCGTCGGCGGTGTTGCCGTCGGCTGGATGGTGCTCGCCGAAGCCCACGAAAGGCTGCTTGGTCGGCAAGAAGGTCAGCAGAGCGCGCAGGGCCTGCACGCCAGCCGGATCTTCGCCGAGCTCGCGCGCGAGGTTGTACTGGTAGCAGTCGAACACGGCGCCCCACGTCTTTTTGCCGAACGCTCCGTCGACTTTCAGATCGTCGGCCGTCGATGCCAGCGTCGCCTTGTTCGCGTTGAATGCGCGCTGGAACGCCTTGACTGGCTCGACCCCGGTGAAGGCGTTATCGTCAATCACACCCGGATCGCAAGCGGCGAAGCTGAACGCGGCGGGCACGGGCGCAGGCGGCGGACCGGCGTCGCCGCTCGCGCGCAGGGGAAAGAGCACCGCGAGGTCGACGCTGGCCCACCTCAAGATTTGCTTCCAATCGCTGACCTTGTGCGCCGCGTCCGCGATGGACACGAACGCGTCGCGGTCGCCCGTGAGCACGGCGTGAACGGCTTGCGCTCGCTGCGTGGAGAGCTTGTCGTTGCTGGCGTCGGACGCCACCGAGTCGGTGTGCCCGGCAACGAGCAGCTGCTGGCCGGGATGCTCCTCGTTGAAGCGCAGCGCCATGGCGAGCGCACCGACCGAGGTCGTCGCCGTGCCGACGTCCGAGGTGGGCGACTCGCCTTCGGGCAAGAGCACCGCGCTGCCGGTGCGGAAATGCGCGGCGCCGATCGGGACGAGCGTCGCTTCGCTCTGAATGCTGCCGACCTCGTGGTCTTCCGTTTCCTGTGCGCGCGCGCGCCACTCCAAGTACTCCGGGCCGTCGGGGCTGGCCGGCGGCGGCTCGACGCCGAACTCCGTATCGAAGAAGAACAACTCCACGCGCCGATCGACGCGATCTTCCTGCGCGTCGGCCGCCGCTTGGTCGAGCTCGAGACCGGTGGCGTCGAGGGGGAAGTTTTCACCAGCTCCGTGGGTGCTGATGCTCAGGTGGAAATGCTTCTGACCCGCCAGCTTCACGCCGTCGAGCGACATGTAGTCGGTGATGAGCTGCCGGCGGGTCTTGGGGCCCGCGATGCCGTCCACCGCGAGGCCGCGCGTTCGCTGAAACCATGGGACGAGGTCTTCGTTCTCTTCTCGCGAGCCGAAGTCGGGCATGGCGATGATCATCAAACGATCTTCGCGCTTACCCCATTGCTTCTTGCCGGGCAGCTCGTAGTTCCGCAGCCAGGCATCGACGTCGTCCTCGAGGTAAGCCTTGACGCTCTTGGCGCGCTCCACCGAGAGCGGATCGTTGATGGCGGGCTCCGCCGTCGTATCGGTGTGGCCGACCACCAACAGCTCGCTCGGGTTGTTGGCCTCGTAGATTTCACGGATGCGCTGGAGCGCGTCGATCGCCGTGGGCAGCAGGAAGCACTTGTTCGTGTCGAAGAGCATGCCGCGCATGCGCGCCATCACGACGCGCGGCAGCACACCAATCATGCGCAGCTGAGCCGTCGAATTGGCCGGCTCCAGCGCCACGAGCGGGGTAGAATACTCTTCTACCTTCGGCTCGTGTGGCCGCGGCTGTTCGCCCGGGCGAATGGGCGCGCGAGGCCGGTTGACGTCTACCTCGAGCGTGAGCGTGTAGTCGCCCGGAAACACCTCTTCGTGCAGCAGCCGGCCATCTTCGTCCGTCGTGCCCTCGAAGGACTGCGGCCCCGTGATGCGATAGGCGCTATTCGCGTGCCGCACGCGGCCCGTCTTCTCCCACAGCTCGACCTGCAGCTTGGCGAGCGGCGGCTTGATCACCACCGTGTTCGGCAGCTCGGCCTTCAGCGGGAACGGCCCGAGCTCGGCCCCGCGAAACACGACCTCGGTCGTATTCGATTCCTTCGGAGGCTCCCCAGGCCGGAAAGCTTCCCACCTCGGATCGAGCACCTTCGCTAACGCCGCAGCGTCGAGGATGGCCACGCTGGCGCTGGCTGACTGCACCCCTTCGAGCAGGGCGATACCGGCTGCGTTGGTCGGCCTCGTCTGCGCGCCGTCCGCCGTGAACTCAGCGTCGACGCCGGAAATGGCTTTCCCCACTTCGTCGACGAACCGAACCTCGAAGGTATGTCGCTTGGACTCACGGCGGGGAGGCGGCAGCGGCGGCAGCTCCGGGTCGAACGGATCGCGCCGCTCCGACAGAGAGGCGATGCGCGGGCGCTCGACGACGAGTCGCCCGATGCGCAACCCTTCTTCGAGGCGCGCCGCTAGGCCGTCGAACCTGTCTCCGAACGGTGAGAACGCCTGCCGGGAGCCGGGAAAGCCGAAGCCGTCGTCGATTCCGCCGCGGCCGCCCCCCAAGCTCTCGCCGTCGAGCAGCCGCATCAGCTCTCGCGCCGCCCCCACCACTCCCGGATCGCCCAGCTCGATCCCGAAGCGGAATCGAGCCGCCGCCCAGCGTGCCAGCTCGAGCTGCTCGCCTTCGGGACGCACCCCTCCCCTTCGGACCTCAACCCTAAAGTCCTCAAAAGGGGTCCTCACGACCACCGCAACCACGCCCGAGGTCACCGAAGGGCACCATAGCCCGACGCGAGCGCGGCTCAAAGGACGAGCGCCAGCCACCGCTGTTTCAACCACGCCGGGCCAATCCGAGCGGCCGGGGTCCACCACCACGGCGGCGCCCCGAGGCGGCGAAGGCGTGGCTCGAGCGTTTAACGAGCGTCCCGAAGGCCCTCGTGCAAGATGTGGTGGAATCCGTGCCAAAAGGCCAGATGAGCCCCGCCGCCAAGGCCTTTGCTTCCGCGCTGCTCAAGTGCAATGCCAAGCTCTTGGGCATCCGATGACCTCGAGCTATGTCCCCCCGGCACTATTCGTCAACTGGCGGGACGAGAAGTCGCGGCGCATGTTCCCGGTCGGGCGCTTGGTGACGCTTCTCACCGGCGGCTATGAGTTTGCGTACATTGCGGCCGCGCGAGAGGCACAGCAGTTCGGATTTATCCCCTTCGTTGCGTTCCCTGGTATCGAGCAGGTCTATCGCGCGCCTGAGCTACCGGCGTTCTTCAGGAACCGTGTTCTTCAACCGGGACGGCCGGATTACCCCCAGCATTTAGTCGAGCTTGGCATCAAGTCCGCCACGGCCACGCCCATCGAAATCCTCGCTCGAAGCGGCGGCTTGCGGGTCACCGACCGACTGGAGGTGTTCGCTGAGCTCGTGGCCGCCAAAGACGCCGACCGCTTCGAGGCGCACTTCTTCGTCCGTGGCATCAGACAGTACGCCGGCGCCGAAGACGCCATCAGCCAGCTGCAGCCCGGTGACGTCCTGAACCTGCGCGCTGAGCCGGGGAATGCTGTGAACTCCAGAGCGCATCTATTGGCCTGTGGCGACGGCAGCCGCGTCGGTTACGTGCCCGACTACCTCGTCGCCGACTTGAGTGAGCTGGCGCGGGAAGACCCGTCGATGAAGATCGAAGTCGTGCAGGTCAACCCGTCACCATCACCCTCACAGCAGCGCCTCTTGTGCCGGCTCACCATCTCGGCGAGCGCGCCGCGGCCCCATCGCGGAGCGCGATTCGAGCCGATCGCGGCAGACGCCGTGCGGCTTGATCCTGATCGCGTTGCGCGCGTGGCCTGAGTCGGTCGGCAATCACGGCAATATCGGCGACCGGTTTTCGAGGGGGCGCGGCCCAGGCAAAGGCGGGGTGCCAAATTGTCTGTCTCTGCCGCGTGGATCAAGACCGCGGCGAATGCGCCATCCCTGCCTCAATAGCGGTTCGAAAGGTCCACTCCGCTTGGCGGCAGTGAGCTTCGTCATCGCGCACGATCAGTCGAACAACGACGTTCGTATCAATGGCTTCCACGACCGCTTGCGCGTTCGACGATGGCGAGCTCCATGTCCTGCAAGCTCACGGGTCCGACACCTGCGGGAGGAGTTAGGCGCGCCGCCAGAAATCTTCAACGCTCGGGCCTCGTCCGCGTTCCGCGACCGCTGCTGGCCTCGGCGTGTCCTCAGCAGCTTCGATGGCAGCTCGCTCGATGAGGCGCAGCCGCTCGGGCAGGGGGAGCTGCCGGATCAGCGCGCCAAGTAGCGAAGAGCAAAGACGTCAGGGGTTGATCGGTCGCCCTCGACATCGTCGTGATACTCCGTGCGATCCGGCAGGTCCGATATGAGCGATCCACGCTCACCTACGCCAATCTGGTTTCTGCCCTTCGCGATCCGCCGGCACCTTCAGCCGCTCCGTCCCGCCGGCAAAGCGACCTACCGTGGAACCGTGGGGCTGCTGGCTATGGTATAAAGGTCATAGTGACGACCTTCGAAGATTCATTCGAACGCAACCCGAAGATCGCCGGGGGTCAGCCAGTGCTGCGAGGGACCCGTGTGCCGCTGCGGACTGTGCTCGCCAGTCTGGCCGAGGGAGCCAGTTTCGAAGAGATACTGAAGAACTTCCCCACGCTAACGGCTGAGCACCTGCGCGCAGCCGTGGCGTTTGCAGCTTCGTCTGCGCAGGAAGATCTGCCCGTGCCCAGCGCGCCGCCGGTATGATGCGCCTCAAGCTCGACGAGAACCTTCCCACCGCCCTCGTCGAGGACCTCGCGGAGCTGGGCCACGATGTCGACACGGCGATGAGCGAGGGGCTGGCTGGGCACGAGGACCCAGAGGTTTGGTCCGGCGGGACGCATGCTGCTGACTCAAGACTTGGATTTCTCTGACGTTCGAGCGTTTGCACCTGGCACGCATCCAGGGCTCGTACTCGTCAGAATGAGGGAGCCTGGGCTGTCGGCCCTTCGAGCGCGCCTGCTCTTTCTGCTGATCCCCGCAAGACCTGATCGGGTTCAATTCCCGGCACCTCCGAAGAAAACCCCAACCAACGTTGGGGTTTTCTTCGGTTCGCGCAAGCGCAGGTCAGGGAGGTCCCTGAGTTGGTCGCGGTTTTCCCGGGGAGTCGAAGCTACCGTACCCGGGTCCTGGTCCAGCCCGGACGAAGGGCGATGCTTACGCTAAACTGCCGACATGCGTTCCGCCGAAGCAATCGCCGTCGATGCTCTCGCCCTCCCCGCCGATGAGCGTGCCGCGCTCGTGCTGCGCCTCGCCGAGAGCCTCGACGAGCAGCATGATGCGGACGCTGAAGACGCTTGGGCCGCGGAAGTGGCAGCTCGTATCGAAGGCATTCGGTCTGGCGGTGCCGAGACGATCACGACGGCGGATGCCCTAGCTCAAGCTCGCGCTCGCTTGTCGGCGCGTCGTGGCTGAAATTCTCGTCGCGGCATCGACCGAAATGGCCGAGGCAGCCGGCGTGGTACGACGATCGTGTGGCTGGGCTCGGCGAGCGCTTCCTGCTCGAGGCCGAGGCGGCGTTCGCGCGAATCAATGAGAAGCCATTGGCCAGCCCGCCCTGGAAGCACCGTCGTCTGCCAGAGGGCGTACGCCGCATGTTCGTACGGTCGTTCCCGTATTCGGCCGTTTACATTTTCGAGCCACGAGTCGTCATCGTCGCGTTGGTCCATGTACGTCGACGTCCAGGGTACTGGGTGAAGCGGTTGAGCGAGGTCTAACGACCAGCGCGGTTTGTTGGGCAGGCATCTCCCTGAGTCGCACCGCCGAAATGTGCCCGACGTGCGCATTCCGAGGCCCAATCCCGCAGCCTATGACGCCCTGCTGGCGGGAGGTCAGTCATGACCAACCTCGACGACCGCATCATGGAATTTGACGGGCCACTCTTGCTCACGAGCGACGAACCGGTAGCTGCGGGCGTCGACTCGCAGAATCCCCATCGTCCTGCTGGAGTCGGCAACGCGGACAGTATCTTCTTCCCGCTCGACCCGAGCCACGCCCTCGTCATGATGCACCAGCACCTACGGACAAACCACGCCGGCAGATCTTCTATCACCCGGAATCGGACCCGCTCAGTGATCTTGAGATACCAATTGAACCCCGCCGGTAGCATTCGCGCGCCAAGGCGATGGATCGCGCGATCGCCGAATGCGCGAGTGGGAGTGGAAGCGTCTGAGAACCAACCGAGGACGGCCGGGCCGCGCGGCTGCGGCCATCGAATCGGTTGGACCGATCATCCGAGCAAGGCTACATTTGGCGAGCAATGACCGTTCGGGAGATCCTCGATGCTATCCACGCGCTGCCGCGCCCGGATCGGCTGCGCCTCGTCGAACAGCTCAACGATGAAGCCTTGAGCGATCGGCTTTCCGGCGTGGAAGTCCAACCTCCGCCGGGCTCAATGCTCGAGCTCGTTGATGGCTTCTACGTCTACACAGGGCCGCTCTCTGATCCGGCTGTGGATCATCGCGTCGATCGCGAAGCCCAGATCGATCACTTGATCACGCGCCTCGATGCTCCTCGCCCTTGATACGTCCGTCATCGTTGCGGGCGCCCTCGCTCGTCACGCATTCCATCCGCGCGCGATCGTCTGGCAGGCCGCGATCCACCGCGGTGACGTTCAAGCGATGGTGTGTGCACACACCTTGGCGGAAGTCTATTCGGTGCTCAGCAAGGTACCTGGCGGATTGTCGCCGGTAGCCGCGCGAGTCCTGGTGAGCAGACTCGCCCGTCAGGTGCGCGTGCTTGCACCATTGCCAGAAAGCTATCTGGCCGCTACTGAGCGCTGCGCCTCGCGCGGGTTGAAGTCGGGCGTGGTCTATGACGCCTTGCATCTCGTCGAGGCGGAGCGCGCTGGCGCTGACGTATTCTTGACTTTCAATCCGAGCGACTTCGAGCGGCTCGCGGTGGGGCCCAAGCCGCGGATCGTCGTGCCCCCCGCTCCGCCATCCGCTCAGCTCGCGCCGTAGGCGAATCCGCGTGACGTCGGAGCGCACTCCCTTCACACCTTCGACCACTTGAGCCGATCAGACGGCGTGAAGCGCGTCCTGAGCGCTCCCACGCCTCCGCAGCTCTTCGGCAATCTGCGTCACCACGTCCCACCGCCTCGCCTCCGCCGCTAAAACGAGCGCCTTCGCCAGCGCCGTTTCGGCCACCCTTGTGCATGTGACGTGTCAGGGAGCTCCCTGAGTTGGGTGCTTCTTTTGTGGGGGGATCCGCTTGCTTGTGCCCGGGACCTCGGCGCGTTGTCCGGAACCGGCTATCCTTCCGCAATGAGTGCCGACAAGCTGAGACAAGCAGCTTTGGCCCTGCCGCTCGATGAGCGCGCCGCGCTCGCCAAAGATTGCTCCTGAGCTTGGACGAGTCGCCAGATACGGGCGCCGAACAGGCTTGGGCTGACGAGCTCGGCCGGCGCGCCCAGGCCGTCGCCGATGGAACGGCTACTCTTGTCGATTGGGCCGACGCCGAGAAACGCATTGCAGCTCGTTTGAAGGCACGTCGTGCGGCTCGCGCTACTCGCTGAGGCAGAGGCAGAGCTCGACGACGCAGCCACTTGGTACGACGATCGCAGCGAGGGGCTGGGGGACGAGCTCGTGGCCGTGGCTCGCGAAGCGATGAGCGTTGTTGCCCACTCGCCAGACCTGGGCGCTCTGGCCAGGTGTTCCAGCGCGTATTCCGCCAATCCGTCGCTTCATGATGCCGCGCTTCCCGTACGCCATCGCCTATCAGGCCTTTCCGGGGTTTCTCGTGGTGCTCGCCATCGCGCACGAACGACGCAAACCCTTTTACTGGATCGGGCGGGCGCGGTGACCGTCTCGCCCTGCGAGTCGCCACTCAGGCAGCTCCCTGAGTTGCAGCGCCGAGCGACAGAACGAGCCCTCTAGTCGCGCTACGCTCAGCGAGAAGTCCATGAACGATGGCCTTTGGCGTGACACCTGCGCCGTCTTCAATTCCGGGCGCCTCCACTGAAAACCCCAACCAACGTTGGGGTTTTCTTCCTTGGTGCGAGTGGCAGGTCAGGGAGGTCCCTGAGTTGGGGTTGGCTTTTACGGGCAATCGAGCGCCTCGTACCCGGGTCCTGGCTCGGGACGGGCGCCACGACTCCGACGTTTCGAGCTATCGTAACAGCGTCATGTCCAGCGCTGCCGTCCGCCAGGTAATTGCCCTAGCCGTCGAGCTTTCCGACGAGGAACGGCGTGTGGTCGTCGACGCCATTGCCCCGCAGGAATCGGTGGCCGGGCTCGCTGCCGAATGGGAGGCCGAGATAGCGCGCCGGGCCGAGCGGGTGCGCAGCGGCCAATCCGTAGGCAAGCCCGCGAATGGAGTGTTCGACCGACTCGAGGCTCGATTCAAAGCGCGCTGATGGCTGAGCTGATCATCGAGCCGGGGGCGGAGGCCGAGCTCGAAGAAGCTGGCGATCGATACGACGAGAGCGTTCCGGGGCTTGGTCTCGACTTCTTGCTCGAGATGCGGAAGCGCACCCTCGAGCAACAAGTAGGCGCTAGCCATGACGGCGTCCTTTCGCGGGCTACGTGAACCCGCCGTGAGCAACGGTTTGTATCCGGCTAACGCCGGCTTCTCCGCGGCGGGAGTTTGCGTGCAGAACCAGGATCGCAGTCCCTGTTGCTTTCACTCCGCGCTGCCGCCCTGCTGGCCGTATCCGATGAGCGCTCACTGCTCGCCAACCACGCGGCCTACGCTCTCGTCAGTGCTGCCGAGACCGCCGAAGATCCGATCGACGCCGAGTTGCTGGGCGCTGCCCTGGGCAGAATCCGCGCCGACACGCGAGTGATCGTCCGGATGGCTGCAGACTACGCGAGTGGGCGACTTCCACTACTTGCTCGCGCTGAGAGCATACGGGCCGCTGCGGCCATGGATCTCGGGCCAGACCCGAACGCATGGGTGGCGGCTCAGCGAACGTTGGGAGAGCAACATGCGGAGCGAGAGCTCAAGAAGGCCCGTGTCCCGCACCAATAGCCCTACTGCGCTGCCAGCAACGGCTGGCAGCGCGTGCCCTTCCGCCCGACTAGCCTCGATCTGCGCTCGGCCGACTCACGCGAACCTTGTGCGGCGTAGCGACCACCAAGCAGCCCGCCCAGGTCCGCGCATCCGCCCCCGAGAACCAAGCGACCAGGTGATCGGCAACGCGCCACTGCTCGGCGTCGGGCAGCCGCACAATCAACACGCCCGCGTGCGTACCCGGGACGAACCGGCGAGCGTCCGAGAAATCCAGGTCTTGGGTGACTAGAAAACGCTGTTCGCCTTGAGCAGCTGCCCACACGGTGTCGTCGCTGCGTCCGCCGAGGTTCTCGTCGAGCACGGTGTCGACATCAAACCCGAGCGCGGCCAGTCGGTGCACGACCGAGCCCGGCAAGTTCTCGTCGAGCTTCAGTTTCAAGCGACCTTCACGTTCGGAGGGATGGGGCTCGGCGCCGGCAGGTCTTCGGCCGCTGATGCGGCGGCGAACGCGATCACCGCGCGCACGTCCTCTTCAGTGAGGCTCGGAAACTCCGCCAAAATCCGCTGCACCGGTTCGCCGTGTGCGAGGTAGCCGAGCACGACGCGCACCAGCACGCGCGTGCCGCGAATTGTGGGCTGCCCGGCGCAGATTGCCGGGTCTCGTGCGATGCGCTCTTGGTAGATCATCGGGGTTCTCGCGGCAGAAAGATATCATCGGAGCAGCCCCGGCACTCGTGGGCGGCCGCCCATACACGAAAATTCACGGGTTTCGTGGCGCGGTAGCCCCGCCGCGACCATTCGCGGAATTCTTGAACAGGCTGGGTCGCACCGAATTCCTCGATTTGCCGAGAGTGTGCGTGAAGGGGCTGAGCGAGGTGGCGCGACGAGATGAGGGCGCGCTTACGTCGTCGGGGAGTCGGGCGCGATCCAGTAGAGTTGTTTGTGGCTGCGCGCTTCGAATTCGGCGCAGAGGTGGGTGGCTTCGGAGCGCGAGTGGCCGCTGCTGATGGCCATGCGGATGCCGTTGTCGTCTTGGCGCCAGACGGTCCAGCGGCCACCGTCGGCGGATTTGCAGTCTCGGAGGGCGAGCGGCTTGTGGAGCTTGCTGGAGACGGGGGTGAAGCCGAGGCGTTCGTAGAAGTGGTGGGCTTCGGGGTTGGCTTGGTAGACGTCGAGCTCGATCCACGCGGCGCCCCTTTCGGCGGCCCAGCTTTCGGCGGCGCGAGTGAGGAGCGTGCCGGCGCCGCGGCGACGCCAGGCGGCGTCGACGACGAGGCAGCTGATCATTACGACCTCCTGCTGCCGAAACACGGGAAAGGCGGGCGTGTCGCGCAGGCTGGCGAGCACGACGCCGATCACGTGCTCGGCCTGGGCCACGAAGGCGACGGCGCTCTCTCCGTCGAAGTATTCGGTGAAGAAGTGGGGTGGGCGCGGCGGCTCGGGCGGCGCGACGAAAAGCCAGGGCACGCGCTCGCGGTGAAGCGCGTCCGCGTCGTCGAGCAAGCGGCACATGGCCGCATAGTCGTCGCTGGTGGCGCGCCGTGCTTCGAGGACCGAGCTCACGCTCGCGAGCGTACGCGATCCGACCGTGGATCGACAGACGTCGACGCATCCGCGTCGCCTGACGCTCAGGCGTGCGTCAGGCGCGGCGCGCGGGGCGCGTGAGGACGAGCAGGAGCAGCAGCGCAACGGCGGCGTAGGCGGCACCGGTGACGTACGCGGGGCGGACGACAGTGTCGCCTTCCATGAACAAGGCGGCTGTCATGGGGCCGAGCGCGCTGCCGACGAGCTGGAGCGCGGGGACGTGCACCGCCAGGCGACCTTCCGGGTCAGCTTCGAACGCGAGCTTGACGTGAAAGGGCATCATGTAGAGCCACAGAAAGCCGAAGACGGCGCAGGTGGTGATGAACCACGGCAAGTTTCCGCGCGGCAACGTGAGGTAGGCGGCAGCGACCAGCAACAGCGCCAAGTGGCAAGCGAGCAAGGTGCGGCGCGGGCTCAAGCGAGGGCCGAGCCACGAGGCGCACGCGGCGCCCGCGACCTGCGCGAGCAGCACCGAGGTGATGGTGAGCTGAACCGGACGCTGGGGGAGCGCGGCGCCGCGGCCGAGCGATTCGAGGAAAGTCCAGAGCGCGCCGATCACCGCCATGTCGAACGCGATCACGAGCGCAGTGCCCACCGTCCGGCGCTCGAGCGGCGGTGGGCCGTCGTCTTTGCTGGTGTGCGGCGACAGCTCCTGCGGCAGCCAGGCGACGAGCGGCAGTGGCAAGAGGGAGAGCAGCGCCAAGCCGAAGAAGCCGCCTCGTAAACCTGCCGCCGGGATCGCCCACATGGCGAGCACGAACGCAGCCGCCGCCTGGGCGCAGCTCTGAAGAAGCAAGAATATCCCCGCCAGGCGCTCCGGCGCTCGGAAGCGCACGATGGCTTGCGTCGCCAGCCACACCAGCACGCCGCCTGCCAGACCGGCTACGACGCGTGCCGGGTAGAGCCACGCCTCGCTGAGCGCGCCGACGGTGAGCGCGTTGACGAGCCCCAACACCAGCGTCGCGAGCGCCGTCGTGGTGCGCAAGGCTCGCCGCGACAAGAGCACGTTGGCAGACGCGGCCCCCACCCCGATAGAGACGATCTCCGTCATCGCGAGCAGCCCCGCGCCGTCGAGCGTCGTGCGCCCCGCGAGGATCAATTGCTCGAGCAAGATCGGCTGCAGGCCGAGCATGAGCAGCCCTGCGCTGCCAAACACGATCGCGGCGGCTTCACCACGCCGACCGACGTTCCCCGGAGCTCGTGCGTCGTTCATTGCGTCGCCGAGAGCCTCACTGACGGCTCCGGCGCGCCTAGTAGGCTATCAGCTCCGGCGAAGGCCGGCCTGCTTCGTGATGGCGAGCCGCGTTTCGCTGGTCGCGGCGGAGGCGCCTGCCGGCGATCCAGCACACCCACCAGGGCACGCGGTGGATGCGCCGCCCGTCGCCGCGCGCCAGCAGGTAGGCTCGTGAGCTCTTCTCGAACAGCTCCGCGTTGAAGACCATGCGGCTGGGGGTGACGCCGAGCACGAGCCAGCGCCCGTCGATGGCGCCCGCGTTCGCGCCGGTGCCGAGCGCCTCCGACAACGCTGACGATGGCGCGCTCGGCCAAGCATCTCCGATGTGACGGGCCTGCTCGTCGAACACGGGCGGCACGTGACCGCCTGGCGCCGACAGCGCCGCGCTGCTCCGAGTACTCACGCTGGCGATGGCGCCCGCGTCGGCCCGCAGCCGGTAAGCGCGCGCGTGGAGCTCAGCGAAGCCCTCCGCTCCGCCGATGGCGAGCTCTCGTGGGGCTTCGTCGCGGTGCGCTCGATAGAGCATCAAGCCTGTGCCGGGCAGGCGCACCGAGACGGCGTCGTTCGCGTCGCCGAGCAGGCCCTTGTCGCGCAGCCGCTGATGCGCCCGCTCGAGCTGTCCGGCTAGCGACGGGGCGTCAGTCATCGTTACACGAGCCCGAAGACGTCGTCGAAGCGGTTGAGCGCGTCGTCGATCACGTCGTCCGTGTCGGCGGCGCTGGTGTACAGGCGACTGCCGGCGAGCGTGACGAGGCCGTGGGCCATGTAGGCGGCTCCCATCTCCTCCATCATGTGCCGGCGCGGCTTCATTTCGCGCAAGAGCTGCAGCGGGCGGCGCACCTTGAGCAGCAGCACCCCCGACGTTTGCACGTGCACGATTGAGCCCTGATTGTAGACCACGTAAGGCAGGCCCCGGCGCTGCATGATTTGCTGCAGGCCAGCCGCCAGTCGATCGCCGGCGCGCCCCGCGACCACCGGCGCGTTGCGCTTCTTGATCTCTTCGAGCGTGTAGTAGCCCGCGATGCACGACAGCGGGTTGGCGGTGAGCGTGCCGCCTACGAAGGCGCGCTTGGTTTTCGCTCCGCCGAGGCCGCCCGCCAAGCTCGCCATCACCTCACGGCGACCACCGATGCCGCCCGCCATCGGGTAGCCGCCGGTGATGCACTTGCCGAACACGGTGAGGTCGGGGCGCACGTCGAAGAAGCCCTGCGCGCCAGACATGCCGACACGGAAGCCGCTCACCACTTCATCGAAGATGAGCAGCGCCCCGAACTCGTCGCACAGCTGGCGCAGCCCGGCGTTGAACTCGAGCGTGACCGGCCGCGTGCCGCTCTCGGGGCCGAGCGGCTCGACGATGATGGCCGCCGTTCCCCCGCGCAGGCGGTTGAGCTGCAGCTTGCGCCTGATGGCGTCGAGATCGTTGGGGAAGCTCTCTTGAATGAAGGCGGTGCTGGAGCGCGGGATACCGTGCGCCTCGTAACGGCCGGTGCCGGGGATGCGCATCCCGTACACCATCTGGTCGCTCCAGCCGTGGTAGGCGCCGCCGATCTTGATCACCCATTTTCGGCGCGTGAAGGTGCGCGCGAGCCGGATGGCGCCCATCACGCCTTCGGTGCCGGAAGCGAGCATGCGAAACATCTCGACCGACGGCACCTCGCGGCAAATCAGCTCCGCGAGCTTCACCTCGTACTCGTGGAGCAGCCCCGTGGACGGACCGCACACGCGCAGCGCCTCCGTGACGCGCTCGAGCACCACGGGGTCGTTCGAACCGAGCAAGGTGGGCCCGCCCGCTTGCAGCAAATCGATGTAGCGGTTGCCGTCTTCGTCGGTGAGGTGCGCGCCGCGCGCTTCGCGGACCGCGAGTGGGAACGGGTAGCCGAACGCCAGGTTGTGCTGCAGCCCTCCCGGGATCACCTGCGCCGCGCGCTGGGCGAGCGCCTTGGAGCGCTGACAGCGCTCGTCGAAGTAGGCGAGCACGCGGCTCATGTGCTCGCGCCGAATCGGTCGCACCGGCTGCTTCAGCAGCTCATCGAGGCGGCGATACACCTCGGGAACGTCGGGCCAAGACGAGATGGCGAAGGGGGGTGAAGCAGGGGCTGTCATGCGGAGACCCGGGTGCCGTGGCGCTCGAACCAATCCGTGGCGGCGCGCTCGAGCGCGAACGCAGCGCGACAAGCGTCGTCGAGCGTGGCGCCTAGGCACACCACGCCGTGATTGCGCATGAGGTAGGCCTGGCGCTCGGGGCGCACGAGGCGCGCCACGTTCCGCGCCAGCCAGCCGGTGCCGGACGGAGCGTAGCCGGCGACCGGGACCTCGGCGCCGAGTAGCGCTCGCTGCTCGGCGTCGACGATGGGCAGCGGAATGCCGAGCAGCGTGAAGGCGCTGGCGACCGGCTGGTGTGTGTGCACGCTGGCGTGGCAATCCGGCCTTCGCAGCAGTGCCTGCGCGTGGAGCCCGCTTTCGACGGAAGGCGCGCGCTCACCGCTGAGCTGCTTCAGGCTGCGTAGGTCGACGACGCACACGTCGTCGGCCGTCATGGTATAATAGTCGGTCGCTGAGGGCGTCACGGCTAGGCGCCGCTCGTCGATGCGCAGCGCCAGGTTGCCGCCGACGCCGGCCAAGAAGCCGCGCTCAGCCAGCTTCAAAGCGGCCTCGAGCACCGCGCGGCGCGCCTCCGCCTCAGTCACCGGACGCCCCCGAACGCGGCGAAAGCGCGCCGATAAAAGGGCCGAAGCTGGCGATGCGCCGCACGAAAACGCTCGTAGCTCGCCGCGTACACCTCCGCGGCCGCCGGCTCCGGCGCGAAGACGCGCGCGATCGGCACGAGGGCGGGGATGTCGTCGAAGGTCAAGGCGCCGATGCCGACGCCGGCGATGAACGCGGCGCCGCGCACGTTGGCTTGGATCGGCGCGTCTGGCACCCGCACCTCGACACCGAGCGCGTCGGCGAAGCTCTGCGCCCAGAGCTCGGAGTTACCGCCGCCACCCACCAGGGTGATGGTCTGCGCGCGGGCGCCGAGGAAGTGCTGCACCGACCCGAGCATCCAGCGCGTATTGAGCGCCACGCCTTCCAAGACGGCGCGGAGCAAGTCAGCGCGGGTGTGCTCGAGCGACAAGCCCAGCAGCGTAGCGCGCAGGCTCGGATCGTCGACGGGCGTTCGCTCACCCGCGAGCCACGGCAGGTAGAGCAGCCCGCGCGCGCCGGGCGGCGACTGACGGGCCAGCTCAGCCAAGCGCTCGTAGAAGTCGGAGCGAGCGCCCGCGAGCTCGCTTTCCGGAAGCAGCAGCTGATCGCGGAAGAAGTCGACGTTGGCGCCGGCCGCCGATTGCAGCGCCAGCATCAAGTAGCGGTCGGGTAGAGCGCAGGGCACCGAAGCCACCTGATGCGTGAGCGACGTCTTCTTGTGGGCCACGTGTGCGCCGATCCACGACGAGGTACCCACATAGAGGTGGAGGTCGCCGCTTCCGATCGTGCCCGCGCCGAGCGCGGCGGCGGTGCTGTCGACGGCGCCCGCGATGACTCGCAGCTTCGGCGACAGGCCCAGCGCGCGCGCCGCCTCCGGCAGCAGCGGGCCGAGCTCGTCCGTGCAGCGCACCAGCTCGGGCAGCTTGCTCTCGGCGAGCTGGCTCAGGGCGAGCAGCGACGCGTCGTAGCGAATGTTCGCCAGGTTCCGGTTGTCGGTGACCCAGGTGGTGAGCGCGGAGTCGTGCGTGGCGACGTAGCGCCCCGTGAGGCGAAAGTTCATGTAGTCGAGCACGTTCAGCAGCTTGTGAGCGCGCTCGAAGGTCTCCGGCTGCGACTCGCGCAAGAAGGCGACGTGACCGGCGGGATCTTTTCCCGAGAGCGCGGGCGCGCCGCCGGTGAGCCGGATCCAGCGCCACAGCTTGAGCGGATCGTAGCCGGCGACGCGCGGCAACCAGCCCCCCGCGAGGCGCCGCACCGCCGCCGCGCCGCGCATGTCCATCCACGAGAGCGCGCGACCGAGCGGCTTGCCCTCACGATCGACGGCGACGGTGCCTTCACCCTGACACGAGCAAGCCATGGCCTCGATCCGCTCCGGCGCCACGCCCGACGCCGAAAGCGCGCGCGCCGTCGCGGCGACGAGGCTCCGCCACCAGTCTTCCGGCTCTTGCTCGACGCCGAGCGAGCCGACGACATGCGTGGCGACTCGCTCGAACGCGAAGCTCTCGACGTGACCGTCGAGCCGCACGACCGCGACCTTGCAGCCCGACGTGCCCAAATCGACCGCGAGCACGTGGCGCGAAGCGGCGACGGACACGGGCGAAGATGGCACCAGACCAATACTACTTCTCCCCCGTGCGCGCGCCGTCAAGCGCGAGCGCCTCGCCTGCGGCCTTCTGCGGCTTCACCCGCATCCGCGTGCTACAAGCGGCGCCCTTGTCCGAGCCCCCCGCCGCCGCACCGCCCCAAAAGCAGCGCGCCCGCATCACTTTCCCCGCGGAGCTGCCCATCTCCGCGCGCGTGCCGGACATCATCGCTGCGCTCGAAGGGCATCAAGTCGCGATCGTCGTGGGGGCGACGGGCTCCGGAAAGACCACGCAGCTGCCCAAGATCGCGCTCGAAATGGGGCGCGGGGGCAAGCGCCGCATCGGCGTCACGCAGCCGCGCCGCATCGCCGCCACCAGCGTGGCCGCGCGCGTCGCCAAAGAGCTCGACTGCGAGCTGGGCCAAGAGGTCGGCTACCAGATTCGCTTCGAAGACAAGACCTGCGACGCCACGTGGGTCAAGTTCATGACCGACGGCATCTTGCTCGCCGAGATCCAAGGCGACCGGCTGCTGAGCGGCTACGACACCCTCATCATCGACGAAGCGCACGAGCGCAGCCTGACCATCGACTTCGTGCTCGGCTGGCTCAAGCGCGTCTTGCCCGAGCGCCCGGATCTCAAGGTGATCGTGAGCTCGGCGACCATCGAGAGCCAGCGCTTCGCCGATTTCTTCGGCGGCGCTCCCGTCATCGAGGTCGAAGGCCGCACGTTCCCGGTCGAGGTCTTGTACGAGCCGCCGCCCGCCGACGTCGACGTCGCCGACGCGGTGGCCGACGCGGTCGCCAACGTGACGTCGCTCGATCCGCGCGGCGACGTGCTCGTGTTCTTGCCGGGCGAGCGCGAAATCCGTGAAGCCGAGCAGGCGCTGAGCGGCCGGAATTTGCGCCATACCGTGGTGCAGCCGCTGTATTCGCGGCTCTCGGCCGCGGACCAGGCGAAAGTGTTCGCGAGCGTCTCCGGGCGGCGCGTGATCTTGGCGACGAACGTGGCCGAGACGTCGCTGACGCTGCCGGGCATCGTGTACGTCATCGACACGGGCATAGCGCGGCTGTCGCGCTACGACCCGCGCACCGGCACCACACGGCTGCAGATCGAGGCTATCTCGCAAGCCAGCGCGGACCAGCGCAAGGGCCGCTGCGGCCGCGTGCGCGAGGGCATCTGCGTGCGCCTGTACGACGAGCAGAGCTTCGCCGCGCGACCCGCGTTCACCGACCCCGAGATGAAGCGCACCGGGCTCGCGGGCGTCATCTTGCGCATGAAGGCGCTGGGGCTCGGCGAGGTCGAAGAGTTTCCGTTCTTGGATCCGCCGAGCGAGCGGTCGATCAGCGAGGGTTACCGGGTGCTGCAGGAGCTGGGCGCCCTCGACGAGGAGCGCAGCCTCACTCCGCTCGGGCGGAAGCTCGCGCGCTTCCCGGTCGATCCGCGCATTGGGCGCATGATTTTGGCTGGCGTCGAGCACGGCTGCTTGTCCGAAATCCTGGTGCTGGCGGCGGCGCTCAACGTTCAGGATCCGCGGGAGCGGCCGCGCGGGCTGGAACAGAAGGCCGACCAGGCGCACCAACGCTTCCGCGATGAGCGCTCCGATTTCGCCGGCTTGCTGAAGCTGTGGGCCTTCTTGCGCGAGCAGCCCAGCAGCTCGCAGCTGCGTCGGGCTTGCAAAGAGAGTTTCCTCTCGTTCTTGCGCGTGCGCGAGTGGCGCGAGGTGCACCGCCAGCTCGAGGACACGGTGAGAGAGCTACGCATCGCGCCGCTGAAGAAGTCGGCGGCTCCGTCGAAAGCGAGCGGCGCCGCCAAAGGCCCCAACGACGCGGCGAGCGGCGCCGCTAAGGGACGCGACGACGCGGCGAGCGGCTCCGCTAAGGGACGCGACGACGCGATCCACCTGGCGCTCTTGAGCGGCTTGCTCTCGCGCATCGGGCTCTGGACGCCGGAGCTGCGCAGCTATCAAGGCTCGCGGCAAACGCGCTTCATGCTGCACCCGGCTTCGGGCCTCGCCAAGAAGCCGCCGCAGTGGGTGATGGCGTTCGAGCTGGTGCAGACGGCGCAGCTATTCGCGCGGACAGCCGCGAAAATCGAGCCAGAATGGCTCGACCAAGTCGGCGGACACTTGCTCAAGCGCAGCTACTCCGAGCCGCATTGGTCGGAGAAATCAGCGCGCGCTTCGGTGCGCGAGCACGCGACTTTGTTCGGGCTACCGGTGCTGCGCGACCGCAGCGTCGACTACGCGCAGCTCGCCCCGTCGCGCGCGCGGCTGATGTTCCTCGAGCATGCGCTGGTGCGCGGCGAGTACAAGAGCCGCGGCGCGTTTCAAGAGCAGAACCGACTCCTGTTAGCGGAGGTGGCGCGCTTGCGCGACAAAGCGCGCCAGAGCGACATGCTCGCCGACGATGAGCTGCTGTTGGCGTTCTTCGATCGGCGCGTGCCCGAGGAGGTCGTCAACGGCAAGACCTTCGAGGCGTGGCGCGAGAGCGCCGAGAAGCGCGATGCTTCTCTGCTGCTGCTGTCCTTGAGCGACGTCCTGTCGGACGAGCGCGCGCTCGACCCCAACGACTACCCGGACGAGCTGACGATTCACGGCGTAGCCGTCAAGGCGAGCTATCGCTTCGAGCCGGGCGCCGACGACGATGGCGTCACGCTGAGCGTGCCCCTCGCCCTCTTGCCGCAGCTTCAGGGCGGCGAGCTGGATGGGACGATACCGGCCTGGCGCGAGCGCAAGATCGCCGCGCTGCTGGAGGAGCTACCCCGCGCTCATCGCCGGGAGCTGCAGGCATTTCCCGGGCTTGCTGCCCGCGTCGCGGAGCACTTGCGGGGCAGGGCCGAGCGCCTCTTGCCGGCCCTCTCGCGAGCCCTGTTCGAGCTGACGGGGGTCGACGTCCCCGAGCAAGCGTTCCGACTCGACGCCATCCCCGCGTACCTGCGCTTCAACTGCCGCGTCGTCGGGGAGCGCGGACGTGTCATCGCCGAAGGGCGTGACGTCGATGCGCTCATCGAGCAGCACGCGGCGCAAGCGCGCGAAATCGTGCAGCGCAGCGCGACGCCGAGCGAGTGGGAGCGCAGCGAGCTCACGAGCTGGGATTTCGGCGAGCTGCCGCCGTTCGTCACGCGCCGCGTTCTCGGCAGTGAGCTGCGTTCGTACCCGGCCGTCGTCGACGCGGGCAAGCATGCGGCGCTGCGCTTGTTCGAGTCGGAGACGGCCGCGCAGGCCGCGCATGCGGGCGGCGTGCGGCGCCTGGTCATGCTCGCCGCCAAGAGCCCGCTCGGTGTGCTCGGCAAGCGCTGCCCGCCGCCGTTCACGCGGCGCCCGGGTTTGCAGCCGCCGCGCGCCGAGGCCGAGGCCTTTCGCGACGCGTTCTTGGCCAGAACCGTGACCGAAGCCTTCGAGCTTCACGCGACGGCCCCGCTGCCGCGCTCCAAAGCCGACTTCGACCGGCTGCTGGCCATGGGTACGCCGCGCCTGAGCGCGGTCTTCGAGGCCGGGCTGCGCCGATGGAACGCGGCCGCGAGCGAGCTCGACAAGACGCTTCGCGCCGTCGACGCGGCTTCGAAGCAACCGAGCGGAGCCGGCGCCGCCGCCGAGATTCGCGAGCAGCTCGAGCAGCTCTTCCCGCCGGATTTGCTGGCGCGCGCGGGGTTCGCGCGGCTCGAGCACTACCCGCGCTACTTGCGGGCGGCGCAAGCGCGGCTGGTGCGCGCCATCAACGATCCGCGTAAGGATGCCAGCAAGGCCGCGCCGTTCGCCCCGCTGTGGCGCCTGTTCTTGAGCAAGCAGAGCTCGGCCCAAGACCCCGCCGAGCTTTCCCACATTCACTACCTGCTCGAAGAGCTACGGGTGGCGCTGTTCGCGCCCGAGCTCAAGCCGGCCCAGCCCGTGAGCGTCGCGAGCGTGAATCAAGCCCTCGCGGCGCTGCGCTAGCGGCCGGCTCCGCGCGCTTCTCGGTACGCTTAGAGCCCGGCCGGCACCCACTCGCAGACGTAGCCATCGGGCTCGTCGCAGCGGCGATCTTCCCAGCGCCCTTGGCCGTTCATGCCCAGGCAGTGCTCGTAGCAGCGATCGTTCGAGCCGCCGGGGCCCGGGAGGCTGATGCCGCCGCCGCAGCGGTACTCTTTTCGATTGGGCTCGGTGTCGGCCCAGTTCTGGTAGCTCATGGCTTCACCCGTGACCCAGCCGTAGGTCCCGGTGCCCTTTTCGTTCGCGGCGACGTCTTCGAAGCCGCCGATCAGCTTGGACGTGTTCACGAGCTTACGCACGAGCGCGTTCTCCTCGGCGTTCGTGATGGTGACGAGGTGCGCGCCGCGCTTGGTGCAATCGGCCACGGCGCCTGCGAAGTCCGCTTCGTCGAAGCCCACGTAGCAGTGGTAATCGGCCGACGTGAGCGCGCCTTGCCCGAAGTGCGAGCACACGACCTTGCAAGCTTCGCAGCCATCTTGACCCGCCGCGCCGCCGTCGTCGCATTGCTCACCCGCCTCGATTTTGCCGTTGCCGCAGACGGGCTTGTCCGGCACCGGTGGCTCCTCGGGCGCGCCGCCCGCGCCGGGGCCCTCGCCGCCGTCACCCGGGTCCGTGATGTCGCCGCCCTCGCCCTCATCGGCTGGCTTCCCGGCGACCGATGCGCCACCGCTGCCGCCTTTGCCGCCGCTAGCGCTGCTGCCGCCGCCGCTCACCTCGCCGGCCGCGCCGGGCTCCATGGCCGCACCCGAGCCGCCGCCGGCCGCCCCGCCGCCAGTCCCTCCGGCCGCAGGCACGTCGCTGGGCAAACCGTCAGGATTGAACAGGGCATCCCCCGAGGGGCTACAGCCGAGGGCGAGGCTGAAGGCGAGCGCCGAGCGAAGTGAGGACTTCATCATGAGACTTAGTGCTCCCAGCGTGCCTGAATGAGGCAACTGTCTGACGGGCCCTCAGGCATACACTGCTCGAGCGTCTGGTGCCCGAGTGCAAAGGGCTCGTCATGCCTAGAAATTGCGAAATTACGCGCAAATTCGCATCAGACTAGACCGCTGTTCACAACCATGTAGGCAATCCACGCTCATTCACTCCGTGTCGATTCTGCAATTGCTCTGGCCCGTTCCGGCGCTCGCTGCGAGCGTTGCTTGCCTCCTCATCCTCCGCTGGATCTTTCGACGCTCCGGCGAATGGAAGAGGCCGCGCGCATGGCTGCTCGCTGCGCTGGTCGTGGGCGCCGCGCTGCTGTGCGGGCGCGTGTCGTGGCGCGCGTCGCCCGGCGGCGTGCGCGAAACGCTCGAGCTGCGCACGGGGCTGCCGCTGCCGTTCTGGCCGCGCGACAGCTACTCGCACGACAACGACGCTGGCATGGTCGTGGCGCATCTCCGGCTCTCGCCGGCGGAGCTCGCGAAGCTGCCGCGCGGGACGAGCGTGCCACGCAAAGACGCGGCGTCGTGGCTAGCGTGGCAAGAGAACATGCCTGAGCGCGACAAGCGCGTGATCGCCGCCGACGCCGAGCTCGAGCAATACACGCGCTGCGTGCTCGGCTGGTACTCGATGGTCTTGCTCGATCGCAAGAGCGGCCAGCTCTGGGCTACCCTGTTTTACGCTGAATCCCAGGAGAATTTGCCGTGCATTCCGGGCTGAGAAGACGATGAGGAAACGCTCGGTACCCGTCGCGCTCGTGGTGGCGCTGGCGCTCGGCGTCTTCGTGGCGGCCGCGCTCGTCTACTGCACCAGCATGCCGGGCGAGTCGCGAGCGGTTCCGCTGCCCGCGCTCACGAGCGACGAGCGCGCGGTCGCCGAGGAGCTCGAGCGACACGTGCGCGCGCTGTCCGTGGACATCGGGGTGCGACGCGCCACCGCCGGTGACTCGCTGCGACGCGCCGAAGCTTACCTGCACGCAGAGCTGACTCCGCTCGGCGCTGCGCCGGGCGCGTCGCTGAGACGCGAGGCGATCCCGAACGCGCCCGGTGACGCCGCGAACTTGGTGCTCGACTTCCCGGGCAAGCTCGCAGGTCCACTCGTCCTCGTCGGCGCCCACTACGACAGCGCGCCCGAACCGACGCCGGCCGCCAATGACAACGGCAGCGGCAGCGCGGCGGCGCTCGTGCTCGCGGCCAGGCTCGGGCGAGAGCCTCGGCAACTTCCGCTGCGCTTCGTGCTCTTCGCCAACGAAGAAATGCCCTATTTTGCGACGGCGCAGATGGGCTCGCTCGTTCACGCGCGCGGCTGTCGGGCCCGCGGAGAGCAGCTGCGCGCCATGTTCTCGCTCGAGACGATGGGCTACTTCTCGGACGCGCCGGGCACTCAGAAGTACCCGCCGCCGCTCAGCGCGCTCTACCCCGACCGCGGCAACTTCATCGGCTTCGTCGCGAACCTGGGCTCCCGCGCGCTCTTGCGTGAGTCACTGGGACTGTTTCGTCAGCACGCGACCGTGCCATCGGAGGGTGCGTCGCTGCCAGCGAGCCTGCCCGGCATCGGCTGGTCCGATCATTGGGCGTTCTGGCAGGAGGGCTACCAGGCGGTGATGGTGACGGATACAGCGCTGTTCCGCGACCCGAACTACCACCGCCCGAGCGACACGCTCGACAAGCTCGACTTCGAGCGCCTGGCGCGCGTCGTGGTCGGCCTCGAGCAAATGCTGCGCGAGCTCACGCGGGCGCCGCATTGATGCTCGGACCGGGGCCTCATCCGTGAGGCCATGAGCCGGTAGGCGGCTCCGGGGTGCTAGCCTGGCATCGAACCTGCAAAGCGCTGGGCATGACGACGCCTTCTCACCTCACGCTCGAAACCGACGGCAAGCCGATCAAGGCCTGGACGCAAGGCGTCCCGTTCGAGGGCGAAGCGGAGGCTCAGCTGCGCCGGGTCGCCTCGCTGCCATTCATCCACAAGTGGGTCGCGGTGATGCCCGACGTGCACGCCGGTATCGGCGCGACGATCGGCTCGGTGGTGGCGACGAAGGGCGCCATCATCCCCGCGGCCGTCGGCGTGGATATTGGTTGCGGCATGATCGCCGCGCGCACCACGCTGAGTGCCGACGACCTGCCCGACGACTTGCGCGGGCTTCGCTCCGCGATCGAGGCGGCAGTGCCGCACGGTCGCACCGCGAACGGTGGGCCCGGTGATCGCGGCGCGTGGCACGATCTGCCGCCGGCGGTCGCCGAAGCTTGGACGGAGCTGCTGCCCGGCTACCAAGCGTTGACGGAGCGCTTCCCCAAGCTGGGGCGCGGCGCGGCCGAGAGCCACCTCGGAACGCTCGGTACCGGCAACCACTTCGTCGAGGTGTGCTTGGACGAGACGGAGCAAGTTTGGTTCATGCTGCACTCCGGCTCGCGCGGCGTCGGGAACCGCATCGGTAGCCACTTCATCGAGCTGGCCAAGAAGGACATGCGAAAGTGGCAGATCAACCTGCCCGACGAGAATCTGGCGTATTTGCCGGAGGGAACTGACCATTTCGGCGAGTATTGGGGGGCCGTCAGCTGGGCTCAGAAGTTCGCGGCCAAAAGCCGCGAGCTGATGATGCGAGCGGTCGTGGCGGCGGCCCGCAAGACGCCGCGGTTGCGGCCCTTCGAGCTGACCGACACGGCGGTGAACTGTCACCACAACTACGTCGCGCGCGAGCACCACTACGGTGAAGACGTGCTGGTGACGCGCAAGGGCGCAGTGAGCGCGGCCGAGGGTCAGCTCGGGATCATCCCCGGCAGCATGGGCGCGAAGTCGTTCATCGTGCGCGGCAAGGGAAACCCGGAGAGCTTCTGCTCGTGTAGCCACGGCGCGGGTCGCAAGATGTCGCGCACGGCCGCGAAGAAGACGTTCTCGCTCGCCGATCACGAGGCCGCGACCAAAGGCATCGAGTGCCGTAAAGACGCGGACGTGCTCGACGAAACGCCGGGCGCCTACAAGTCGATTGACGACGTGATGCACGCGCAGCGCGACCTGGTCGAGGTGGTGTCGACGCTGCGCCAAGTCGTGTGCGTGAAGGGGTGACGGCGAAGACGCTCGACGCGAGGAGGCGCCGACGTGTGGCGCATCGACGTTATTTGATCTCGAGCATCGCTTGTTGGATGGAGCCGTGGCGCGTGAGGTCGATGTTGGCGACGGCTTGGCCGCTGTCGAGCAGCACGGCTTGGGCGCCGATTTCACCGCGCTTCAAGCGGCCGGCGATGCGCGTCACGCGCTCGGCGTCACCGATGCCGAGCGCGGGGCAGCCGCCGGCCACCTTGCACTGCGCAGGCGAGCGACACAGCTCGGGCGCGTAAGCCAGTGACAGCTGAAGATCCGCTTTTTCACCGTTCGACAGCTGCAGCGCGAGCGCGCTCTGATGCTCGGCCGGGACCTTGACGGGGAGACACGTGAAGTTGCCGTTACCCCAGACGCTCGGGTCGTAGGCGGGCTCGCTCCACGCGATCGGCACGCCCGTCGCGCTGGGGGCGGCGTCCGCTGCCGGCGCAGGGGTTTCGGCCGCGACCGGCGCGGGGCCGGACGCCAGGCGCTCTTTGAGGGCGCTCTCCAAGCGGTTCAGCTCGTTCGACAGCGTTTTGTGCACCTTACCGTCGCGCACGAGGCTGCCGGCGGCGAACAAGCGCACGCTGCTGCCAACGACCTCGACGTCGATGAACGACTTGCGGTCGGCTTCGTTGCCGCTGACCTTGGCTTCGAGGCGGAGCTTCTTGGCAGCGTCGTCTCGGGAGGCGATGGTGTATTGCTTGGCGCTCGCGACCTCGAGCACGGCGCCGTAGGCCGACTGCGGGTCACTCTGCGTCGCGACGTCGTACGAGCGGGGGGCGTGCCAGCGACCACAACCGACACCGAGCGAGAGCGCCAGCACGGCTAGGCAAGCGCCGTGCCTCAATCCGATGAGCATGGGCGCCAGCGTAATGCAGAAAAAAATCCGTCACAAGGCCGGCCGCGGCTCAGCGAGCGACCGCGACCAAGCGCAGGCTCGAGCTGGCGCGCGGGGTCGACACCAGCGTCGCGCGCTCGGACGAAGCGGAGCCGAAAAGCTTCGCCTCGTCGAGGTCGACCAGCGGCGTTGGCGCCGCTGCGGCACCGACATCGACGCTGTACAGGCGCACGCTGCCGACTCGATCGACGAAGTCGATGCGGGAGCCGTGCAGCGACGGCCGCACGTACGCGACCTCGGTCATGACCGGAGCTTCCCCCTTGACGTTGAAGTCGGCGCTCGCGGGCGCGGAGATGCGCCCGGCTTTCAGGAAGAATTGGCTGAATTTCGGCTCCGGATGCACGGCGCCCCACTCCAGGTAGACGAGCACGCCGTCGCGACCCAGCAGCGGGAACGCCTGCTTGCCCGGCAGGGCTCGCGTCGTTTCCTCGCCGCTCTGGCGATCGACCACCCGCACGTCCGCGATCGAACCGAGGTCGAAGTAGCCGCGCGCATCCTCCGAGAAGTCGGTGAAGGCGACGTGAGCCCCGGAGACGTCGGCGAAGCGCTGCTGCCCGGGGCCGGTGGCCACGACTTGCTCTTCCTCGGTGCCGATTCGGTACAAGAAGACGTCGGTGTCGTCGCTCTTGGCCTGTCCCCGAAAGCGCGTGTAAACGACGGCGTCTAGCGTTGCGCGAGGCTCACCCGATGCCTCGAAGGTGCGCTCGCCCGCTGGGGAGTGCACGCGCACGGCGCTCTGACCGCTCTCGCCATCGCGCTCCCAAGCCACCACGTCACCCGCGATGGCGGGGCGACGCGGGCGGTGCTCGGCGGCGTCGAGCATCACCCGTTCGCCCGTCTCCAAGTCGACGCGCTGGAGCGCGCCGCTCGCGCCTCCCGCGTCCACGTAGACGACCACGCAGCGGTCGATCGCGTAGGGTGGATAACCGAGCGGATCCCAGCTCGGCGAGAAGACCTCGAGCTCCGCGAGCGCGTCGAGCTCACAGCCCGCAGCAGCCGCTCCCGCGCCTGCCCCCGCGCCTGCCGAAGCCGGGCCGGCGCCAGCGCCACCGGAGCCGCCATCGGGCTCAGCCACCCCGCCGCTGCTGGTGAGGCCCGCGGCGGCGCCCGCTGCCCCCGCGCCGCTCACGCCGCCGCCCTGGCCGCGCGGCGCGGGTGGGTCGTAGCCCGAGCCGCACGCGAGCACTAGGGCGAGCAAGGGACAGAGCCGCCGCATCAGCGCTCGCTCCCTTCCGCGCGCTGGCGCAGACCCAGGCGCAGCATGCGCTTCTTCAAGCCGTGACGAGTGAGGCCGAGCGCCTGCGCCGCGTGCGAGATGTTGCCGCCGCTGCGAGCGAGCGCAGCCTCGACTTCGCTCTTCTCGTCGCGCGGTGCGCGATTCGACCTTGCCGCGCGCTCTTCGGTTGCTGGCTCGGGCGCCGAGCTGCCGCGGCGCAAGCCGCGCGGCAGGTGCGCGCGTTCGATGCGCGTCGCGCCTAGCAGCGACAGCCGCTGGATTTGGTGCTCGAGCTCACGCACGTTGCCGGGCCAGTCGTGCGATTCGAGCGCGAGCATCGCCTCCGGCGCGATGCCGAGCCGGGCGCCCGAGCGCTGGAGAAAGGCCTGGACGAGCGCGGGAATGTCCTCGCGCCGCTCACGCAGCGGCGGCACCTCGATTTCGACGACGTTGATGCGAAAGAGCAAGTCCGAGCGGAACTCGCCGCGAGCCACCTCCGCCTCGAGATCGCGATTGGTGGCGCAGATCACGCGCACGTCGAAAGGCCTTTCTTCGTCGCTGCCCACCGCGCGGTAGCGTCGAGTTTCGAGCACGCGCAGCAAGGCCGCCTGACGCGCCAGAGAGAGCTCGCCGATCTCGTCGAGCAACAGCGTTCCGCCCTCGGCGCGCGCCAGCAGGCCCGGACGGGCGCGATCGGCGCCGGTAAAAGCGCCGCGCGCGTGGCCGAACAGCTCGGCCTCGAACAGCGCTTCCGGGATCGCGGCGCAGTTGACGGCGACGAAGGCGCCGCGCGCGCGCGGGCCGTGCTCGTGCAAGGCGCGCGCGAACATCTCCTTGCCGGTGCCGGTTTCGCCGCGCAGCAGCACCGGCAAGGAGCTGTCCACGGCGCTGTCGAGCTTGGCCACCGCGAGCTCCAGCGCGCGGCTCGAGCCGATCATGCCAGGGAAGGCGCGCCGCGCTTTGCGAGCCGGCAGCGACGTCGTTTGACCCCGCTCGGTGTCCGCCGCGAGCGGCGGCGTGCCCAGCGGCGCGACCGCGGGGGACGCGCCGGCCGTCACGAGGCGCGCCACCAGGACCGCGAGCGTGGCGAGCTGTTCGCCGAGGCCGCTCGGCAGCTCATCGAAGGCGCCGACCACGAAGCGATGCTCGAGCAACAACACCACCAGCCAGTCGCCGCCGGGCAGCTCCCGCGGGATGGCGAGCCGCGCGCCCCGCCCTGCCGCGCCCGGGTGCTCGCGCAGGTACAGCGTCGCCCGCGCTTCAGCGGCGCGTCGAACGAGCTCGCCATCGCAGCGCTGCTTGGCCTCGGCCAGCTCGTAGCCGTCGAGATCCACGCCCCACGCCTCGCGCACGTCCCCGCGGGCGGTCGTGATCGCGAGCAGAGCGCGCTCGGCCCCGCACAGCGCACGCGCGGCCGTCAGCAGCATGCGCGGCGCGTCCGAGAGCTCCACGTCCCCGAGCTCACGCAAGAGCTCCCACAACCGAGGCTCACCGCTCATGGCGCTGGCCTGCTCACCGCTCATGGGGCCAGCATAGCGCGGGGCCGCGCCGGGCGCCGGGCGGCGAGCCCGAGCCAAGAGCGCCCACGCCTGCGACTCTATCTCCGGCAGCTTCGCGCTCCGCGCTTTGCGCACGATCGCGAGGGAGGCCCGCGCGGCGCGGCGCGGCGCGGCCGGGACCTTGGCCAGCAGCGCCCCCGCTTCCACCAGCTCCGCGCGCGCGTCGAGCAGCGCGTCACTGTCGCGCGCGGCGCGGCTGAGGCTCGCGACGGCCGCGAGGGCGCGCGCTCCGTCGCCGTCGAGCAGCGCCGCCTGCGCGCGCACGACGCACAAGTCGGCCGCGATCAGCGGCGGCGCTTCGCGGATGGCCTCGGCCTCTGCCACATAGCGTTCGGCCGCGCGCGCGTCGCCGCGCCGCACCTCGAGATCGGCGCGCGCCGCCAAGCACCACGCGCGACCGGCGGCTTGTCCGAGCGAGCGCGCCAGCGCCGCCGCTTCGTCGAGCGCGCGCACACCGTCGTCGAAGCGCCCGCGCTTCGCCAGCGCGAGCCCCAAGTTCAGCAGGCACGAGCGCACGCCGGCGCGATCACCCAAGCCGCGCTTGATCTCGAGCGAGCGCTCGAAGGCGGCGATGGCTTCGTCCAAACGCTCGCAGTACAGCGAGACGACGCCGAGGTTGTGATCGAGCCGCGCGCGCTCTTCGGCGTCGGAAACGCCGTGCAGCGCCAAGCGCGCCGCGGCGTCGCGCAGCGCCGCGTCCGCCGCCGCCACGTCGGCCGAGTACAGCGCCATCGCGCCGCGAGTGGCGGTGCACAGCGCCGCCAGCTCCGGATCGCCGAGAGCCTTCGCCTCGCGCTCGGCCGCGAGCGCCGTCTCGCGCGCGAGCACCAGGTCGCCAGCGCGGGCGGCGGCTTCGGCCTGTCGGCGCGCGACGAGCGGGCGCAGTGAGCGGTCGGATTGCGCTAGCTCCGCGAGCCACGCCAGCGCTTGCGGATGCGGGCTACCGGCGTGGCGGGTCAGCTTCTCGAGCCGGGTCACGCGCTCGCGCGTGCGCTGGCTCGGGTCGGCACCGAGCGCGAGCAGCGCTTCGATTTCGTCGCTCGCGGCGCCGTGCTCCTGGGCCCTGCGCGCGGCCAGCGCGAGCAGGCGCGCGCGCGCCGACGGCGGAGACGCGGCCGACGCCACGCCGAGCAGCGTGCGCGCCGAGACCACCTCGATTTCGAGCAGCGCCTCGGCCAGGCGGTCCGACAGCTCGAAGGAGCCGAGCGCGGCCGCGATCTCGCCCGCCACCTCCGGTACCGCCAGCTCGTAGCCGAGCTCCGCGCCGCGCGCTCTCCGCGCGAGGAGCCCGGCTGCGCCCAGGGCGGCTAGATGTCGAGCCAAGCCAGGGCCGGGAAAGAGCCGGCTCAAGAGGGCCTCCGAGATCGGCCCACCGAGCAGCGCCAACGCCGCGAGCAGCTCGCTCGCGCCCGGCGGCAAGCCGCGGGCCCGCTCGAGCACCATGTCGCGCGTCAGCGGCACGCGCCCCGCCGCCGCGACCACCCAGCCCGGTTGACGCCCGCTCACCTCTGCTAGCTGCGATGCCCGCTCCGGCGACGTGATGCCGAGCGCGCGGCACAGCGACGCCAGGGCCGCGTCATCGAGGGGAGCCAGCGTCACCCTGCTCGCACCGGCGGGCGCGCTGCGCAGCGCCGCCACCACGTCGAGCCCCCGCGTGGCGCGAGCGTGGCAGCGAAACGCTTCGAGCGCCGTCACCAGCTCGAGCGGTGCGGCCTCGAGCTCGTCGAGCACCAAGAGCAGCGGCCCTGGCTCGCGGAACGGAAAAGCCTGCTCGCTGCCGCGAAAGAACGCCACGAGGCGCTGCGTCAACGCCACGTCGTCGAGCGGAAACGCCAAGCGCCGCACGGTGCGCCCGGCGAGCAGCGCGCGCGTCGACAGCTCGCGCAGCAAATGGCTCTTGCCCGAGCCGCTCGGACCTTCGAGGTAGCGAACGCCCAGCGCCGGTCGACACAGCTCGGCGAGCTCCCTCTCCCGACCGATCGGCGCCGGCACGGCTCGGCGCGACGCCGGCAGCGCCGCGCGCCCGAAGCGGCAGAGCACGTCGTCGGCGCTCTCCGGTCGGTCGCGGGGGTGCGGCGCCAGCAGCTGCTCGATGACCTCGGAGACGCTCGGCGGCAGCCACGGCGCGAGACCGCGCAGCGAGCGGCGCCCCGCTTCCGGCGGCTGAGCGCTCGCCAAAAACCAGCCCAAAGCGCCGAGGGCGAACAAATCCGACGCGCGGCTCGGACGCGCGCCGCTCTTGAGCTCCGGCGCCGCGAACGCGGGGGTAAACGCCACCCCCGCGCCTCGGGCCTCGCACTGCACGGCGGCGCCGAGGTCGAGCACGAACACCCGCCCGGCGCCCGTCACTCGCACGTGCTCCGGCTTCAAGTCGCCATGCAAAAACCCGGCGTCGTGCAGGGCCGAGAGCGTGGCCGCCACCTCGGCCAGCACGTGCAGCAGGCGCTCGGCGCGCGCTCCTTCATCTTCGCAAACGAAGTCGCGAGCAGCGCGACCCTCCACGAAATCCTCGACCAAGAACGGCGCACCGCTCTGCTCGTCGCACCCGAAGTCGTGCGCGCGCACCAGCCCTGGCACGTCGAGCCGCCGCAGCAGGCTGAACTCCGCTTCCAGCGCCGACGCGTCGAACGACGCCGACTGCCAAACCTTCGCCACCAGCGACAGCTCCGGCGCCTCTCGATCGGCAACGCGCAGGACGTAGCCCTGCCCGCCGCGCCCCAAGAGCGCGCCCGCGGCGTAACGACGATGAACGAGCAGCGGCGCGCTCATGCTCTCATTCGCCCATCAGCGCGGCCGCCTTGCTCTGGATGCTGGCCAAATATTGGCTGCCACCCGCGCTCGGCCAGAGCACCAGCGCGCGGCGCAGGCGCGGCTCTTCGAAGCGCCCGAGGGCGTCGAAGTACGCCGCCGCAACCTGAGGCGCAGCGTCGAAGCTCTTCACCGCGGCCACGTCGGCCGCCTCTTGCTCCGGCGTGATCAGCTCCACCCGAATCAGCATCACGCGCAAAGTTTGCTCCGGCTTCGGCGAGATGCTGAGCGGAATCGACGCCTCCGTCCACGACTGCGGCATCAGGTAAAGCACCCGCAAGCCAGGCGTCCGAAACCATTGACGCTTCCAGGTGTTGACCATCGCGCGCGCTTCGTCGTCGTAAAGCCCGCTGGCGCCGAGCGCCGAGGTGACGCGCCCGGCGAGCTCTTCCGCGTAGGCGTCGATGCCCGGGGCCGACGCCAGGCTCGGCGCCGTGTCATCCAGCACCCCGCCTGGCGCGATGCCCTGCGTGTGCTCTGTAAAGGCGCCGCGCTCGGCGTCGACGTTGACGACGAACACGCGCCCGATCGACTCCGCGTAGTCGTTCTTCAGAGCGACCTTGCCGCCGCTGCTCGACTTGACCGAGACCGGCAGCTCGAACTCGCCCAAGCCGCGGTAGAACAGGAACTTCTCCGCCTCACCGTTGGCCATCGAGATCGGATTGGCGGCCACGTCCCTCGCGTAGCTCCAGCTGAACTGCTCGAGCGAAGCCGCCGGCGCCGGCACGGCCGTGCCCGCGGGCAGCACCGCAAAGCGGCCCCAATCGAGCCGGCCATCTTTCAGCGTCGCGAATTTGTCGCGGCACTCGTCGCTCATGAACGGAAAGCTCGGGTCGAGCGTCGGGTCTCCGTACGACGTCGCGGCCCCCGTGTGCGCCGCCACCGCGGTGGGCGCCGCGATCGCTGGCGAGAAGCTCGTTACCGCCGGATACCACTGCGTGAGCACCCCCTTCGGAAACTGCACGCTAGCTTCGACCTGCAGCGGCGCGTCGGAGTAAAAGTAGGTCACCGGCGTCTCCATCTTGATCGTGACGGACGGCTCCGTGCCCAGCAGCGGCCCCGCCTTCATGCGGTCGTAGACGAACGCGGGCAGGTCTTCTTCCTCGTGCTGGAGGCCGCGCTGCAGCGTGCCGTCCGAACCGACGACGACCGTGTCGGTGCCCCACTCGTGCACGATGAACCCGCGGCCCGGATATTGGTTGGGGGCGCTCCCTCCGCTGGCCCCCCCGGGCTCGGTGACTGGATTGCCAGCGCTGCTGCCACCCGCAGCGCCGCCCCCGCCGGGCTCCTTCGGATTCGCCACCCCGCCCGGCCCCGCCCCGCTGGACTTCGGACTCCCGCTGCCCGCCCCGCTGGACTTCGCACTTCCGCTGTCCGCACCCCCGTCGCCGCGCGGCTCGACGCTCACCCCGCCGCAGCCAGCCATGGCCACCCACGCCGCCAGCAGCACCCACCGCCCGCTCGAGCCCACCGATTTGGTTACCAGCATCTTGTCCTCGGCCCCTCTTTCTGCAGCGAATGTGCCGGAGCCAGATGGTGCTGGGTTTGCCAAACGGTTACCGTTTGGTTACCATTTATGGTTCGGTCTGGTTACCACCGAGCTGCCGTCAGTAGCCAGCGCCGGAGCCGTCGGGCGCCTCCACCGGCGCGGCCCCGAGTAGCCCCTAGCCGCTCGCCGCGAGTCCCTCCACGATGACGGGATGCACGTCCTCGCTGGGCGGTACCGGCTCGAACGCCAACTCGGGAAAGGCGGCATGGGCTCCGTTTGGCTCGCCGAGCACCTCGCGCTGCGCTCGTGGGTCGCCGTCAAGCTGATGGACCCCGCCATCGCTGCGACGCCCGAAGGCGCGGAGCGCTTCCGTCGCGAGGCGCAAGCAGCGGCGTCGCTGCGCAGCGCGCACGTCGTGCAGGTGCTCGACTACGGTGTTCACGAGAGCACGCCGTACCTGGTCATGGAGCTGATGCACGGCGAGAGCCTGGCCGGCTGTCTCGAGCGAGAGCGACGACTGACGCCAGAGCGCACCGTCGCGATCGTGACGCAAGTGGCGCGCGCTCTCGGACGCGCGCACGCGGCCGGCATCGTCCACCGCGACTTGAAGCCCGACAACATCTTCTTGGTGCGCGAAGACGATCAAGAGCTGGTCAAGATCCTCGATTTCGGGATCGCGAAGACACCGCCAGCGCAGTTCGGCGGCATGGAGACGCGCACCGGCGTCACGATGGGGACGCCCTACTACATGAGCCCCGAGCAGGTAGAGGGCAAAAAAGCCGTCGATTTCCGCACGGATCTTTGGGCGATGGCCGTGATCACGGCAGAGTGCCTGACGGGCGTGCGGCCGTTCGACGGCGCCACGTACGGCGAGCTCTTGCTCAACATTTGCGCGCGGCCGATCGCGCCGCCGTCGTCGCAAGGCTTTCATTTGCGCGGCTTCGACGAGTGGTTCGCGCGCGCGACGAGCCGCGATCCGGAGCAGCGCTTCGCGAGCGCGCAGGACTTGGCGAGCACGCTGCGCGAGGTCGTCGCCGGAACGTACCCGCCAGGAGCGCCCGTCGCTTCGCCGGCAGCGGGCTACGCGCCGAGCCAAGGCCCTCACGCGGCGCCCGCTGGCGCCCCGCCCACGCTGACGGCAGGCGCCGCGCCGTCGGCGCTGTCGATGAGCACCTCGCAAGCGCTGCCGCTCCAGCGTTCGAGCCCGCTACCGTGGATCTTGCTCGCCCTCGTCGCGCTCGCGGGAGCCGTGGGCGCCACCGTGCTCATCATGCGTGAAAGGCCGACAGCCGCCGCGCTCTCGCCCCCAGCCGCGCCCGCCGCGGCGGCGCCGGACGCGAGCGCCGCCGTAACGCTCGCCCCCGCGCCGCAAGCTTCGATCGCGGTGCCGGCAGCAAACGCAAACGCGAACGCGAGCGCAAAGCCAGCTGCAGTCGAACAACCCCACGCCGAGCTGCCCAGCAGACCCACGGCCGCCGTCGCGCCCGCAACGCCGCCCACGGCTCCAACCACCGCAGCCGCCGCAGCCGCCCCCGCCTCGCCCGCGAGCAAACCCGCCGCGACCGCGACCTGCTTCAGCGATCCCTTCTCCGGCCAAATCCGCCCCGCCACCGCGAACCGCGCCGCCGGCGCCAGCACCTTCGCCTGCAAACAGGATCCGTTCACGGGCCGTTACAAGAAGCTCTAGCGCTGCCACGTGCCGGTGCCATCCAAGTGCGGCGACACCTCGACGCGGGACGAGTTGCGCAAGACGCCGCGCCACAGCAGCCCCTGATCAACCTGCACCTCGAGCAGCCGCTCGGCGCCCGCGAACGACGCTCCGGCGTCCCACAGCACGCGCGCGGTGCCGCTCAGCGACAGCACGTCGCCGCTCGCGAAATCGAGCGCCAACAGCCCCGCGCGCGGATTCACCTCGAGGTTACCGAAGCTGTTGAACAGAAAATTGCCGGAGAAGTCCGGCATCGTCAGCACGCTGCCGGCTTCGGCTGCCTCCGCGCGCACGAAGCCAGGCAAGCCGCCGCGGTGCGACACATCGACGCCCTCGTTGCCACCTTGCCGCGGCGCGCGTGAGCTGGTGGCGATGAAGGTCGTGTCCGTGCGCTCCAGCAGGCGCACAGCGTCGGCCGACAGCCGCGACGCCTCGACTTCTGGCGCTAGCCGCCGCGACGCCGGCGTGAAGTCGAAAGCTCGCGACTGAATGTACTGCTTGCAGTTGCCGAAGCTCTGCTCGACCTCGAGCGCGAAGCCGCGCTCGCTCAGCGCGACGATCCGACCACTAACGCGATTGCGCCGCCGCGTCGCAAGCTCGATGCCGAGCGCCCCGAGCGGCGCCCCCAGCTTCCAATGCGTCGCCAGCGGATCGCCGGGCAAAGGCGTGGCCGTCACCTCCAGCCGGCGCGCGCTCACGGCACGCACGAACCCCGGCTCGCCGAGCAGCAGCGACGCCCACACCGCGCCCCCTTCGCCGACGCTCCCGACCAGCAAGTAGGGCAACGCCTCGAACAGCTCACGGTGCTGGTCGGGCATGAAGCGGCGAACGACGCGCCGCCCCGCCTGCTCCACGCGCTCGCGCACGCCCAAGCGCTCTTGCACCGCCTGCTCGCCCGCGTGAAAGGGCGAGCCCTCGCCTTCCCAGCCCGCGAGCTTGCCGGCCATATCAGCCCTCGGCCGCCTGCATCGGCACGAAACCGGGCAAGCGCTCGATCCGCCCCAGCCAGCGGCGCACCGCCGCAAAGGGCTCGAGCGACACGCCGCCTTCGGGCCCGTGCGCCACGTAAGTGTAGAGCGCGACGTCGGCCAGCGTGGGCCCGCTCCCGACCAGAAACTCTCGCTCGGAAAGCTCGCGCTCGAGCACGTTCAACAGCTGCTCGGCGATCTCGAGCGTGCGAGCGTAGTCGATATCGCGCTGGAAGACGCGCACGAGCCGCGCCGCGGCCGGCCCCGCCGCGAGCTGCCCCGCCGCGACCGAGAGCCATCGTTGCACCGCCGCCTTGCCCTCGGGCGAGCGAGGCCAGAACCGTCCCTCGTCGTCGTAACGCTCGGCCAGGTACACCAAGATGGCGTTGCTGTCGGGCACCGTCACGTCGCCGTCTTCGAGAACGGGCACCTGCCCGAAGCTGTTCCTGCGCAAAAATTCCGGTTGCTTCTGCTCGCCGGCGAGCAGGTTCACGGTCACCAGCTCGTGCGGCAGCCCGAGCAGCGAGAGCAGCAGCTGCGCGCGGTGAGCGTGGCCCGAGAGCGGATGGCGATAGAGCCGAAGAGGACGCGAAGGCTTCATGAGCGCGATTCTGCAGCCCACCACTTGAGACAACAATAGCCGCAATTGACAAGTCACTATTTCTGTTTCAGGAACAATCATGGATCGCGTGGCGGCCATGAGAGCCTTCATCGCCGTCGCGGAAGAGGGCGGCTTTTCCGCGGCGGCGCGGCGCTTGGCCATCTCACCTCCCGTCGTGACGCGGCAAGTGGCGGCGCTCGAGCAGCACATCGGCGCGCGCCTGCTCGAGCGCACGACACGGCAGGTGCGCATCACCGAAGCAGGCGCGCGCTACCTCGCCGATTGTCGGCGCCTGCTCGCCGAGCTCGACGACATCGAGGCGGCCGCCGGCGGCTCGCATCGAGCGCCGCGCGGCCCGCTCGGCATCACCGCCTCGGTCATGTTCGGACGCATGTTCGTGGCGCCGCTGCTCATCCAATTCCTGTCCAAGTATCCAGAGGTAACGGCGCGCGCGCTGCTGGTCGATCGCGTCATCGATCTGCTCGAGGAAGGCATCGACGTCGCCGTGCGCATCGCCAAGCTGGAAGATTCGACGCTCACTGCCGCCAAGGTCGGCAGCGTGCGGCGCGTCACCTGCGCCTCCCCCGCCTACCTGCGGCGTCACGGCACGCCGCGCGCGCCGCGTGATTTGGCCGAGCACCGCTGCTTCGTCTTCTCCACCGAGCGCACCCCGCCCAGCTGGGCCTTCCAGCGCGACGGCGAGCACGTCAGCTTCCGCTCGCGCACGCCCCTGCTCGTCAACAGCTCCGAGGTCGGCATCGACGCCGCCCTCGCCGGAGCGGGCGTGACGCGCGCGCTTTCGTACATGGTCGCAGCCCACGTGCGCGCTGGTCGCTTGCGGCTGATCCTCGAGGATTACGAGGCCGAGCCGCTGCCCATCCACGTCCTCTACCGCGAAGGGCAGCGTGCCCCCGCCCGCGTCCGCGCCTTCGTCGATTTCATCGTCGCGCGGCTGCGCGCTGACAAGGCGCTCGCCTTCGACTAACAATAGCGAGGTGAAACCGAGCAGCCGATCGCCAGCAGGCGCGGGTCCGCGGAGAGCGACGGCCGCACCGCTGAGCCTGGGCGCGCTCTGCTGGCTCTCCGCGCTCGCGTGCTCGCCCTTGGTGCAAATCGCAGACGCCGACGCGCTCGGCGGCACCACCAGCGCGGGCGTGGGCGGCGCGGGCGCGGTCGCAGGCGGCGGCGCGTCAACGGGCGGCACCGCCCCCGAATCGGGCGCCGCCGGCGAAGGCGGCGCGCCCGACGCACCGAAGCGGCGCATCCTCGCCGACTCCGTCGCTGATTTCTCGCTCACCCAAGGCGAGCACGGCTGGTACTACGGCATCGACACCGGCGACATCGCGACCTTCACCCTCATGGGTCGCCAATCGACCATCACCTCGTTCAAGCCCCCCTCCGGCGACATGTGGCGCTGCTGGGCCAGCGAAACGACGCATTGGGCACAGCTGTTCCAGCTCGGCGGTCACCCCAACGGCCTCATCTCCAGCGCTCCGAGCGATGACATCCTCGAGCGCGCCGTACGCCGCTGGATCAGCAACTACACAGGCCGCGCGCTCATCACCGGCGAGCTCGCCAAGATCGACCTCAACGCCAACGACTCCGACGGCATCGAAGGCAAAGTGCTGCTCGACGGCGTCGAGCTCTACTCCCAAGCCCTCGAGCCCACCGACGGCGCCGGCACCGCCTTCACTCTGGAAGTCGACCTGCGCGAAGGCTCCGCCGTCGACTTCGTGCTCGACCCGACCGACGGCCACGATCACCACGACCTCACCCGCTTCACGGCCACCATCGTCACCGCCCCCGAATCCCCCTAGTCGGCTCCAGGGGCTGCCACTCCGCAGCCTCCTTCGCAGCAGGCTTCCGTGGCGAAACCAGGCCAAGCCGAGCGGCTTTCTGAAAGGCTCTCGGGAGCCTCTCGCCCCCCTATTATCCCGAGCCTCTCGCCTCCGCCCATCGACTCGGCGTCGCCGCCGCTCGTGCCGTGGAGACGCTGCCAGGCGAGTTTCAGGCGTGATAGCTCATCGGGCATGTCGACGTCGCTCGTAGCTGCCGTTCAGATGACAAGCACGGATGACCTCGACCGCAATCTGGCGCGCGCCGGTCAGCTCGTGCGTGCGGCGGCGGCGCGGGGAGCGAGCTTCGTCGCGCTCCCCGAGAACGTCGCGTTCATCGGCGAGGACGAGCAGAAGCTCGCCACGTCCGAGAAGCTCGAGCTCGGCCCCGTGGCTGCAACGGCGGGAAAGGTTGCGCGCTGGGGCTCCGAGCTCGCGCGTGAGACGCAAAGCTGGTTGCTCGTCGGCGGCGTGGCCGAGGTTTCACCTGACGCGAACAAGGCCTACAACACGGCGGTCCTGTTCGACGCGCGCGGCAACATCGTCGCTGCCTACCGAAAAATTCACTTGTTCGACGTGAAGCTCGCAGACGGTACCGAGCGCAACGAATCGCGAATCTTCGCCCCCGGCGCGACTCCCGTCGTCATCGATACGCCGATCGGTCGAGTCGGGCTATCCATCTGTTTCGACGTCCGCTTCCCGGAGCTCTATCGAAAGCTCGTCTCCGACGGGGCGACGGTGTTGACGGTCCCCGCCACATTTACCGTGACCACCGGTCGCGACCATTGGCACGTGCTGCTTCGCGCCCGCGCCATCGAGTCACAAGCCTACGTCATCGCGCCCGCCCAATGGGGAGAGAATGCCCCAGGTCGAGCGTCCTACGGGCATGCGCTGATTTGCGACCCCTGGGGCACCATCCTCGCAGAGTGCGCCGACGGAGAGGGGCTTGCGATAGCGCCCATCGACCTCGAGCGCGTCGCGGCCCTTCGCCACCAGCTGCCCGCGCTGGCGTGCCGTCGGCTTTCCTCCGTGATCTAAGGGCCCAAGTTTCTCGCAGACTCCTGCCAAGGGACTCGCATCTCCGCCCCGCGCTCGGCGCTCAGCGCGCAAAACACTCCTGCTCACTCCCGAGGACACGAATTTTTAGCGCGGTCCCCCGCGCGAAAAATTGCGCCGCTCCACCTCTCGCCCTCCCCGACTCCCCCCTCCCTGTTATCTCGATTCGCGCATCTCCGCCCATCGCCTCCCCAACGCCTCCCATCGTGTAGCCGCACGCGTCGGCCTGTGGCCGCCACGGAAGCTGCTGCAAAGTGGGCTGCAAGGTGGCAGCCCCAGTACGTGCGTCGCTACTCGGCGATGTCGCGGAGCTGGCGGGCGTAGAGGCCGGAGGGGTAGCGCTTGAGGCTTTGTTTCGCGCGCTCTTTGGCGGCGCTCGTCTTGCCCATCGCGAGCAGCGATTGGGCGGCGATGAGATCGGCTTCGGCGCCGAGACGGCCTCGCGGGAAGTCGCGCGCGTGCTCTTGCGTGAGGCGCAGCGCGGCGGACGGGCTCGAGCCGACGAGCGCGCGCGCCTTCTCGAGCAGCTCGGCTTCGGCGAGGCGTGGGTCGACTTTCAGGCGCGGAGCGGCGGCTGGCGCCGTTGGCAGCTGCAAAGCTGGGAGCGCTTCCACAGCGATCGGCGCGGTAGCCGCCTCGACCGGCGCGGGCGCGACGACGGCGGGCGCGACGACGGCGGGCGGCGGCGCAGGCTGATGCGTCACGTCGTGCTGGCCCGCGAACGTGTACGCGGCGTAACCGCTGGCGCCGCCCAGCGCGATCACCGCGGCAGCCTTGGCGGCGAGCGCCGTCCACGCAGAGGCTACCGGTAGCGTGGCCGTCTTCGCGACGCCGAGGCTGAGGCGGTAGCGAAGCGCGGCCGTCAGCTCAGGCACGGGGGGTGCCGCGGAGAGCAACTCAGCCGCGCCCGACGGAGCGTCGCCTCTGGCATCGAGCCAGCGAACGGGGGGCTTCACGACTTGTCCTCCATCTGAGCCGAGCCGAGCCGGGCGACGGCTCGAGCGAAGCGCTTTCGAGCGCGGTAAAGCCGAGAGTACACCGTGCCGAGCGGCGCTCCAAGGCTCTCCGCGATCGCCTCCGTCGTCATCCCCTCGATCTCGAACATGACGAATACGACGCGGTACTCGAGCGGCAGCGTATCGAGGATCCGCTCGAGTTGTTTCGCGCGTCGCGCCGTGACCAGGCTGCCTTCGGGGGATGGAAATGACGTCGTCATCGCATCCATCGTCGACCAATCCCCCACCAGCTCTTCGCGCTTGAAGTGCGCTTTGCGGCGATATCCCGCCGCGACGCGGAAACAAATCTCGTACAGCCAGGTCGTCAGCGCGCACTGACCGCTGAAGCCGCTCAAGCGCCGGTGCACCACCAAGAAGACTTCTTGGTACACGTCCTCCACGTGGGGTGGGCGCACGCCCATGCGATACAGCGTGCGCCACACGAACTCCCCGTGGCGCTCGTGCACCTGCGTCACCGTGAGAGGCGCGTCCTCCGCCGAGGGGGTCTCGCTGAGGTTGGGAAGGGCGTCCGGTACTCCGCGCATGGCCGTCACCGCGCGTTGGTCAGTCGAGCTGCAGTCCGAAACCTGCAAACCCCTCGACCATCGCCGGTCCTTGTTCGTAAGCCGGAGTCGACGCAGCGTCGACCATGAATCGATGACGGACGAGCGGGAAGACGGCCGCCGCGCCGAGCTCGACGAACGCTCGCCCCGCGAGGTGCTGACGAAGACCGAGCTCACTCGAGGCCGCCCACCAAAAGCGATCGCCAGGTCGGTTCGGTCGCGGCGAGTAAACCACGCTGTGCAGCGCACCGACGCGAGCGCCGATGCACGACCAGACCTGCGGCTCTTTGACGCGCGCCCACAAGCAGCCTGAGGCAAAGCCGGCGGTGATACCGAAGCCCAGCCGCGAGCCTGCGCTCTCGAGCTCGCCTTCTGGGTAGAAAATGCCTCCAAATGCCGCTCCAAAAAGCTCACCGCGCACGCTGACCGTGAGCGCCGCGCCGAGCGACGTGCTCGGCAACAGGTGGGGTGCGACGAGCAAGCGCAGCGAGGCTTCGCCGTGCAAGGTGTCGCGCGGGGGCGGCGGCGGCGGCGGCGACGGACAGACCGGCGGCTCGGGCTCCGGTTCCTGCTCGGGTTCGGGCTTCGGAAGCGGCGGCAAATCCGGCGCTATCGCCAGCGCCACTGCCAGCGCCACCGACCTGCCCAAATCGGTGCAGTCGGCGCCCTCGCTCTCCAAAACGCGCGTGGCCTCCGCGCCGTTCGGATCGATGCGCAAGTAGAGCCGCGCTTGCCAGCGCGCTCCCAGCCGCTCGAGCACCACCTCGATGCCGCGCTCGCCCGTGTCCGCGAACGGATCGCGCGCCAGCCGCTGCACGACGTCGCTCTCCAGAGCGGCGGCGGAGGGGCAGCTCGCCGCGCCCTCGGCGCGCACGACCTGCAGCCGATAACGCGAATCTTCTGCGTGAGCCTGACGCGGCGTGCTCCAGACGCACCAGGCCCAGACAAAGCTCAGCACGACTCGGCTCGGCCTGAACGGGGCGCGCAACGGCTCGGCTCCTTCGGCCCCGAGGGGCGTCAAGCCCTTCTAGCGCACAAATGTCGCAAGTCAAACGGTTGACCGGAATTGCTATCCGCCGGCCCAGCACATCTAAGTCGGCGAGCATCGATCGTTAGTGCCTCGGCCTGACCCAGAGCTTTCCAACTTTGCGGCGAACGACCGACCGACGGCAAAAGTTGACGCAGGTGAGCGCGTGATACACTCCCGCGGCCGTGAAAGTTCGCCTGATCCGAGAGCAACGCTTCGAGGCCGCCCACCGTCTGCCCAAGGTGCCGCCTGGGCATAAATGTGCACGCCTACATGGCCACAGCTTCAAGATCGAGCTCGTCGTGTCGGGCGCCGTGAACCCCGAGACGGGCTGGTTCATCGACTATGGCGACATCGACGCCTTGTGGCAGCCGATTCACGACCAGCTCGACCACAACTACCTGAACGAGGTGCCCGGCCTCGAGAACCCCACTAGCGAGATCTTGGCGCACTGGCTGTGGCAGAAGCTGCGGCCCAGCCTGCCCTCGCTCGAGCGCGTGATCGTGCACGAAACGTGCGACGCGCGCTGCGAATACGAGGGAGACTGACGCATGTTCGCGCGGGTCGTCGAGCTGACCTTCATCGCGTGCGCCGCCGTCGGCGTGTACGGCTTCGTCACCGCCGCGAAAGACGGCGAGACGCGCCGCTCGTGCACGTCGCTGTGCGCGCTTCGGCCCGCTTACGCGGCGCAGAACCGGCTCGCGCCCGATTTCGAGCTGCCCTCGATCAACGGCGGCAAGGTCAAGCTGTCGAGCTTCCGCGGCAAGGTCGTGATTCTGAATTTTTGGACCAAGACGTGCCGGCCCTGCCTGGAAGAGATGCCGTCGATCGCCAACCTGGCCAAGGCGCTCAAAGCGCACCCTGACGTCGTGCTGCTCACGATCACGACCGACGAGAGCGCGACCGACGCCCGCGACACGATGAAGAGCGTGCTCGGCGGCGGTGACCCACCGTTCGAGGTGTTGGTCGACGCGGAGTCGGAGATCGTGCGCGACAAGTACGGTACGAAGCTGTTCCCGGAGACGTGGTTCATCGACGGCGAGGGCGTGATCCGCGCCCGCTTCGACGGCGCACGCGACTGGGCGAACCCGCTCACGATCGATCTGGCAAATAGCCTGAAGAACCCGCTCCAGTGCGGGATCCGCTTCGACAAGGGCAAGCCGCAGGGCCCGCAAGCCTCGCTGTGCGGCGAGTTCACGCCGAGCGTCGAGTGAACCGTGAAGGAGCTGGCTTGTCGCTGTGAAGACGTGACGGTGCACGAGCTGCTGCAGGGCATCGAGCGCGGTCACCGCGACATCGAGTCGCTCAAGCGTTACACCGGCTTTGCCACCGGTCACTGTCAGGGCAAATGGTGTCTGGTGCCGTGCGCGCGCATCTTGGCCGAGCACGGCGGCGACCCGGGACAGGGCATCACGCCGCGGCCACCCTTTCATCCCGTGTCGCTCGCGGAGCTGGCCGGCATCGACCCCGACTGGGTCTGAAACACGAGTCGATGGACAAGCTAGAGAAAAAACTACTGTCGCAGGTGGCCAAGGCCTCGTCCGATTTCCGGCTGCTGGAACCGAACGATCGGGTGATGGTCGCGGTGAGCGGCGGCAAAGATTCGCACGCGATGCTGTACTTGCTGCGCGAGCTGCAGCGCAAGGCGCCGTTCCCGTTCTCGATCTTCGCGCTGAACGTCGACCAGGGTCACCCCGGGTTTCCGAGCGATTTGCTGCCGGCGTACCTCGCGCGCGAGGGCTACGAGTTCACGATCGTCACGGAGGATACTTACTCGGTCGTCACCGAGAAGGTGCCCGAGGGGAAGACTTACTGCTCGCTGTGCTCGCGGCTTCGTCGCGGCATCTTGTACACGCAGGCGCAGAAGCTCGGAGCCACCAAGATCGCGCTCGGCCACCACCGTGACGACGTGATCGAGACGTTGATGCTGAACCTACTCTACGCGGGGCAGCTGAAGGCGATGCCGGCGCGCCTGCGCTCGGATGACGGGCGCAACGTGGTGATTCGCCCGCTCGTGTACGCCTCGGAGGCGGACCTGGGCGCGTTCGCCGAGGCCAAGCAGTTTCCGATCATTCCGTGTGACCTGTGTGGGTCGCAAGACAACTTGAAGCGCAAGCAGGTCAAGCAGCTGCTCACGACGCTCAACACCGACAACCCGACGGTGCGCGCCAATGTCTTCGCCGCCCTCGGAAACATCCGTCCTTCGCACCTGTTCGACCTCGAGCTGCGCCGCGCCATGGGCGTCGATGAGGCGCAGGAAGAGCCGCAAACGGGCGGCGTGGCCTCCAACGTCGTACCGCTGACGGCGCTCAGCAGGTAGGCTGCGGCTCGGAACTTACGGCGCGGGCCGCTGTCGGTTCGAGGAATGAGCGCGGCCGTGAAGCCCAGCGAAGCCAGTCTCGCGGCCTTGGTGCTGTCGGCGGCGCTGCACGCGGCGATCTTGCTGGTGCCGCTCGGGGTCGCGTTTCGCCCCGACGCGCCGCCGACGCTGCCCAACAGCGTCGCGATGCCGGGCAATGCCATCGAGGTCGAAGCGCCGACGCCGGAGCTCGCGGCAGCGCCCGCCGCCGCGCCCACGAGCGCTTCGGAGGCTCCGGCGCAAGAAGCGCCGACGGTCGACGTGAAGAGCCTACCGAGTGAGGCTGCTTCCGAAGACGCGCCGCCGAAGCCCGCGCCGGCGTCGAAGCCCCGCAAGCCTGCCGCGCCGAAGCCCAAGCCCGCGGCGAAGGCGGCGCCGAGCGCAGCGGCAGCTTCCGAACCGAGCGTCGCGTCGACCGGGCAAGACCGCCCGACGACGGGGTCGCCCGCGGCCGGTAGCTTCGGGCAAGAGGGGCTCGCGCCGGGGGTGCGCCGGCTCGGCTACGCCTTCACGCGCGCGATTCCGGCCGCCTCGCCCGCCGACCGCGCATGGCGCGAGCTCCCGCCGGGTCACGTCGGCACGATCCGCATCGAGCTCGAGGTCGACGAGAACAATCGTTTGGGTGCGCTCAAGCGTTGGCAAGGGCGTCCGGGTGAGCCGGCGCCGCCAGCGGTGCTCGAGCGCATGGTCGAGCGCACGTTGATCTTGCTGCGCGCCGGGCAGTTCGCGCTCTCGGGCTCGAACTCGCCGGGCTCCGAGCGCCTCACCATCGACGTCAGCGTTCGCGACGAAGCGGCGGACGAAGAGGGCGCGGACGTGGTCGTGCAGAAGAAGTTCGAGGGCGCCTCTCCCGGCCGCCCCGGCAAAGCCTATTTCCGCTACGGCACCGGCCGCGCCGTGGAGCTCAAGGTGACGATCAGCGCCTCCGGGCGGTAGCCGCGCGCGGCCACGCGGGCGCGAGCTGGCCACGCGGGCGCGAGCTGGCTACGGCCGCGCCAGCGTGAGGTGACGGTGCTTCAAGCGCTCGGGCGCGATCGGCGCTTCGGTCTCGGCGTAGCCGCGGCCGTCGGGGCTGTGGCCAAGGGCCTGAAATTCACGGCGGTAGGCGGCGAATTGTCCGCCCGCTTTGACGGCGCGATACAGCGCGAGCGCCTCGGGCACGCCGCCTTGCGCGAGCACGTACTCGACCCACGCCCACTTCGCGCTCACCGAGCGCACGTCGGCGCGGCCGCGCAAGCCGCGACGCAGCCGCTCGAGCCGCGCATCGACGGTGCGGATGCCCGCGTACGGCATGCGGTCGAGCGGGGTGTTGCGCTTGGCACAAAACGGCGCGACGCCGAGCGCGATCGGGATCGTCTTCGACAGCTCGCTCACGAAGCGCACGCACTCGTCGATGTCGTCGTCGTTCTCGCCGGGCAGGCCGACCATGAGGTACAGCTTCAGGCGATCGTAGCCGTGCCGGCGCGCGTTCTCGGCCGCGACCTGGTAGTGCGGCTCGCGGCCGCGCCGCTCGATCAAGTTGCGCATGCGCTCGCTCGGGCCGTCGAGCGCCGTCGTCAGGGTGCGGTAGCCGGCGCGGCGCAGCGCGGCCACGAACTCGTCTTTGAGCTTGTCGGGGCGCAGGCTCGACAGCCCCACCTGCGAGCCGCGCTCGGCCAGCGCGCTGACGATCTCGGTGATTTTGGGGTGATCGCTGACGGCCGCGCCGACCAGACCGACGCGCTTCTGGTCTTCGGGGATGGCCCCCAGCACCACGTCCTTCGGCACGATGCGCATGCCGCCGTTGGTCGAGCGGCGCATCACGCAATAAGTGCAGCCGCGCGAGCAGCCCCGCTCGGCCTCGATCAGGAACATGTTCGACAGCTCGGTGTGCGGCGTGATGATGGTGCTCGTCGACGGCAACAGCTCGTCGCGACAAGCGGCGATCTTCGCCAGCTGCTCGCCGTGGTGCTCGGGCACGAACACGTTCGGGTGCTCGGCCAGCGCCGCGAGCGCCCGCGCGCGTGACGAGCTCTCGCCGATGGTGCGCACGACCCACTGCACCACGTCTTCACCCTCGCCCATCACGACCGCGTCCGCGAACGCCGCGAGCGGCAGCGGGTTGGAGAACGTGAGCGGCCCTCCGCACAAAATGAACGGCGCGTCCGGGCCGCGCTCGCTGCGCAGCGGCTCGATCCCAGAGGCTTCCAGCAGGCGCGAAAGGCCCGCCAGCTCGAGCTCGTACGCGACGCTGAGCGCGATGATCGGGAACTCGGAGAGGCCGCGCAGCGACTCGTAGGTGACGGGCCGCTCCACCTCGCTGCCAGCTCGGTCGGCGCCGTCGGGCAAGAACGCGCGCTCGCAGCAGACGCCGGGCATCTCTTGCAGCAGACGGTAGATGCGCTGGTAGCCGAGCGAGCTCATCGCCACGTGGTACGGGGACGGGTACGCCAGCGCGACGCAGAGCGGCGCCGACTTGACGATCCGGCCTCGCTCATCCGTGAGGCGTGTCTGGATCGTGCGCCGTGTTGCTTCGGTGACCATGCGAGCGTGAAACTTGCCGCAGTATACTTGCCCCGGGCCCGAGCGCTGCTGAGCCGTCAGCAAAAGCGCGCGGGGTTCCTAGTCCGAGGGCATTTCCCGAGGTAGGCTCGCCCGCCCGTGACTTTGGACCCCCTGGTCTACGACTGGAACTCGAGCGATCGCGAGGCGTGGCGCGCCCGACGCGCCCAGCTGCTCGACGAAACCCTGCGGGACGGCCTGCAAAGCCCGTCCGCCCGCAACCCGAAGCTCGAGCACAAGCTCGAGGGCCTGCGCCTGATGAGCCAGCTCGGGGTCTCGGCGGTGAACCTGGGCTTGCCGTCGGTGTCGGCGGCCGCGCGCGAAGAGGCGCGGCAAATGCTGCGCGTGATCCAGAGCGAGCGGCTCGGGCTCTTGCCGGTCTGCGCGGGTCGCACGCTCGCGAGCGACGTGGCGCCCATCGTCGAGCTCTCGCAGAGCGAGGGCGTCGCGATCGAGGTCTCGGTGTTCGTGGGGGCGAGCCCGATCCGTTGGCGCGCGGAGGGCTGGGACCTGGAGCGGGTGTCGAGCTTGACGCGCGAGGCGGTGAGCCTCGCGGCGCGCGCTGGCCTTCCCGTCACGTTCGTGACCGAAGACACGACGCGAACGCCGCCCGAGACGCTGGAGCGCTTGTTCCGTCTGGCGATCGAGCACGGCGCGACTCGTCTGTGTTTGTGCGACACGGTGGGCGCGGCTTCCGCGAGCGGCGTGCGCGAGCTGGTGACGTTCACGCGGGGCATCGTGGCGAGCGCGGCGCGCCCGGTCGGGCTCGATTGGCACGGGCACGACGACCGCGGGCTCGGCCTCGCCAACGCGCTCAGCGCGATCGAAGCGGGCGTGGAGCGAGTGCACGCCACGGCGCTCGGGGTCGGCGAGCGCGTCGGCAACACGCCGCTCGAGCTGCTCGTGGCAAATCTAGCGTTTTTGGCGGGAGAAGAGCCGTCGGCGGCTCCGCTGCGCGCGTACGCCGAGCATTTCGCGGCCGCGCTCGGAGTGGCGATCCCGCCCGATCACCCGCTCGTCGGCGCGAACGCGTTCCGCACCGCCACCGGCGTCCACGCCGCCGCGATCGCCAAGGCGCTCGGCAAAGGTGACGCCTTGGCGGATCGCGTTTACAGCTTGGTGCCGGTGAGTCGCTTCTCCGCCGGGCATGACATTCGCATCGGCTACCTTTCGGGGACCTCGAACGTCGTGCACTGGCTACGCAGTCACAGCATCGAGCCGAGCGACGCGCTGGTGACGCGCATTTTGGAGCGGGCGCGCTCGCTCGGCCGCGTGCTGGGCGACGACGAAGTGCTGGCCGTCGTAGAAGCGCGCTGAGCGGCCACGGAGCGACATTTCGCACCTCACCGCCGGCGAGAAATCGACTTAAGACCGCCGCCCGGTCACCCGTTCATCGTCCTTGTGACGGGCTCTCTCCTTCCTCGCGTGCCAGCGGCGGCCCAGCGCGCCCAGCCGAGCCTGCGCAGCTTGCCGAGCTCGGCTTCTACCGTGGCACCGGAAGGGCAGGCAGCGCCCGGCGCGGAGCCGTCCGCGCCGCGGCGCCGGCTCTGGCTCTTCGCCGCGCTGTCGCTCGTGGCGGGGGTGCTCACGGTTAACGCGCTGCGTGACGACGCAAAGAACGTACGAGCCGACGTACGCAGCGGCAGCCCCGGCTTCAAGCAGTCCTCGACGGGTAAGAACATTCACTGGCAGAAGAGCGCCGTCACCATCTTCCTCGACGACTCGCTGAGCAAGCTCGGGCCAGGCGCGAGCGAGGCCGTGATGCAGGCCTTCGGGCGCTGGGTCGCGAGCGACCCCAACTTGCCGAGCATCAGCTTCGATACGGGCAAGACCTCGACGGAGCCGAAGCAAGACGGCAAGAGCACCGTGAGCTTCGGCCGCATCACCCACCCAGGTCACGAGCGCGACCTCGCGATCACCATCACCTACTCGGACGACGAGACCGGCGAAATCCTCGAAGCGGACGTGATTTTCAACGCCATGCACGCGCTCGGCGTGCTGAAAGAGCGCGCTCACGGCCATCACGGCGAGGGCCCGCGACATTCCGGTGACGGACCCGCCGCCGGCACGCCAGCCGCGGGCGCTGCGGAGGCCGACGAGTGCGGCAGCCGCTACGACACCCAGAACGTGGCGACCCACGAAGCCGGGCACTTCTTCGGGCTCGGAGAGGACGTGATCGAGCGGCAGGCGACCATGTTCCTCAGCATCAGCCGCTGCGAAACGCACAAGCGCGAGCTTTCGCCGACCGATGTCAGCGCGGTGAGCACGCTCTACGCTTCGACCGTGAGCGAGGAAGAGCAGGCCGCGGGCCCGCGCGCGTGCAGCTTCGTGGGGCTGCCCGCGACGAGCTCTGCCCTGGCCTGGGCGCCCGCCGTCGCGCTCGCGCTCGCGCTGGGCCGTCGCCGGCGCGCCCGTTGATGCTACAACGCGCGGCGTGAAGCCACCGCCGCCCGCCGAGCGCCCCGCGCGCCGCACCGCGCTCAGCCAGCTCGGCGGTGAGATCGAGGTGTGGGGTGAGCCCCAAGGCGCCGAAGCGCTGCGCTCCGCGCTCGACGTCGACGCCACGGAGACGGGCGAGCTGCGCGACGTGCACGGCTTTCACAGCTACCCCGCGCGCATGCACCCGGAGACGGCGGCCCGGCTGATCGCCGCTTTGTCGAGCTCCGGGCAGACCGTGCTCGACCCGTTCTGCGGCAGCGGCACCGTGCTCGTCGAAGCGCGTCGCCTCGGCCGTCGCGGGGCGGGGTTCGACATCAACCCGCTGTCGCGCGAGCTGAGCTGGTTGAAGACGCTCGCCCCCGAAGACTCGTGGCTCGACGCGTTCGCGGAGGCGGCGGCGCAGGTCGCCGCGCACGCGGACGCGCGCCGCCAGCAGCGGGCCGGCGCTACCCGCCGCTACGCGGAGGTCGATCGGACCCAGTTCGCGCCCCACGTGCTCTTGGAGCTCGACGGCCTGCGCGACGGCATCTTGCGCGTCGAGTCGCCCGAGCTCCGGCGCGCGCTGCTGCTCGTGCTCTCGGCGCTGCTCACCAAGGTCAGCTCGCGCGGCGGCGACAGCAGCGAGCGCCCGAGCGAGAAGCGGATCGCGCCGGGGTTCCCCAGCCGCTTTTTGCTCAAGAAAGCCAGCGAGCTCGCGACCCGCTTGCGCAGCTACCGCGAGAGCCTACCCGAAGCGGCCCCCCCCGCGACCTGCGCGCTCGGCGATGCGCGCCAGCTGCCGGGGCTCGCGCCGCGCTCGGTCGCGCTCGTCGTGACTTCGCCGCCCTATCCCGGAGTCTACGACTACCTCGCTCATCACGACGACCGGCTGCGCTGGCTCGGCCTCTCGTCGCGCGACTTCGAGCAGCTCGAGATCGGCTCCCGGCGCGAGCTGCAGGGCGTGGCGTTCGGCCCGGCGCTCGCGCGCTGGGAGCGCGATCTCGAGGCGACGCTCGCGGCGCTCGCGCGAGGGCTGGCGAGCGTCGGGCAAATCGTGCTCTTGATCGCGGACTCGACGCTGGCCGAGCGCGCGCTCTACGCCGAGCGCGTGGTCGAGCAAGTAGCGCCGCGCGCCAAGCTGAAGCTCGCCGCTCGCGCGTCGCAGGCGCGCCCGCATTTCCACGGCGCAAGCCGCGCCGCGTTCGCGCGCAAGCCGCGCCGCGAGCACCTGCTGCTGCTGACTCCAGCCTGAAGCGCCGAGCGCCGTCTAGCGCGCGCCGCGAAAGGGCAGCGCGGAGGCGGTCAAGACCAGCGCCCAAGCGACGCCGATGCTCGCGTGCCCGAGCAGCAGATGCGGCAAGTGCGCCGACGCGCAGTGACAGTGGAGGAGCGCGTTCGCGGCGATGCCCGAGAGCGCGCCCGCCGCCGCCAGCGCCGACAGCGGGACGCGATCGCGTCGCTCGAACGCCCAATAGGTCACGAGGAGCGGCAAGCCGCTGAGCGCGCCGTAGCCGAAGCACTCGGCGGGGTTGCCCCAAGCCGCCAGCGCCTCAGCAGCGCCGCCGGCGCCGAGCGGAGAGAGCAGCGCCACGAGCGCCGGCAAGCCGAGCAGGCTGAGCGCCAGCGCTGGCCCGCGCGTCGCCGACGGCGAGCTCACTCCACGCAGCAACCAGCGTACGCCGACGAACAATCCGACGAGCAGCGCCGCGAGCAGCGTCCACAACGCCACCGGCGAGTAGGGACCACCGAGCGCCTCGCGCGGCTCCATCCCGGCGTGCAGCGCGATCACGAGCAGCGCGACTCCCCACAGGGCCGCGACACGCAGCGGCGTCGGCAGCGCACGCAGCCGAGCCCGCGCCCCTCGCTCGGCCTGAAGCTCACGCTCCACGCCGCTGAAATCGACCGATTCCAACTTAGCTGGAAAGACGGCCGCCAGCTCTCTTCCGAGCGGGGCGGCGCCGTCGAACAAAGCCCGGCAGCTGGGGCAGCGGCTGAGGTGCTCCTCCACGTGCGGGCCAGCGGGAACGCCCCCGGCCACGAATCCAGCACGGATCTCAGGGCAGTCCAAAGCTCTAGCCGTCATATGCCGCCTCCGCCGGCGCGGTTACCGGCCGCCGGCAGCGCGTCGGTCAGCGCGGGAGCGTCGTCGCCGAGGGCTCGGCGGAGCCGCACGTACCCGCGGTGCGCTCGCACCTTCACGGCGCTCACGCTGGCGCCCACCACTTGCGCCACCTCCGGGAACTCCAGCTCGTCGAACCAGTGCAGCTCGATCACTTCGCGTTGGTCGCGGGGCAGCTCCAAGAGCGCGCGGGCCAACGTGCGGCGAGCGTCGACCCGCTCCGCGCCCAGCGCCGCCACCGCCGGCTCCAGCCCGACCTGCGCCTCGAGCGAGCGCTCCGGGCGCCGCTTGTGACGCCGAAAGTACTCGCGCTTCAGGTTCATCGCGATGGTGAAGAGCCACGGCTTGAGCGCCTGCCGCTGATCGAAGTCAGCGCGCGCCCGGTGCAGCTGCAAGAACGTCTGCTGAACGAGATCATTCGCCTCTTCGCGCGCGTAGAGCTCACGCAGCATCGCCCGCAACAGCAGCGGCGCGTAGCGCTCGAAGATGACGCGAAACGCCGCGCTGTCGCCCTGCACGTAGGCGATCATCAGCTGCTCGTCGCTTCGCGTATCGGACAACGGCGCCACGGTAGAACGGAGACTGAAGGGCAGCCACTGGGTTTTGCGCAGGCTGCGGCGTGCTGTTCATGCTAGCGCAACCCGCATGACCGCGGAAAATAGGCTGGCTCGAGAGACGAGCCCTTACCTGCTCCAGCACGCGCACAACCCGGTCGATTGGTACGCTTGGGGTGAGGAGGCGCTCGCGCGCGCCAAGCGAGAAGACCGCCCCATTCTGCTCAGCATCGGCTACGCGGCTTGCCACTGGTGTCACGTGATGGAGCGCGAGTCCTTCGAAAACCCGGAGATCGCGCGGCTGATGAACGAATCATTCGTGTGCATCAAAGTCGACCGCGAAGAGCGCCCCGACATCGACGACATCTACATGAGCGCGACCGTCGCCATGTCGGGCAGCGGCGGCTGGCCGATGACGGTGTTTCTCACGCCCGATCAACAGCCGTTCTTTGCCGGCACCTACTTTCCGCCGACCGACCGCCAGGGCCGCCCCGGCTTCCGAACGGTGCTGACCAAGCTCGCCGAGCTCTGGCGTGACGAACGCGACGCCCTGCTGGGTCAAGCTCGCGAGCTCACGGCCCACGTGCAGCAGCTGGCCGCCCCGGGCCCGAGCGGCAGCTTGAGCCTCGAGAGCCAGCGCCAGGCGGTGGCGCAGCTCGCGCAGAGCTACGACCGGCGCTACGGCGGCTTCGGCAAAGCGCCCAAATTTCCGCCGGCGCAGAGCCTCGAGCTCCTGGCCCGCTTCGCGCGGCGCACCGGTGACGCTCAGGCCCTCGACATGCTGCGCGGCACCTTGAACGGCATGAAGTCGGGCGGCATGTACGACCAGCTCGGCGGCGGCTTCGCGCGTTACAGCACCGACGAGCGCTGGCACGTGCCGCACTTCGAGAAGATGCTGTACGACAACGCGCAGCTCGCCAAGATCTACGCGGAGGCTTTTCAGCTCACCGCTGACGCCGAGTACGCGCGCATCGCCCGCGAGACGCTCGACTACGTCGCCCGCGAGATGCAGAGCCCCGAGGGCGGCTACTATTCGGCGACCGACGCCGACAGCGAAGGAATCGAGGGGAAGTTCTTCGTTTGGGAGCCGCACGAGGTCGAAGACTTGCTCGGCGCTGACGAAGCCGCGCGCTTCTGCGCCTATTACGATGTCACGCCGCAGGGTAACTGGGAGGGGCTCAGCGTGCTCACGGCCATGCGCAGCGCGGCCGAGGTCGCGAGCGAGCTCGGCATCGGCGAAGGCGAGCTGAGGGCGTCGCTCGAGCGCGCTCGCGTGGTGCTGTACGCGGCGCGTCGAGAGCGCGTCCCCCCGCTGCTCGACGACAAGGTGCTGGTGGCCTGGAACGGCTTGATGATCGACGCCTTCGCGACGGGCGAGCGGCTGTTCCCCGGGCGCGGCTACGGCGTCTCCGCGGCGCGCGCCGCCCATTTCCTGCGGACTCGGCTGGCGCGACCCGACGGCGGCGTGTTCCGCACCTACCGCGCCGGCAAGGCCCACCTCTCCGGGTACCTCGAGGACTACGCCTACCTCGCGCAGGGCTTGGTCAGCCTCTACGAAGCGAGCGGCGACGAAGGCCAGCTGCGCGAGGCGGAGCGGCTCGCCGAGCGGCTGCTGCGCGATTTCGGAGACGCCGATGGCGCCTTCTACCAAACGGCGCACGATCACGAGGCCTTGATCGCGCGCGTACGCGACGGTCACGACGGCGCGCTGCCGAACGCCAACGCCATCGCCGCCCACGCCCTGGCGCGCCTAGCCCGGCACTTGGATCGCCCGGCTTGGGAGGAGCGAGCGCTGAGCGCTCTGAGCGGCTACGCCAAGGGCCTCGAGCGACTGCCGCGCGCCTTCGGCAGCACGTTGAACGCGCTCGACTTCATGAGCGAGCGCGGACCCGAGCTGGTGCTGGTCGGCGACCCGGCGCGCGACGACTACCAGGCCCTGGCCGCCCAGCTCGCCCGCCACTATTCGCCGAATCGCATCGAGGCGCGCGTCCACCCGGGCGCTACGGCCAGCCTGCCGCTCGCCGCCGGCAAGCAGGAGGTCGCGGGGCGGGCCGCGCTCTACGTTTGCCGTAACTTCACTTGCGCCGCCCCCGTCACGGAGCCAGCGCAAGTCGCGGCCGCGCTCACCGACGCGCAAATCTAGGCCGCGAACGCGGCCTTCCGTGGCAAGCTCGCGGCCGCTTGTTCCGCGAGCTCGATCCTCAGCGCATCATCGAGACGAGCGAAACGCTGCGCCGGCGCATCGAAGAGCGCTTCCCCGCCTCGGGCCTGAGCCGGATCGCGGCCGAGCTCAGCGAGGTGGCGCGCTCCGCGGAGCAGGTTTCGAAATGGCTCTCGCGTCCGATCAAATGGGTGCGCGTGGCCGTCGCGGTAGCGGTCGCGGTCTTGGCGCTGCTGGTGGTCGCGGCCCTGCGCGTCGTGAACCTGGAAGTGACAGGCGTCGGCTTGTTGGAAACGGCGCAAGGCGTGGAAGCCGCCGTCAACGACCTGGTGTTCGTCGCCGTCGCCATCTATTTCCTGATCGGCATCGAGGCGCGCATCAAGCGGGCGCGTGCCCTCAAAGAGCTGCACGTCTTGCGTTCGATGGCCCACGTCATCGACATGCATCAGCTCACCAAAGATCCCGAGCGCTTGCTGCACGCCGATAGCAGCAGTGACACCGCCTCCTCGCCCAAGCGCGACATGACGCCGTTCCAGCTCACGCGCTACCTCGACTACTCGAGCGAGCTCTTGGCGCTGCTCAGCAAGGTCGCGGCCATCTACGTGCAGCGCTTCAACGACAGCGAGACGCTGCGCGCCGCGGGCGACATCGAGGATCTGACGGTCGGGCTCAGCCGCAACATCTGGCAAAAGATCATGATCCTCGACCGGGTGCACGAAGGGCCGACGACGCCCGCGTAGGCTCGGGCACGCGCCGCTCGGCCGCCGCGCGTGGCGCCTCGCGAGCGCCCAGTCGCCCGCTCGCTTCAGTCGCCGGTCGGCAGCGGCTCGGCTTCGGGCGCGGCGGCGCGCTGCTCTTTCAGGCTCTCGCGCGCCTTCTCGTCGAGGGCGGAGCTGGCGCGCTCTTGCTCCGGCCGGTTCTGCTTCCACCACAGCTCGGCTCGTTCGTCCGTCCAAGGGTGCTCGAAGCGGAGCGCGGACAGCGCATCCGACAGCTCCCGCGCGGTCTGCGGGCGCTTGTTGGGGTTCTTCTCCAGGCACTGCATCACGAGCGCCTCGAGGCCGGGATGAAGGGGGCGATCGACGCGACGCGACGGCAAGACCGGCTTCTGGTGCGCGTGCATCACCAGCATGTCGTGGCGCGTGTCCGCCTCGAACACGCGCTTGCCGGTGAGCAGCCAGTAACCCACGCAGCCGAGCGCGTAAAGATCCGCGCGCGCGTCGACAGGCGCCTGAAAGCGCAGCATCTCGGGCGCCATCACCGCGGGCGTGCCGACGAACTGCTTCTCGTCTTCCAGCTCCTCGGGGGTGAGGTGGCGATCGAGCACGAGGCCGAAATCGAGCACCTTGACGAAGTCGAAATCACCGCCCACGGCGCAGGTGAGCACGTTGGCCGGCTTGATGTCGCGGTGCACGAAGCTCAGGGCGTGGGCCTCACGCAGCGAGTGACAGACCTGCTTCATCAAGCTCGCCACTCGCTCCGCCGGCTGCGGCCCGAAGCGCTCGACGAGCGTCATCAGGTCGATGCCCTCGAGCAGCTCCATCACGTAGTAGAAGGCGCCCTCGCGCGTGATGCCGAAATCGTAGACTTGGATGGTGTGCGGAGAGCGCAGCGACGCGGTGGTGCGCACCTCGCGCGTAAAGAGCCGTAGCAGCCGCTCCGAGTCGGCGGGGCCGTGGTCGATCAACACCTTGGGCCGAATCAGCTTCACGGCCGCAGGCCGGCGCAGCATCCGGTGGTTGGCGCGCCACACCTCGGCCATGCCGCCCACCCCGAGGCGCTCTACCAGCTTGTAGCTGCCGACCTCGCGCGCTTTGACGATGCCCTCCGCCAAGCGATGGACGATCTTGGAAATCTGCACCGCCACCAGCGCTGCCAGCAGCGGCGACGACAGCACCACCAACAGCTCGCGAAAGTCGTAGTGCGTGTGCGCGCGCATCAACACCAGGCCCAGCGGGTCCATGGCCGCCGCGACCAGCATGACGGCCATGGCCTTACCGGGAACGGTGGGGATGAGCGCCCCGAACGCCAAGATCGGGATCACGACCGGCGATACCTGGCGCAGCAAGTCACCGTCCGTCGACGCCTGCGAGTGACGCAGCACCCCGAGCGCCAACGAAATGGCGAACAGGTAGACGTTGCCGAGGTCGGCCACGTTCTGCGGCGGCACCTTCGGCAGCTTCGCCACGCCGAATAGCGCGAGGCTCAGCACCAAGCCGGCGATCGACACCTTGACCGCGGTGTGCGCCACGGAGCCGAGCTCGCTCGTCCCGAGCAGGCCTACCCACGCCAAGTACGCCGCGAAGGCCAGCGCGCCCGACAAGCCGATCTTGCTGAGCCGCTGCACGGCCGCTTCGAGCATGCTGCTCGAGAGCTGGCGGTTGGCGGCGCCGCGCACCGCCTCGGCTTGATTCCAGACGCTGACGTCGAGCCGCCGGGGCTCCGCCTCGATCAGCTGGACGTCGTCGGGCTCGAGCCGAGGCAAATCGCCCTCCGCTTCGGGCGCGGGGCGTCGCGGAGCCTCGGGTGACGACACGCCGCGAGCATAGTGCAAACGCGCCCGAGAGCAGCCGAAAGCGTCGCCCGACCCTGAAGCTACGCGTAACTAGAGCGACAAACGCCGGTCGCCGTCGCCTGTCTCGCGCCGCTACGCGCTCTCGGCGCTGCCGCCGCGACCGAACACCCGCACGTCGAGCACGCGCCGCACCGCTTCGAGCTCGCCGCTGAGCTCGGCCGCGGCTGCATCGATGTTCGATAGGTCGCCGTGCTTCGCTTGGCGCTCGCTGGCCTCCGCGAGGCGGGCCATGCGCACCGCGCCGAAGTTGCCGGAGGCGCCCTTGATGGCGTGAATCACGTTCAGGTAGGCGCGCTGATCGCGAGCCTGCGCCGCGAGGCCGAGCGCGACCAGGCGCCGGCCCATGTCGTCGAGATAAATGAGCGACAGCTCTTCGACGATCTCGGGCGTGCCCGCTTCGTGGGCCAGCTCTTCGAGCCGCGAGAGGTCGACCACCACTTCACGCGGCGCGACGGGCAGCGGCCCCGGCTCGCTCGTGCGCTCTTGCACGTCCGGCGGCTCGGAGTCGATGCTCGGCAGCAGCCAGTCGAGCACCTTCTTGCGCAGCCGGCCGAGCGAGAACGGCTTGGCCAGGAAGTCGTCCATACCGGCGTCGAGGCAAGCGCGGCGCGCCCCCGAAACCGCGCCCGCCGTGACGGCCACGATCGGGACGCGGCTTCGACCAGCTTCCAGCTGACGAATGTGGCGCGCGGCCGTGAGCCCGTCCATCTCCGGCATCTGACAATCCATCAAGATCAAGTCGTAGCGACCGGGCCTGAACGCGCGCACGGCGTCGGAGCCCGAGCCCACCTTGTCGACTTGGCAGCCCATCGGCTCGAGCACGTGCTCGATCAACGCGCGATTGAAGGAGTTGTCTTCCGCGAGCAGCACGCGGCGCCCGGACAGCAGCGCGGAGACCCGCGGCGCGGCCTTGAACTCGCCCGAGCTCGGCGGGCTCGACTTGGCGATCTGGTGCGCGGCCAGCAGCCGGTCGACCACGTCCAGCAGCTCGCGGCCAGAGCGGTGCACGTTCTCGGCCGCCAAGCGCTGGGCGGTGTCGAGCTCGCTCTCGAGCAAGAGCTCGGTCGAGCCGAGCACGTTCGTCATCGGGTCACGCAGGTCGTGGCTCAGCTTGCGCAGCAGCTCGAGCGCGGCGTCTCCGTCCAGCCGGGGGGGGCGAGAGTCGCGGCTGCGTCGGTTCAAGCGACGTCCCGAGAGAGATCGAGCGTGGCGATGCGACGGTAGAGGGTGGCTCGCCCGATGCCGAGCAGCTTGGCGGCGCGCCCCACGCTGCCGTGAGTGGCGCGCAGGGCTCGCTGGATGGCGCGGCGCTCGAGCTCGCGCAGCGGGATGATGTCTTCCTCACTCGGCTCTTGGAAGCGGGCGCCGACCGCGCCGTTGACGTGCACGGTGGGCAAGATCGCAGGCAGGGCCAGCTCGCGAATGTCGGGCGGCAGGTCCGCGAGGGTGATCTCGTCGCTGCGGCAAGCGAGCAGGCTGCGGTGCACGACGTTCTGCAGCTCGCGCACGTTGCCGGGCCATGTATGGCGAGCCAGCGCCTCCAGGGCCTCGGGGGCGATGCTCTGCACGTCGCGCCCCACGTCCTTCGACAAGGAGCGCAGGAAGTGCCCGACCAGCGTCGGAATGTCCTCCGTGCGGTCGCGCAGCGGCGGCAGCTGAATGGGGTACACGACCAGCCGGAAGTACAAGTCTTCGCGGAAGCGCCCGGCTTCGACCTCGGCGCGCAAATCACGATGTGTCGCGCACACGATGCGCACGTCGATCGGGATTTCGCTCGAGCCACCCACGCGACGGATCGTCTTCTCTTGGATGGTGCGCAGCAAGCTGGCCTGCGTCTGCAAGCTCATCTCGCCGAGCTCGTCGAGCAGCAGCGTGCCGCCGTTGGCTTGCTCGAAGCAGCCGCGACGTTGCTGCGTCGCGCCCGTGAAGGCGCCGCGCTCGTGCCCGAACAGCTCGGACTCTTGAAGCGACTCGGGTATGCCCGCGCAGTTGATGGCGACGAACGGCCCCCGGCGCCGGACGCTGCCGGCGTGGATCGCCCGCGCCACCAGCTCTTTGCCGGTGCCGGATTCGCCGAACACGCACACCGCCACGTCGCTCTCGAGCACGCGCTGCACCTGCTGCGCCAGCTCGCGCATGGGCGGGCTCTTGCCGACGATCGAGCCGAGCACCGAGCGCTCCGTGAGCGCCGACTCCAGGCGCCGCACGTTCGTGAGCAGCTCGCGGCGCTCGTTCGCGCGGTGCACGGCCAGCAGCAGCCGGTCGCGATCGAGCGGCTTGGTCACGTAGTCGTAGGCGCCAGCCTGCATGGCCGCGACGGCCGTCTCGAGCTCGCGCTGCGCGGTAACGACGATGATCGGCAGCTCCGCGTCGCGCGCGCGGAGGTGTTGGATCACCTTGATGCCAGTCACTTCGCCCAGCCCCAGGTCCACGCACGCCAGCGACGGCGTCGGGCCCTCATGGTCGAGCACGCTGCGCGCCGACTCGTGCTCGACGATGCTGTAGCCTGCCCGCTCGAGCCAGAAGCGCATCAACCGCCGCGCGGTGGGATCGTCGTCCACCACGGCTACGCTGACCGGGGTGGGTCCCATGGATGGCGTGGTTTCGTCTTCGAGCATTGCTACTCCCCCCCAAAACGCACGTTCTGGTCCCGGCTTTAGACGCCTTCGTCCATGAAGCTCAGCCTGAGACTGAGAAAAGGCGTCGGGGCCGGGTTCCAGCAGCAACGGAACACACGTATCTATTCGATTTTACTGGGATTGACTGCGCGCCGACCCGACCCGTACGTCCGGACGAGCATTGGAACGCCATTCGCAATCGACCGGCCGCCTTGTCCGCGTCGTACCGAAAGCCAGAAGCCCGCAAGCTCCCTCTCCAGCGCGGTCTGCTCCGCGCCACCGGCGATACGTTGGAAGGACCGCGCGAAACGGACTCGTTCGATGTGGTGGCCGGCCCCGGCGGCGACCTGGGCGTGGTGCTGCTCGACGTGAGCTCTCGGCACCCCGATCCGTCCGTCGTCGGCAAGGCGCTGCTCGCCAAGGCCAAGCGCGGCCTCATCGAGCGCACGCCGCTCCACGCCGTGATGCTCGACCTGGTGCGCGCGCTGTTCGAATTTCCGGGCACGGAGCTGCGCGTCACGCTCATGCGCTGCGAGGCGGCGACCGCGCGCGCGGAGATCGCCACGGCTGGCATGCCGCCGCTCATTTGTGCACACACGAGCGGCAGCGTGAGCGTGCACCCGGCGCCGTCGCCGCCGCTCACGCCGACCACGATGCTGCCTCCGCCGGTGGAGGTCGTGCCGCTCGTTTGGGGCTCCACGTGGATGGCGGTCTCCGACGGCTTCACCAACGGCTCGGATCATCCGGACGCGGTGCGCCGCCTCGCCAAAGATCTGGAGCTGGTCGAGCGCGGCCTACACCTCAGCGGGCAAACGCCCGACGCTCTCTACGATCTGCTGGCTCGCCGCGTCTCTGAAGCCGGGCGCTTCTCGCGCGACGACGCGACCATCGTGCTCATCGGCGCAGACACCGGCGCGCGCCATCGAAGCGGCGTGCGTCTGGGTGGTACGGAGCTGTAACGGCTCGAGATGACAGGGAGGCGGGGAGGCGGGGAACGCAAGGTTGCCCGTTCGGCAACCTTCGTTTCCATGGCCGCTGACCATCTCGAGGGCCCAGGCGCATCACTGACAATACCCTGTCACCGAGGCACGCTACGTTGGGTGAATGACGAATTCGACGCAGTTCGCGAGCGAGGCGGATAAGTGGGCGAGTGAGCTGTGGAATGTGTCCCTGCTGCCGGTGCCGCAGCCGCTCAATGACGCAGGGCCGCGGCTGCGCCTCGTGGAAAATGTCGACGAGAAGCGAAGCGCAGAGTCATTTCGGCGTCCTTTGGTGGTCGTGAGCGAAGCAGTGAGTGATATCCTGCGGTGACAGCCCCAGCCCTCGGAGGGAACCGTGACGGCCTCATTCGCGGACAATGAGATTTGGCACGTGCTCATCGACAGCGACGACATGAAGCGCATGAACGTCGACCAGCTCGACGACGCCTTTCGCCTCAGCCTCGTCGACGCTTCGACGCTGGTTTGGAAAGCCGGCATGAAGACGTGGCAGAGCCTCGGCTCGGTCGCGGGCCTCGATGACGCGCAGGAGCCGGAGGCCGCCCCGCGCCGCGCGCCTCCGCCGCCGCCCCCTCCGATGCCGGCGCCGCGCCAGCTGCACCCCGCGCGTGCCGTCACGGCTCCCAATCCGTTCTTGGCACCGCCAGGCGCGTTTCCTTCGCCAAACCCGTTCGCGATGGCGGCGCCGAACCCGTTTGCGGCGGCGCTGCCGGCTTCGCACGCCGCGCCCTTCTCGCCGCAGACGACCCTGAAAGCGCCCGTCTACAGCCCACCCCTGCGCGCGCCCGATCCGTACGTGCTGCCAAAGCGACGCGCCGCCGTGCCGAGCGAGGTGGACTTCCGTCGCGCCTCGGGCGGTGTGCGCTTCGGTCGCTGGTTGCTCGTCGGCTTGCTGCTCTCCGCTTCGGTGCTCGCGCTCTATCGACAGAACTTGCTCCGCGAAGGCGCGCGGCGCGTGGGCCTCGAGAACAAGTATTTGTACGGCGAGAAGCGGGTGACGAGCTTCGTCGACGCGCAGGCTCCCGCTTCGGTCAAGCACGTGCTCGCGCAGCTGAAGCTCCTCCCCGGCCCGAATGCGCTCGCGCCGGCACCAGCTGTCGCCGCGGTCGCGCCGGTGTCGCCGGCAGCCACGCCAACGTCTGCCGACGAGGCGCCCGCCGCGAAGGCCGATGACGTGAAGGCCGAGGACGCGAAGCCGGACGGCGTGAAGACCGTGTCGCTCGATTCGCTACCGGTCGAAGTCGCAGCGGAAGCGGCGTCCGCGCCCGAGCCGCAAGCACCGTCGCCCGCGCAGAAGGCCGCGCCGGCCATCGCCAAGGTGGCGGCGCCGAAGCCGGCGAGCGCGCCGCGCGCCAAGGCCGTCGTCCAGGCCGAGAAACCCGCGAAAATCGCCAAGGCCGCCGTCGAAAGGCCCAAGGCCCAGCCGAAGCCCGCACCGGCGCAAGCGAATGACAACCCGCTCAAGGCCGCGATTCGTTCGGCGATCGCCGCGGATGCGGCCAAGTAGTAGCGCTCAGCGATCGGCGCGATAGAGCGCGTACTGACCAGAACGGTTCGAGGCGAAGTACAGGTGCCGCCCGTCTTCGCTGAGCCAGGGCATGCGCTCCTCGCTGCCGGTTGAATTCAGATCGGACACCGGCACAGGCTCACCGAACTGCTCGGTGATCGCCTCGCGCCGCGCGACGTAGAGGTCCGACTGAAGGCCCTCGCGGTTGGAGGAGAAGTACAGCTCGAGCCCGTCGCTCGCCAAGAAGCCGTCCGCGCTCTGGAAGCCCGCAACGTTGACTCTGCCCAAGAGCGCTTGCGACGGCTCGCCCCAAGCGTCGTCCGTGCTCGCGCGCGTCGCCAGGTAAACTTGGTGATACAGGCCGCCGTGGCGCTTCGACGAGAGCGGCATGATCAGGCCGCCCAAGGTGGGCCGAGGTGCGTCGTCGAAAGCCGAGCTCAGCTCGGCCACGAGCTCTGGCGTCGAGAAGCCGTCGCCCGCTTCGAGGCTGCGCCAGATATCGGTGCCGCCCGTGCCGTCCGGCGAGCTGAGCCCGAGCCACAGCTCATCACCCTCCGCTGAGATGGCGGGGCTCGCGACGTCAGCCTCTTCCAGCGGCCCCAGCATCACGGTGGCGGCGTTCACGTAGCTCGCGCCCGCGCGCTCGGCGCGGCGCACGCGGGTGCGAGTGTCGCCGAAGCGGTTTTGCTCCGTGAAGAAGAGGTACTGCAAGTCGGCGGTGAGCGTCGGGTTGGCGAGCAAGACGCCCGCTGTCTGCGCCACGATGGGCTCGGGCTGGAGCGCCCACGTCGGCGCCTCGCCCCCGCTGCCCGCCTGCGCCCCCGCGCCGCCGCCCGTCAAACCTTGCGAGCGGCCGAGATTGACGAGCGCACCGTCACAGCCGGCGCTGCCGAGGAGCGCGGCCCAGCACGAGAGCGCCCGCGCACTTCGAGCAAAGCGCGCGCTCGCCAGCATGGCGATGAACCTATCGCGAAGCGCCGCGCTCCGCGATGGGCTTCAAGCGCGCCACGTGCGGGCTGCTCGGAAACCGCGCGATAAAAGCCTTGGCCATGGCCGTCGCTCGGGCAGAGTCTCCCGATTGGTCGATGGCGCGGATGCGCAGCACCGAGGCTTCTTGGCCGAAGCTGCCGCGGGGGAACTTGGACGAGTAGTCGTTCAGCGCGCTCAGCGCCGACTTGGCGTCGCGAGCCGCGACGCCGGCGCGCGCCGCCTCGATCAGGCGAATCTGCTCGCTCAAATCGTCGGCGCTGGCGGCCGAGGGTGCGACGCGGACGCGCGCGGGCGCGGCGACCGTCGACTGCGGGAGCGGCGGTGGCGAAATCTCGAGCGCGGGCGCGGGCTCGGCCGCAACTGGCACGGGCTCCGCCGGGACCGGCGTGGGCGCGACCCTGACCTGGACCTCCGGCGCGGGAGCAACCGGCGCCGGCGCGCTAGAAGCCTCGGTCGTCGGCCGCGCGAGCCACAGCGCCGCGAGCGCACCGAGCACCCCGACCCCGAGCGCGATCTTCCCGAGCGACGCCGACTTCGCAGCCCCGCTCGAGACGGAGGCGCTGGCGGCCGGGGGCGCCGGGGGCGCCGGGACCGGATCTGCCAGCGGCGCGCCCAAGCCGAGCGCCGCACGCAGACGCGCTTTGTGCTCGTCCGAGGGCTGCTCCTGACGTGATGCCTCGAGCAGCAGGCGCTCGAGCTGGGTCGGCTCGTCGGCAACGAGCTTCAGGTTGCTCATGACTTGGCTCCCCCGGGCAGCGAGGCTTCGAAGGCGGCCACGGCCGCGCGGAACGCTTCACGCGCGCGACGCAGCCGCGAAGTGGCCGTGCCGAGTGGAATCTCGAGCAAGGACGATACCTGCGGCATCGTCTGCCCCTCGAGCTCGGCGAGGATGAAGACGGTTTTCAGATCGTGGTCCATGTTCGCGAGGATTCGCCCCATCAGGTCGACGGCGCGGCGTTGATCGGCCAGCTCTTCAGGACGTGCAACCAGGCTGTTGCGAACGTCCATGTCGTCTTCGAGGACCCAGCGCTTCGCGTTGCGGGAGACACTACGAGCGACACGCAGCGCGGTACCGAACAGGAAGGCGCGCTCGCGCCCTTCTTGGATGTCCAAGATGCGCTCGGATGCGACCAGAAAGACTTGTTGTGCGGCGTCATCGGCGGCGCCGCGGCTCAGCCCGAGCCGCCGCAGCAGTCGCCAGATGAAGTCGTGGTGATCGTTGAACATTCTTTCCAGGCGCGAGCGAGACGCCTGCTGCGCTGCAGCGGCGTCGCTCTCGGTTTCGGAAGGCTCCCAATCGGAGATCGTGTTCACCCGCACCACCCATGATGCGAGCCAGGGAGACTTCGATCACGGAAATCCGCCCGCGACCCCGATAACGGAAGAAAATCCCAGCGGCGGTGTCTTCCAAAAGACGACATCGTCGAACGCAAACGAGTCTCGCTCGAGGGGGACGATGCCGCGCGCATCCGCAATGATTTCGATGGTTTTGCTCAACTTCAAGCCCAACCACAGCGCGCCGCCCGCGGACGCGAAGAGCCGCTTGTGGGCCAGGTTCTCGAGGTCCGTGGAAGAGCCCCAGGCCTTGAGCAATCCGACGCTGCCGTAGGCGCAAGGCCGCAGCCCCAGAGCCCGCGAGCCGAGCCGAACCGGACACACGTCCAGCGTGGGGAGCGTGTAAGCGAAGTTGGCGGTGCCGCCGCCGCGCTCGAGACCGCGGCGCTGTGCGTGGGGGACCGAAAGCCGAAAGAACGGCGCCAGCACCCTGCCCGGAAAGAGCTCGAGCGCCACCTCCACCGAGCCGCCCGGCGCGATCTCTGGCGCGACCTCGGCCATCAGCGTGACCGCCAACCCCAAGCTGACCCGAGCGCTCGGCTCGTCGGTGAGCGCAGGGCCGACCTGCGGCGTCTCGTCCCGCTTCGGAGCTGCAGGACGAGACACGGCGGGCGGCCTCGGCGCCGGCTCGGGCGCGGCCTCCGGCTCGGGCTCAGGCTCAGGCTCGGCGAGGAGCGCGTCGGGATCGAGCGTGACGGTCGCGATCAGCGCCAGGCCTTCCGCTGCGTCTTCGCAGCTGCTGGCGGTGAGCTTGCGCGTGCGGGTAGCGCCGTCGGCCTCGACGAGCGTGACGCTGCCGCGTAATGACCTACCGGTCGACACCAGCTCGACGAGCAGCGAGCGACGCGCTGAGTCGGGCACGAAGCGGATGCGGCTCGAGCGGCGCGCGACGCGCGCTGTAAAATCTTCCACCGAGCTGCAGCCAGCGGGAGCGCGCAGCTCGAGCCGCGTTGGCTCGTCGGTGACCACCTGCGCGCTCAGCGGCGCGGCCACCAGCGCGCACGCGCACGTGAGAGCGCAGGCAACAGGGCGACGCGGTGGTCGTTTCACGGGCGTCGCGCATTAAACACCGAAAGGGGCGAGCCATGCGCGCCGCAAGCATGGGTCGAAGCGAATTCCGCGAGCGTGGCCGCGCCGCCGCCAGCGACCAAAACCCGCTATTCGGCGCTGGCGCGGCGCGGCGGCAGATGCGAGCTTCCGGTGACCGAGAGAGTTGGTTAAGCTCGTCGATCAACGGGGGTAGCGGTTCTCACTCCATGTCGCTGCCACACCCGCCTCCCTCGTCTCCTCTGCCCGACCTGCTCGCTGAGCTCGCGGCGATCCTCGCGGGAGCAGACGCGGAGCTCGCGCTGGAGCTCGCGCTGGAGCGGCTCGCTCAGCTCGGCATGACGCGGGCGCCGGATGCGGCGACGGCCTGGCTCTCGATCATGACCACCGAGCGCTCGCTCCACCTCACCGCTTCGTCGCTCCACGGCGCGGAGCTGAAGGTGCCTCTCGCCGGACTGCTGAAGCTAGGGCTGCTGCGCGCCTCGGAGTGGGCCGAGCACCGGCGCTTGCGCGAGCGCTTCGACATGTTGTCGGAGGCCTCGTTCGAGGGCATCTTGGTGCACAGTAACGGCGTCGTGCTCGACGTCAACCGCCGCGCCGCCGAGATGGTCGGCTGCGAGCCGCACGAGCTCTTGGGCACGGGCGCGATGTACCGCATGGTCGCGCCGGAGGATTTGCCGGAAGCGCTGGAGCGCGTGAAGAGCGGCTACGAAGGCGCGTACACGCTCTCGCTCGTCCGCAAAGATGGCTCCCGCCTGCGGGCCGAGCTGCTGTCGAAGCAAGGTCGGCTCGGTGATCGCCCCGTGCGCATCGCCGCCGTGCGAGACGTCACGGACCGTGAGCACACGCTCAGCTTGCTGCGCGAGGTCGAAAACTACCTGAACGACCTATCGCTCGGCGCCTTCGACTTCATGGTCGTCAGCCAAGACGGGCAGATCGTCGAGGTGGGCGGCAAGGTCGAGCAGCTGCTGGGCTACGCGCGTGAAGAGATGCTCGGCCGTCACGTGACCGACTTCGTGACGCCGGAGACCAAGCAGGTCACCGCCGACGTCGTGAGCAATCAGGTGTTCGGCGCCTACGAGAACGTCGTCGTCGCCAAGAGCGGTGAGCTAATCCCGGTCGAAATCATCGGCGTGCGCTCCACGCGCAACGGCAAGCCCGCGCGCGTGGCCGGCTTCCGCGACCTGCGCGAGGCTCGGCGTCTGCAAGGCGAGCGGCGCAAGCTGGAGCAGCAGCTGCAGCGCAGCCAGCGCCTCGACAGCCTCGGCGTGCTCGCGGGCGGCATCGCGCACGACTTCAACAACCTGCTCGTAGGCGTGATCGGCAACGCCAGCCTGCTGCTCGCCACGCTCGAGCAGCCGCTCGATCGCCAAGCCGTGGAGGCGATCCTGTCAGCGGGGCAGCGCGCCGCCGCGCTGACCAAGCAGATGCTGGCCTACGCGGGCCGGCAAGATCTCGGCCGACGTGAGCCGGTCGACCTGGGGCAGTTGTTCCGCGAGCTTCGCACGCTGCTCGACGCCACGCTCTCCAAGAAGGCGACGCTCACGCTCGACATCGAGGAAGGCAGCGTCGTCATCGGTGATCGCGCGCCGCTCACGCAAGTGATGATGAACGTGCTCGCCAACGCCTCCGACTCGCTGCTCGATCAACCCGGTAAGATCGACGTGCGCACGCGCCACGTGCGTCACCTCGACGTGCGTTGGGACGACGCGCTCGGCGCCAGCGTGGGCCCCGGCGACTGGGTGCTGATCGAGGTCGAGGACACCGGCGTGGGCATGGACGAGGCCACGCGGCAGCGCGTGTTCGAGCCTTTCTTCACGACCAAGGAGCACGGCCACGGCCTGGGGCTCGCCGCCTGTCTCGGCATCGTCACCAGCCACGGCGGCGCGCTCGCGCTCGAGAGCACGCCCGGCGAGGGCAGCCGATTCTCGATCCTGCTGCCCGCTACTGCCCACCCGGAGCGCGTCACCTCGCTCGTGCCGACGCCGGAGGCCATCCAGCCCTGTCGGGTGCTGGTGATCGACGACGAGCAGCTCGTGCGCGCCCAGCTGCGGCGCTCGCTCGAGCTGCGCGGCTACCAGGTCGACGAAGCCTGCGACGGCGAGAGCGGCGTCGCCGCCCAGCTCGCGAACCCCGCCGACGTGCTGGTGATCGACATGACGATGCCGGACATCGACGGGGCCGAGGTGGTACGCCGCATCCGCGCCTCGGGCTCGCGCGCCGCCATCGTGCTCTCCTCGGGCTATCAGGCCAAGGGCGCCGCAGAGCGGCTGGAGGCCGGCGCCTTTCAGTACTTCTTGCCGAAGCCCTACGGGGTTGGCGAGCTCGTCGCGGCCGTCGAGCAAGCGCGCGCGCGCCTGCGCTGGATGTAGCCGAGCCTCGCAGGATGGCCCGGCTGCTCGTCGCCAAGGGGAAAGGGAAAACGACGAGCAGCCGGGCATCCGGCACGCTCTCGCCAGTCGCGTGTGGGGGGCGAAAGCGGCCCAGACAATCACCACACACAGCTTTCCCACCCGTCGGGCGGGTCTCCGCCGAGCAGAAAGCGTGTGTGCGGCTGACCACGTAATGCGCGCCCGCGGGCGATCGATCATGGCAATGTGATTTTTTTTCGACGGCCGCCCCACGATCGAGGGACACGCCGCCGATCCACGCTACGCTTCGAAAGCCCCGGCGAGCGCCATGACCCTACCCCCCCTGCGCAGGCACGTGACGACGCGCAGCTCGGCCCTCGGCCGCCGGCGCTTCGTCGCCGCCGCCCTGGTGGGGCTCTGGGGCTGCTCTGCGCAGACGGCGCACGACGGGCCGGCGAGCCAAGGTGGTCGAGCCGCCGGCGGCTCCGGCGCGTCGACGGGCGGACTCACCATCGGCGGCTCCGCGAGCATGACGCTCGACTACGCCCGCTGCAGCGACGGTAGCCTCACTTGCCGCAAGGTCGATTGCCCCGCCGATAGCGTGCCCTCGACCACGACCGTCAGCGGCTTCGTCTACGACCCGGCCGGCAAGGTGCCGCTCTACAACGCCGTCGTCTACGTCGTGGAAGAGTCGGCGCTCGCGCCGCTGAGCCACGGGGCGCAGTGCGAGTCGTGCAGCGCGCACTTTCCGCAGACCGTCACGACGTTCGCGCTCACCGAGGCGGACGGGAGCTTCACTCTGACCGACGTGCCGGTGGGTCCCGACATTCCGCTCGTCGTCCAAATCGGCAAGTGGCGGCGCAAGGTGAAGATCGACTACGTCACGCCGTGCACGAACAACGCGCTGAGCGTCGACATGACGCGCCTCCCGCGCAACTCGTCAGAAGGCGACTTACCCAAGATCGCGGTCACGACCGGCAAGAGTGACGCGCTCGAGTGCCTGCTCCGCCGCATCGGCGTCGACGATTCCGAGTTCACGCCCGACACCGAAGACGGGCGCGTGAACTTGTTCTGGGGCTTCGGCGCCTCCAAGACCATGCAGGCTCCGAGCGGCAGCAAGCCCCTCACGCGCGCCGAGGAGCTGTGGGCCGACTCGAGCCGCATGCTCGAATACGACATGATCTTGATGAGCTGTGAGGGCGAGGACAACCTCTGGAACGCCCCCACCACCAACGAGTTCCCTCAGCTGGCAGCCAAGGGCGCCATCGAGCGACCGCCCGACATGCACCTCGAGGTGCGAAAATACGCGGATCGGGGCGGGCGCATCTTCGGTTCACACTGGCATCACCGCTGGATCAACTCGGACGCTTCGACGCCGGACCACCCTTACCCCGACGCGAGCTCTCCGCCGGTAGCCACGTTCTCCTCATCGGCTCAAGACGTCGGCTCCGTCAGCGTCTCCGTCGACACGTCGTTCCCCAAGGGCAAGGCGTTCCACGAGTGGCTGACGAAGCAGAACGCCTTCGACGATCAGGGCTTGCTGCCGCTCGTCAAAGCCGAGCACAGCGTGGACTTCGTCAACGGCGATTTGGCTCGACGCTGGATCTACGGCACGGATCCGAAAGGCAAGCCCGACAGCAGCCGCATCCCGGACATGGTGCAGTACTTCTCGTTCACCACGCCCGTGGGCAACGCGACCGAGTGCGGCCGCATGGTCTTCAGCGACGTTCACGTCACGTTCGGCGGTGGCTCGCTGCAGAGCCTGCCGTTCCCCGAGCGCTGCGATGCGGAGGGTGAGCTGACGCCGCAAGAGAAGGCGCTCGCGTTCATGATCTTCGACCTGTCGTCGTGCATTCAGAAAGAGAACGACGAGCCCTCGAGCCCAATTCCGGTCGTGAAGTAGCTTGGCGAGAAGGAGGCCGCGTCCTAAGTTCGAGGCATGCACGCTTCCGCTTGGGCAGGCCTCGCTTACGCTGGCGTGGCGGCGGCGCGCCTCGGCCTAGCCTGGCTGAACCTGCGCCATTTGCTGCGCGAAGGGCACCGCGTCCCACGCGGGCTCGAGCGCGAGGTGAACGCCGAGCGGCTGCACAAGGCTCGTGACTACACCGCCGAGCGAGCGCGCTTTGGCCTCGTGCACAGCCTCTTCTCTACGCTCGTTACAGGCTCCTTTCTGTTCGGCGGGGGCCTTGCCTGGTTCGACGGCTGGCTGGGCGGCTTCGGCTGGGGCTTCGTGCCGAGCGGCGTGGCCTTCGTGGCGCTGATGCTGCTGGTGAGCGCCATCTTGGAGATCCCGTTTCAGCTCTACGGCGATTTCCAGATCGAGCAGCGCCACGGCTTCAACCGGCAGACTCCGCGCTTGTGGTGGAGCGACTGGCTCAAGAGCACGCTGCTGTCGCTCGCGCTGAGCAGCGCGCTCACGGCGGGCGCGCTCTGGCTCGTGCAAGCGGCGCCGAACAGCTGGTGGATCTGGGTCACGGCGCTGATCAGCGGCGTGACCCTGCTCATGACCTTCGCGTCGCCGTACGTGATCGAGCCGCTGTTCTACAAGATGGAGCCGCTCGAGGTCGAAGGCTTGTCCGACGGCATCCGCAACCTGACCGAGAAGGCGGGCGTACACGTCGGGCGCGTGCTCAAGATGGACGCTTCGCGCCGCAGCTCGCACTCCAACGCTTACTTCACCGGCCTCGGCCGCGTGAAGCGCGTCGTGCTGTTCGATACCCTGCTGGCGCAGATGAGCCACCAGCAAGTGTTGGCGGTGCTGGCGCACGAGCTCGGCCACTGGAAGAAGCATCACGTGCTCGTGCGCATGCTGGTCATGCAAGTCGTGCTGATCGGCGCCGCCTACCTCGCTTTTCGGCTCGTGCCGAGCGAGCTCTTGCCGCCACTGATGGGCGCCTCGCAGGCGTCGTTCTTGGCGCGCGTGGTGCTCTTGATGGCGCTCGGCTCGCTGCTCAGCTTCCCGCTCACGCCGCTCCTGTCGGCCTGGTCACGCCGCGACGAGCGCGAGGCCGATCGCTTCGCCGTGGACTTGCACGGCCACGCCCACGATCTCGCGGACGCGCTGGCCAAGCTCGGCACCGAGAACCTGTCGAACCTGCATCCCCACCCGCTCTACGCCGCCTTCTACTATTCGCACCCGCCGCTCGCCGAACGCATCGGCACGCTGCGCGCGCTCGCTTCCTAGCCGAGTCGGCGGCGACGAAAGGCCCGAGCTCGATGAAGGCTCAACGCTCGCGCTGAAAAGGCAGCAGCCGGCCCGGCGCGACGAACGGCCGCGGCTCCTTCAAGCGCTTCCACAGGTAGGCGACGTACGCCGCGCGCAAGCGGTCGGGCGGCTCCGAGCCGCTCGACAAAAAGTCGTCGGGCACCTCGGCGAGCGCCGCCTCCAGCGCTGCTCGAGTGAGGCGCGGAGCGAGCGCTGCGTCCGCCTCGCGGAGCTGAGCTTCCGTCACCGCCAGCAGGTGCGGCTCGACGAAGCTTCCCGGCTCGCGCGGCGTCTGTTCGTTCACGCCGGCCCAGTCGTAGTGAAAGCCGAGGGCCGCGCCGTGGTCGATGAGCTGGATTTGCCCGGCCCGGATCATCAGATTGGTGTTGCGCGGCGAGCGATCGGGGTTCTCTACCAGCGCGTCGAGCCAGACGATTTGCGCCGCGAGCTCGGGCGCGATGCGCGCGGCGTCAGCGGGGGTCACGTTGCGAAACCCTTCGAGGTAGGCCAGCCCCAAGTTCAGGCCCACGCTGCGGTCGAGCAAGTCGCGTAGCTCCTCGTGCGGATCGTCGCTCGGCAGCGCCGCGTCGATGTCGACGAGACAGCGCGCAGGCGTGAGCAACCCGAGCGCGTCCGCGAGCGCGCCGACCACCAGCTCGGCGACGAGCGGCAGGCGCCCTTCGGCGGTGCCACGCAGCTTGACCACCACCCGGCGCGCTCCGGCATCGACCAGCACCGGCCAGCTGCTGCCGCGAAACGCCGATAGCACCCGTCGCGCCCGATACCTCTGCATGCTAGGCAGTGACGACGATCGGCTCACCGCGGGTGACGATCATGGTGTGCTCGAACTGGGCGCCGATGCTGCCGTCGGGGGTGCGCAGCGTCCAGCCGTCGTCGTCTTCGTAGATGCTGGTGGCGCCCGTCGTCAAGAACGGCTCGATCGTGATGACGAGGCCCTCGTGAAGCACGTCGTGGTTACGGCGATCGAAGGTGTTCGGCACGTTCGGTGGCTCGTGGATGTGACGGCCCACTCCGTGACCGCACAAGTCGCGCACGACGCGGAACCCGGCGCGCCGCGCGCGGCGCTCGACGGCCTTACCGATGTTGCGAATCGGCGCGCCCGCGCGCACCTCTTGCATCGCCTCTTTCAGCGCTTGGCGGGTGGTAAACAGCAGGTTGTTCGCCTTGTGCGAGATTTGGCCGACCGCGAAGCTTGCGCCGCTGTCGGCCCAATAGCCATCGAGCTCGGCCGAGACGTCGATGTTGACGAGGTCGCCTTCACGCAGCACGCGACTCGAAGGGATGCCGTGCGCCAGCTCGTCATTGACGCTGATGCACGTCGTCCCAGGGAAGTCGTAGGCCAGCGCAGGCGCCGAACGCGCCCCGTGTCGCTGCAGCACCTCTCGCCCGATCGCGTCGAGCTCGCGCGTGCTGATGCCGGGCGCCACGTGCTTGGCCATCGTGTCGCGCGCCTCCGCCACCGCCGCGCCCGCTCGCTTCAAACCTTCTACGTCGTCCTGTCCGTCAATCGACATCGCCCTCGAGCGTAGGAGCGAAGCCGAGCGAGCGCCACCGGAAGCGCGACAACCGCCATTTCGCCGCTCTAGCTCGGGGGCACGCGAATGTCGGCGCGGGCGCGGGCGCGTCAACCCGACAGCGCCGAGCCTGCGAGCAGGCCGAGCGTCGCGCGCAGCGCCACCGACACGGTCAGCGCTAGCACGAGCTTCGCTGGCAGACTGAAGCCGCTCTGCGAGAGCCGCGGCAGCAGCCGCGCGGACAAGAAGAGGATGAGGCCTGCGTCCAGCACCGCCACGAGCGCGCCAGCCAAGACGTCAGTCGAGGTGAGCTCGAACGCGCCCCCCGTGCTGCGTCCGGACGCCGCGATGACGAGCGCGCCGATCGCCGTTGCGAGCAGCGCTGCGACCAGGAAGCCCGGCAGCGTGACCAGCAAGCCGCGCGTCAAGATCTTGCGCAAGTCTTGCTGTAGCCGCGGCGCCGAGAGCGGGTGCGCCCACAGCACGAGCGCGAGCAGCAGCGCCGAGCCACTGGCGGCGGCGCCCAGCGAGCGCACCGCGCTCTGCGCCAGCGGAAACACCGTCTGCGTGCCGGGGGCCACCAGCGCTTCGAGCAGCAGCTGCCCCGCCGTGAACGCGCCGAGCAGGGCAGCGAACCCCACCACCGCGATCGCGTACAGGCGACAGAAGCGGCAGGGGTCGTCGGTCCGCCTCACGGCGCCGCCGCTTCTTCGCGCAGAATCGCCGTGCCGACGGCGTCTACCGGGTCGGCCGCGGCCACGCGCCACGCCGCGCCCACGCCGCGCTCGAAGTGGCAGGGCCACTCGCTCTCGCTCGAGAAGCGTCCGAGGAGCGCGGCGTCAGCGGCCAGTACGGGCAGTACGGGATCGAAGCGGAGCTGCATCGCGGCGGGCGCGGAACCTAACACGCCGCGAGCGGCTAGCCAGCAGTAGCACTGGCGTGTAGGTTCGAGCTTCGATGAAGATCCAGACCGCCACCATCGAGCGCCTGCGCGACGCGCTGCTCCAGAGCGGCCGTCGGCCCAGCGTCGTCTTGTCTTCCGCCTACGAAACGCTCACGCGCGAAGGCTTGCTCAGCCCCGAAGAAGCGAGCGCTCTCAACCGAGTGGATCCGCTAGCGGAGGCCATGTACTTGATGATGTCGGTCGACGGTAAGGTCGCGGAAGCCGAGCGCGACGCCGTGCGCGGCGCGATCCGCGGCTTGACCGACAATTTGCTGCACACGGGCACCATCAACGTGATGCTCGAGAACTACGAGCAGCGGCTGCAAGCTCAGGGCAAAGACGCGCGGCTGCAAGAGATCGCCTCCGAGATCGCGGAGGAGGTGGGTGAGGCGGAGGGCGCTTTCGCGCTGTCGGCCGCGATCGCCATGGCTGACGACGCCGTCACCGACGAGGAGAACGCCTTCATCAATCAGCTCGCGGAGTGGTTCGGGATCACCCCCGCGCGCGCCGGCGAGATCCTCGATCAGTTGGAAGAAGACAGAGAAGGCTGAAGCGGCGCCGCGGCCGCCTTCACGAGCGACGCTCGCGGCTTGGCCGTCACGGCCAGGCACCCGAGCTCGTCGACGTGGGCCACGTCGGAGCCGCCGACGCTCGTCGATAGCCCCATCAAGTGCTGCCGAAAGCGCTCGAGCGACAGCGCGTCGCTCTCGGGCGACAGCGAACGAGGCCGATGTCCGTCGAGCGTGAACGGACACGCGCTCACCTCGATCGGCTTGCCTTTCTCGAGCGTGAGACGCGCAAAGAAGCCGTCCTTGGTCCACGGCCGGTCGTCGTGCCCCGCGAACACGAAGTTGCCCAAGCTGTAGAGCACCGGCCGCTGCTCGAACCAGCCGACCCCGTGAGGCACGTGAGGATGATGACCGAGCACCGCGTCGACGCCGAGCGCCATCACCGCGCGCACGAAGCGCCGCGTCGGCTCGACCGGCGCGTGCACGTACTCCGCGCCCCCGTGGTAGCTGATGAGCACGAAGTCGTGCTCGCGGCGCGCTCGCTCGATGCCGGCCGCGAGCCGCCTCGCGTCGGCCCAGGCCACGACCTTTCGACCTTCGTGCTCGGCGATTGGCCCTTGATTCCAGATGTGCGTGACGGAAAACAGCGCGATGCTCAGCCCCGAAGCGCGCAGCACGCTCGCGCCGTACGCCTGGTCTGCGTCGCGGCCCGCGCCAGAGTAAGGCACGCCCGCGCGCTCCAAGTTCGCGAGCGTCTCGAAGAAGGCGCTCTTGCCGTAGTCCCAGGCGTGGTTATTGGCGAGCGAGACCAGCGAGACGCGCGCCCGCGAGAGCACCTCGGCGCCGCCGGGCGGGCCGGTGAAGATCAAGCGATTGCCAGGGTGCTGGGTGACGCCGTTCTGATCGCTGAGCTGCGACTCGAGATTGACGAACCGCAAGTCGGCCGACGACCACGCCGCGCTCAAACCGGCGAACGGATCGTAGAGCGGGTCTTTGAGGATGGCCTGCCCGCACTCGCGACCAAAGTTCACGTCGCCGCCTGCGGCCAGCACGACGCGCGCGGCAGAAGGCGCCGCGCTCGAGACGCCCGCCGGCGCTGCCGCGGGCGCCGCGCTCGCAGCCGCCACCACCGTGCTCGCTCCGACCAGCGCGGAGGCCGGCTGCCCTGAGCGCGACAGCGGCAGCGGAACCGGCGGCCGTCGCTGGGGCGACTCCACATCAGCGCGCTCTCGGCACGAAGGCAGCCAAGCGCCCAGCAAAACTCCGCAGATCGCCAGAGAAATAGCGCGCAACCAAGTCCTCCGCAGTGTCATCTTCGCCCCGTCCGCTCTGCCCGAGCAAGCGGCGCGACGCCGGCGCGCGAAGGAAAATCTCATTGCCGGGAGCGCGGGCTCGTTTTAGGCAAGCGTTGTGAAAATTGCGGTCGTTGGGTCCGGCTACGTAGGTCTGGTTGCGGGCGCTTGCTTCGCCGATTCCGGTACGCACGTCACCTGTGTCGACGTCGACGAGAAGAAGCTCGACAAGCTGCGCGCCGGCGAGGTGCCGTTCTTCGAGCCCGGCCTCTCGAATTTGGTGAAGCGCAACTGGCCGCACCGCCTCGACTTCAGCTCGAACCTGGCCGACTCCATCCGCGGTCGCGAGGTCGTGTTCGTCGCCGTCGGTACGCCGCCCGCGGAAGACGGCTCCGCCGATCTGTCTCACGTGCTGAAGGTCGCGGAGCAGGTCGCCAAGGCCGCTGAGCACGACCTAGCTCTGGTGCTGAAGAGCACGGTGCCGGTCGGCACGAACGAGCGCGTGCGCAAGCACATCGAGCCATTCGCCAAGCACCGCATCAGCGTGGTCAGCAACCCCGAGTTCTTGAAAGAGGGTGACGCGCTGTCCGACTTCCTGAAGCCCGACCGCATCGTGGTCGGCGCCGATGACGAGAAGGCGTTCGAGCTGCTCTCGCGCCTGTACGCGCCCTTCAACCGTCAGCGTAACCGCCTGCTGCGCATGAGCCCGAAGAGCGCCGAGATCGTGAAATACGCCTCGAACGCCCTGCTCGCGACGAAGATCTCGTTCATGAACGAAATCGCGGAGCTGTGCGACGCGGCTGGCGGCGACGTCGAGCAGGTGCGCCTGGCGGTGGGCGCCGATGAGCGCATCGGCATGCAGTTCCTCTACCCCGGCCTCGGCTTCGGCGGCAGCTGCTTCCCGAAAGATCTGCGCGCCCTCGTCAGCACTGGCAAAGACTACGGCGTGGCCATGGAAGTTTCGGAGGCCGCCGTCCGCGCCAACTACGGCCCGGGCGAGCTGCTGCTCAAGCACATGGAGAAAGACCTCGACGGTCTGTCCGGCAAGGTGATCGCGGTGTGGGGCCTGGCGTTCAAGCCGCGCACCGACGACGTGCGCGAAGCCCCCGCCTTGAAGCTGATCTCCGAGCTGCTCAAGCGCGGCGCCAAGGTGCAGGCCGCGGATCCGGAGGCGCTCGAGACCGCGCGCGAGTCGCTGCAGCGCACGGGTGAGCTCAACGGCGTCGAGCTATTCCGCAACGAGTACGACGCGGCCAAGGGCGCCGACGCGCTCGTGATCGCGACGGAGTGGAACGAGTACCGATCGCCCGATCTGCCTCGCGTGAAGCAGCTGATGCGCGGTCGACACCTCTTCGACGGCCGCAACGTGGTCGTGCCGGCCGCCGTGGTCGACGCCGGCATGCGCTACCGCGGAATCGGTCGCCCCGCTCAGGGTTGATGCCGGCGCCCGATGGGCGCGTCGTGGCGCTGGGAGGTGGCCAGCGCCTGAAGGCCGTGCTGCGCCCGGTGATGGGCCTGCTCGCGGTCGTCTTCGTCGCGCTCGCGATCTGGGACCTGAGGCGACGCTGGCAGCCCGGCGCGGTGCACGTCGATTGGGGCTTCGCGGCGGCTTCGATGCTGCCGCTGGCGGCGGGATGCCTGCTGCTCGCCTGGGGCTGGGTTTGGCTCGTCTCACGCATGAGCGGCGTGCAGGTTCCGTTTTGGGCGGGGGCCGCCCTGCACGTCGAATCGCAAGCCGCGCGCTACACCCCGGGCAAAGTCGGGTTGCCGCTAGTGCGCATGCTCGGCGCGGAGAAGCTCGGCACCAGTAGCCGCCTGGTCGGCTCGTCGGTGCTGATTGAGGTGCTGTGCTTCGTCGCCACCGGCGGCGTGACCGGTGCGCTGCTGTTGCTCATCTGGCGTGACATGCTGGCGCGAGCCGCGGACGCGCTCGGCATGCTCGGGCTGATCGCGCTCGCCGGCTTCGTGGTGGCGCTGCTGCTGCTGCTGCTGGTCGATCGCCGTCACCTCCCTCAGAAGCTGCGCGACCTGCTGCAGCTCGAGGGCGGCGGGCCGCTCGTGCCGCCGGCGCTGCCGTTGATCCACGCCGCCTACTGGATGACGTGGGCGCTGCATGGCTACCTCACGAGCCGCGCGATCGCGGCCGCCCCGAACGTCGCGCTGGCCAGCATGGGCTTCTACGTGCTGTCACCGGTCATGGGGTTTCTGGCGCTGGTCGCGCCGGGTGGGCTGGGCGTGCGCGAGGCGGTGCTGTCGATGGCGCTCTCCGCGGCAACCGGTCCGGCGCCGGCGCTGTACGCGGCGCTGCTCTCGCGCGGCACCTCGGTGATCGTCGACTTCGTGGTTTGGGTGGCGCTGCGCCCGCTCCGGGACAGAGGCGTCCGGACGTCAGCCCCCGCCGTGCCACCCTGAGCTGACACAGCATCCATAAGATCATGTTTTTAATGATCTTTTTAATCGTTACCTATCGGCACATCGCTTGCTGATTCATGCTTCGGAACGGCGCGCCGCAACGGGCGGCTGGACCTTACACGATGCCTCACCTCGCTCACGCTGCTCGCATCGGCTTTCCTGCGCTGCTGGCGCTGTCGCTCGCTGCCCTCGCGGGCGCTTGTGGCGGTCGGAGCGTCGACGGCCCCGACGGCGCCGCAACGGGCGGCAGCACCGGTCAGGGCGGTAAGAGCACCGCCGGAGGCTCGTCGAAGGCCGGCGCGAGTTCGAGCGGCGGCGGCCCGATGGGCGGAGCCGGCGGTAGCCCCGGCGGCGCCGCGTGCAACGCCCCTCCCGAGAGTGGCACCTGCAACGCCTACTTTCAGGCTTGGTATCACGACCCCGCGACCGGCGTTTGCAAGCCGTTCGTGTATGGAGGCTGCGGCGGCAACGACAACCGCTACGACTCACTGGAGGCGTGTCAGAAGTCCTGCAGCGGCGGCGAGCCCAACCACGACGCTTGCACGCAGCCCAGCGATTGCGTCGTCAGGAGCCGCGGCTGCTGCGGCATTTGTGACGGCCCCGGCATCACCAAGCACGACGTGATCGCGCACAACCGGCAGTACGTCGAGTCGTGCCCCGACATCCTCTGCGGGCCGTGCCCCGCACCCTCCCCCGGCTCCGGCACCCTCGCCAACTTCATCCCCGACTGCGTGAACCAGCAGTGCACGGTCATCGACGTGCGCGAGAGCTGGCTCAGCGCCTGCAGAACGGACCGCGACTGCGTGCTCCGTAACGGTAACGACTGCTGTGAGCGATGCGGGGCGAGCGACGCCGTCATTGCGGTGAACGCCGACCGGTCTTTCGAGATGTACGTGTGCGGCGACGTCAGCGTCGTGTGCCCTGGCTGCGCGCCCGCGCCCACGCCCGCGCCCGCCCTGCGCGCCGTGTGCGAAGCGTCGGGTCACTGCGCCGTCACCGTCACCCTCCAGCCTGAATAGGCGAACACGTCGCCACCAGCCGTCGAAAGCAGCGGTCGCGGTCTCGCGGGCTCACGGCGTCGATGAGACGCGCCCGACTCGGGCCAGAACCTCGGCTTGGAAGCGCGCGAGGTAGCGCTCGACCAGCTCGGTCGGATCTGCGCCCGCGAGCAGCGGCGTGAGATCCATACCCCAAATCAGCGATGTCTCTCGGTCCGTGCCGTGCGACTCGAAGAACGTGGCGTGGGCGCGGCGCCGCCCCGCCGTCGCCAAGTCGTAGCGCTTGCCGCCCGAGATCTGCGAGTCGAAGACGCCCATCAGCGCCGCGTGCAGGTTCTCGTGCCGGCTGACGGGCATCACGATCTTGTCGGCGTCGCAGAGCCAGTCCAAATCGCGCCACACCTCGCAGCCGATCAGGCGCTTCGGTCGCTCCGCTTCGGGCAGGCTCAGGCAGGCCGCCACCACCCGTAGCGCGACCGCGACGTGCGTGTCGTGCTTGTCGGCGAGGTTGTGCGTGTACACGAGCTCGGGGCGCGTCGCCGCCAAGATGCTGGCCAAGTCGGCCACGACCTCGGCGTCTCCGTCCTTGACGGCGCGGCTCGGGTGCGCCAGCTGAAGCATCGCGGAGTACTCGCCGATGTAGGCGGCCTTGCGCTGTTCGAGCCGGCGCACGTCGATCATGCGCTCGTCGCTGTAGTCCTTGTATTCGAAGTCGCGCGCGCTGCCGCCGCCGCTCGTCACCACTACCCCCGTGAACCAGCGCTCGCTGCTCTGAAAGCACTCGACGACGCCGTGGGCGGCCATGAGCTCGAGATCGTCTTGATGCGCGCCGATCGCCAAGTGCGTCGTGCGCGCGAGCGCGGCGGTAAGCTCGGTGCCGTCTGGCACGAAGCGGTCCGCGTGCGCTTGGGAGAGGGGCAGGCTCATGATCGGAGGCGCGGCAAGCTCGCGGCGGCGATGGCTTGACCGACGCGGCGAGTGGCCTCGTCGGGGAGATGCAGCGTGACACGCGCTGCCTGCGCGGGCGCTTCCACGCGCAACACTTCACGCGCCTTCTCGAGCAGGAGCTGGCCGCCTTCCCCGGTGGTGACGCGGCCGAGGAGCAGCACGTGCTTCATGGCATAGAACTCCGAGTAGAGCAGCAAACCGTAGCCCAAGAACACGCCCAGGCTCGCGAAGACGTCACGCGCGCGCGCATCACCGCTCGCCAGCCGCGCTTGCAAGAGCTCGAGCTTCGCCCCGGGCGAGAGATCGACCGGCACCTCGACGCCCGCCTGCGTCGCCAGGCGGATCGCGGCGTCTTGGGAGAAATAGCTGACGCCGGTGCCGCGATCCCCCGACCACTCGACGTCGACGGGCGCGTCCGGGCTCAGGTCGACGGGCGCGAACGCCAGCTCGTTCAACCAGCCGGTGAGCAAACCGCGCTCGTCGACGTAGCCGGCGGCCTGGCTCGTGCCCATCGCGATGCCGAGCACGGGCTGATCTTTCAGCTGCAGCGCGCCCGCGAGCGCGGTCACGTCGCCGTCGTTGGCGACCTCGAGCGGGACGTCACCCCATTTCTTGGCGATGTCTTGGTAGATGCCCTTGATGCGCGCGTCGAAGGCGGCCTCGGGCACCTGGCGAAACAGCGACGCCACGCGCGTGCGGTTGTCGACGTAAATTCCAGCCGAGCTCACGCCGATGGCGTCGATGCGCGGTAGGTGCGCGGCGGCGCGGCGGATCGAGTCGTCGATGCCTTGGAAGTGATACTCGGGGTCGCTCTCGAGCTTCGGCTGCCACACGGTTTCGAGCGAGAACACCTCGTTGCCGTCGATCACGGCGGCGACCTTGCGATCACTGCCGCCGGCGTCGAAGCCGATGCGGCAACCATCGAGGTGACCACCGACGGCCTTGCCCTGCTCGCGCGCAGCCGGCAAATCAGCCGCCTCGACGGCTTCGATCACGAACGCGGGTTGCTCGTACACCTGGCTGAAGAACGCGGCGTCGAACGCGCGCGCTCCGCCCGGCGCGTACGTCGTGGCGAGGCTCTGCGCGATCGCGGGTGAACCGGCGACGAAGACGCGGTGAGCGCCGCGCTGCCAGAGCAAGAGCTTGAGCACGCGCTCCGCCAGCCGCTGGCTGTCCGCGAAGCGCGCCTGCGTCTCCGCGAAAATGGGCATCGAGAAGCGCGACACGCTGCCGCCGCTGCGCTCGAGCGCGAAGCTGAGCGTGCGGCCGCCGGGGGTCGCGGCTCGCGCGTGCTCGCGCAGCGCCAAGTAAAAGGGCTGAAAGCCGGCGCTGAGCGGCGGCTTCACGGCTGGTTCAAGGCTGAGGCTCGTCACGAGGGCGCCGCTTCGACGGTGCGCCCCTACTCGGTGACGACGCCGACCTTGGCTTGAAACACGAGGCGCCCCGCCTTCGGATCCTTGAGCGCGATCTGATAGTCGTTCGGCACCTCGAGCTCGACCTTGGCGGGCGGATTCATGGGCGCGCTGCCCTTGTCCTTCCCCACCGGCTTGAGCGCGATCGTGGTGGCCGTCTCTTCGCCGAACTCGACCGGGATCTTGTGGAGGGCAGTCAAGCGGTTGCCCTTCTGGCGCAGCGTGATCCACCACCACTGCTCCTTCTCGTCCTGCTTGAAGCGGTGACCGTCGGCGGGGAATTTCTTCCGCTCGGCCGCCATGCACTCGTTCATCTTCTTGGGGTTGTCACCCGCCTTCTTGCTGCACTTCTCCTCGGCTGCCGCCTTGGGCTCCGAGTCGTTGAACGAGAACAAGAACACCACGTCGGGTGCCGTGATGATGTCGAGCGGCGTGCGCGACGGCTTGGGCTCGTCGCTCGCGGGCTCGGCCTTGGCCTCTTGCTCGCCCGCGGGCGCTTCGCCAGTCTTCGCTTCCCCGCTGCCGGAGTCGCTCGCGCTCTCTGCCTCGTCGGCCTCGGGCGCCTCGGCGGGCTTCTGACCACCGCACGCGGTGAGCCACACGGACAGAGCGAGAAAGCCCAGCGAAACGAGCTGCTTCATGACGCCATGAATAAATCAGAAGCGCCCTGAACGGAAGACCGCCCGAGTGGTCCCGAGCGACGCTCAGAGTGACTGCATGTAGGTGACCAGGTCGGCCTGCTCCGCCTTGGTCAACTGAGAGGTCTTGCCGTGAGCGTCACCGCCGCCGCAGGGGCCGAAGCGCGCCGCCAGATCCACGGCGCAGCCGTCGTGGAAAAGCGGCGCGCGCACGTTCACCCCGATCAGCGAGGGGGTCACGAACGCCCCGCCCGTCCCCACGTCGTGCGCCTGATTGTCCGTGAAATCGGCCCCACCGTGACAGGTCGCGCAGCCCGTCACCGGGTCGTTGAAGAGCGCCCGGCCCCGCTCGACCGCGGACATGTCCAGATCGTCGGCTGTCAGCGCGGGCGGCACAGAGTCGAGCCAATCGCGGAGCGCCCCTCGCTGCTCGTCGTTGAGCGGACGCGACATCGACATGCGCTTCATCATGACCTCGTCGATCAACGCGTCGAACGTCACCAGATCACCGACCCAATGGAAGGGGGCGCGGGTGCTCGCGCCACCTTCCAGCGACTGCGAGCGGCGCGGGCCGACTGAAAAATTCCAGGTGTGCCCGTCTTCTCCCGCCTCGGGGTGGCACGACGTGCACGCGATGCCGCCGCCGGTGTTGGTATGGAACAACGCCATACCGGTGTCGAAGCGCGAGTCCGTCGCGAGCGAGACCACGGCGCCGCTCTCGAGCCGAAGATTGGCGGGCTCGCGCGACTGAGCGACCCACTGATTTTTGGAGTCGAACGCCACCGCGACGAGCTCTCCCGGGACGCGCTGCGCCGTCGAGACGTCGCGGTCCGTCGTGCCGCCGCCGCAGGCCGAAGTAAACATCGACCCGCCCATCTGCGACAGCGGCGAGAGCCACAGGTTCATCGGCGGGGTGCCGTTCACGTCCCAGGCGTTACCGGCCGAGATCACGGCCAGGCGCGAGCCGTCGGGCGAGAGCCCCAAGTCGATCGGCCCGGCCGCGCCGCCAACCACCGCCGCTGACGACGTGATCAGCGTCGCGTTGCCGTCGCTCGTCGACTCTTTCACCAGAGAGACGGACATGTCGGCGACCGAGCCGCCGCAGGGGCTGCCGTAGTAGGCGCCCGCGCCGGACGGTAGCGTCACGTTGCTCGAGTTGACGTGCCCGACCAGCACGCCCCCGCCCGGCAGGCCGAGCGCACGGTACGCGACGCTCGACGTCGTGGCGGCGAACCTGCCGCTGGCCACCGGCTGCGCGCGACGCTGCACCTCTCCCGCGCGGCTCACGACCAGCACTTCCGCCGACTTGAAGCGAGTCACGATCAGCTCGTCACCGGACAGCACGACGTCGCGCAGGTCGGCGTCGAGCCGGAAACGCTCGCTCACTGCGCGCTTGGTCGTGTCGACGACGGCCAGCACGCCGGAGCGGCAGGCGACGAACAGCTGATTCTTCGCGCCGTCGAAGGCGAGGCCGCGGGGCGCCGAGCAGACCGGGATGCGGCGCGCGCGAGCCTCCGCCAAGTCGACCTCGAGGACCACACCGCCGCGCCGCGCCGCCACGTACGCCACGCCCGCGGGCCCCGCGACGACGCGCCCCGGCTCGTCGCCATCGGCGAGCCGCACCGTGCGCACCGTGAGATCGGTGAGCTGCACGATGTGAACGGCGTCGCGATCGGCGTCCGCCGCGACCGCATAGTCGTCGTTCGTCACCAAGAGCGTGCCGCCCGCGATCGGAGCCACCTTGCCGCTCGCGCGCGCCGCTTGCCCGCGAAATACGAACGCCGCAGCGGTGGACCCGGTCGGCGGCGGCACGGGCGCCGTGCCCGCCACGGGCGGCGTGCCTGCTACGGGCACCGAGTCATCGACAACGTAGTCCCCCGGACCGCTGCAGCCTGCCAGCGCGCTCAGCCCTGTCGCTACCCCGAGCACCGACCAGCCACCGAAGGTATTCTTCATCGCTGCCACCCAGTCCCTTGCTTGCCCTTGCTCGGCGCTAGCGGAGCCCAGAGCACCTCAACCACGGCTCAGAATAACACGCTGGGCAGCGCGCAACCACGTGCGGCGCAGCCAGGTGGCTCCGTCCCCCATTCGGCGCCGTGGCTACTACGGAGCTACTTCAGGAGCTCGGCCGCCGCCTTCTCGATCTCAGCGCCGGTCTGCAAGACCTTGAGATTGGCGATGAATGCGTACTTGGCGATCCGGGTGTCGAGGGCGCCCTCGAGGCTCGAGGTCGTCACGCTATCGAGCATCGATTGCGCTTCGCGTGCCTCGGGGGAGATTCGTACCGTCTCCGCCGTCGCGGCCGCGGAGGGCGCGCCAGCCAGGCGCGTGACCTGCGCCGCTGAGCGCTCGAAGCGCTCGGAGGCTTCGGCGACGCCGGCGAGCGCGGATTGCTGGAGCGAGCGTAGGGCCACGTACGCTGGAACGGAGTCCGCAGCGCGACCTTGAGGCAATTTAGCTCCAGCGGTGCATTGCCGCTGGAGCGCACGGCTCCGGCTCGAGCTCTCACTAGGATTCTTTCTCGCGCGCATGACTTAATCGGCGCAAAGCGAGCAGCGGGCGCCGGATGATTGGCGAGGAATGCCCGCGCCTGATCGATTGTCAGTCTCACCTACGTTGTCGCGAGCGTCAGACGTTCGTCCCCAACGATGAGCAGACGCCTAGGACGCGATCCAGCTTGGCTCTACGTAACCCTCAAGTGTTATTAGCGCCCTCGCGCCCTACCTCCAACCACTCGTCTAGACCGCGCTTTCCTGTGATAGGCGAGCCTATACTCGAATCGTCGACACGTTGAAGCTGCTCGTTCCCACCATCTCCGTCATCGTGATGACCGTGGCGGCCTGCTTGGCCGTGCTCGGCTATCGCTTCTCGCGCTTGCCGGGCTGGCGCGATCAGCGCTGGTTCTGGCTGATCGCCGCCAGCGCCAGCACCTACACGGGCTTCAACGTGATCGTGACGCTCGACGTGCCGGAGTGGGTCATACAGCTCGGGGCGCACGGAAACTGGGCGTCGCTCGCGCTGCACGTCGTCGCCTGGAACCTGCACAGCGCCGCCCATTTTCACGAGCGCCCGGGCCGCGGTCAGAAGTTGTGGATCGGCGCCGCCTCAGTCGTCGGGCTGCTCGCGCTCTTCCCGAGCGCGCTCTTTCAACGGCCGATCGTGACGCACTCGTTTTTGGGCGTGACGTACCACCAGCCGCCCGTCACCTGGCTCGGCTCGGCGGCGGTGCTGCCGCTCTACGCGGCGCTGTTCTCGCCTCTGTGGCGCTTTCTGCGCGACGCGAAGACCAACCCCGACGCGCGACGCTACAGCGTCGGCCTGATCGTGCTCGCCGCCACCGGCGTGAACGACGCCGCGGCCTCCACCGGCAACTACTCGATACCGTACCTGCTCGACATCGGCTTCTTGGTGCTGGTGATGCTGGTGTGGGGGGTGCTCATGGAGCGCTTCACGGGCGCGACCCACCGGCTCGACATGCTATCGACTCAGCTCGAAGGCATCGTCACCGAGCGCACGCGTGAGCTAGCCAAGGTGCACGAAGCGCTGGGTCAAGCCGAACGGCTGGCAGCCATCGGCAGGCTCGCGGCCGGCGTAGCGCACGAGATCAACAACCCGTCCGCCGCCGTCGTCTCCAACCTCACGTATTTGAAGAGCTCCCTCCAAAGCGGCGAGGTGCCGAGCGACGCGGACGGCGCGCTGGACGACTCACTCACCTCGATGGGCAAGATCGCGCGCATCGTGCGGCAGCTGCTCGACACCGGTCGCGTCGCCGCCTCCGACACGTCGGTGCGCAGCACGTTCGACATCGCGCTGGCGGTGGAGCACGCTGCGCAGACGGCGCGCTCGGCGCTGGATCGCCCCGCCGAGATCACGCTCGACGTCCCCGCGATGTTCGGGGTCGGCGATCAGCTGATGGTCGAGCAGGTGCTGGTGAACCTGATCGTGAACGGCGCGCAGGCCGTGCCGGAGTCGCGAGCGCCCAAGATCCGCGTGCGCGCGGAGTCGCTGACCAGCGGGCTCAAGGTGAGCGTCACCGACAACGGGGAGGGCATGACAGAGGAGGTCGCGCGCCGCGCCTTCGAGCCATTTTTCAGCACCAAGCCGTTCGGCAAGGGCACGGGGCTCGGGCTCTCGGTGTCACTGGGCTTGGCCAAGGCCGTGGGCGGTGACCTGCGCGTCGCGAGCACCTCGCCGGCCGGCACCACCATGCAGCTGCTGCTGCGCTCGAGCCTGCGGCAGTCGAGCGTACCGCCGCCGAAGCACGCGCCCGACCATCACCCCCGACAGCGCTTGCTGATCGTCGACGACGACCCGATCGTGCGCGAGAGCTTGTCGCGCATGCTGTCGAAGGTCTTCGAGGTCGAGACGGCGACGGGCGTGAGCGACGCGCGCAAGCGCGTCGGCGGCCGGCACTTCGACGCCATCTTGTGCGACGTGATGATGGACGAAGGCGGCGGAGAGGCCTTCTACGCTTGGCTGCTGCGCGAGCGCCCGTCACTGGCGGCTCGCGTCATTTTCGTCACTGGCGGCGTCACCGACGACGCTTCCCGGCGCTTCCTCGACAGCCAAGCTCAGCCGGTGCTCTACAAGCCCGTCGACCTGATCACGGTCGAGCGCGCCGTCGACGAAGTAGCCATCGGCCGCTCCAGCGCTGGCCAAGCCCGCCTCGCGTAGCTATCTTTGACCGATGGCGACGCCGGCTGGACCACGAACGCTGTTGCCGTTCATGGTCGGCGGCGCAGCGCTGTGCTTGGGCGTCGGGCTCGGCTTGTTCGCGCTCAAGAGCTGCACCTCGCCGCCCAAGCCGCTCATTCCACCCGCTAGCTCCTCGCTGACGGTGGTGCGCCCCACGCCCGACGTACTGCTGGCGGTCCGAGATCTGGCGCGCCTCGAGTCGGCCTCCTTCCACATGGAGCGGGTGATCGACCTGAGCGACAAGCAGTCCAAGGTTTGGGGGATGATCACGACGGAGGACGCGATCTTGCTGGTCGCGGTCGCGGAGATCAGCGCCGGGGTCGATCTGCAGAAGCTCACCGCGGCGGACGTCGTCGTCGATCCCGTGGCGCGCACGGCGCGCATCAAGTTGCCCGCGCCGGAGGTGCTGCACGCCGCGCTCGACAACGAGAAGACCTACGTCCACTCACGCAACACGGGCACGCTGGCGGAGCGTAAAGAGAACCTCGAGACGCGCGCGCGCCGCGAAGCGGAGCGCACGTTGATCGAGTCGGCGCGGCAGGCCGGCCTGCTGAACCGCGCCGCCGACAACGCGCGGCGCACGGTGGAAGCGCTGGTGCACTCGCTCGGCTACGACGACGTCGAGGTCACGGTGCGTCCGCCCAACGCGCCTAGCGAATGAGGCAAAAGCCCATGCCCGCCGCGCGCGCGGCCGCGCCGTCCGCGTCGTCACGGTCGCCTATCACCAGGCAGCGCGCGGGCTCGACGCCGAGACGCGCCGCCGCGCTCGCGTAACCTTCGGGATCGGGCTTCAGCTTGCTGGGGCCGCCGGGCTCTCCGCTCGAAACGACGAGATCGAAGAGGGCGCTCGCGCCGAGCGCGCCCAGCTTGCGGCTCGCGGGGTAGTCGCTCACGAGCGCGGTCTTGCCGCCCTGCGCTCGATAGCCAGCGAGCGCTTCGAGCAGGCCCTGGCGCTTGGCACGACCGACCCACTTCAACGGCCGCTCGAACATCCACTCCCGCACGACCACTTCGACCGCGGCGCGCTCGCTGCCTAGACGCTCCGCCGCGAGCTCGAGCTGGCGCTCGAACGGCGACAGCGCGAGCGCGGCGTCCGACACCTCGAGCCGCAGGTGCTCGTGAGCGTGGCGGAACGTCCGCAGCGTGCGGATCGACCCCCAACCGAACAGCAAGAGCTCCGCGGCCATCGCCAGCTTCACGGGCGTCGGCCGGTACAAGGTGCCGTCGAGATCGACCAGCCAGGCGGCGTAGCGAGTCTGCGCGTCGAGAGGCAGCACGGGGCGGGACCTCACTCGCGAGCGCGGCCGAAGATCTTCGACCCGGGGGGGACGGAGCTGACGAGCCAGACGTTGCCGCCGACGACCGAGCCCGCGCCCACCACCGTATCGCCGCCCAAAATCGTGGCCCCGGCGTAGATGGTGACGTTGTCTTCCAGCGTGGGGTGACGCTGCCGCGTGAAGCCGTCTTGCTCGCACTCGCGGCGACGGGTGCTGAGCGCGCCCAACGTCACGCCCTGATACAGCTTCACGTGGTTGCCGATGCGGCTCGTTTCGCCGACGACGGTGCCGGTGCCGTGATCCAGGAAGAACGACTCGCCGATGCTCGCGCCAGGGTGCAGATCGATACCGGTGCGGCTGTGCGCGTACTCGGCGATGATGCGCGGGATCATCGGCACCTGCTCGCGGTACAGCACGTGCGCCACGCGGTGCGCGGTGAGGGCTTCGATGGCCGGATAGCTGAACACGATCTCTTCGACGCTGCGCGCGGCGGGGTCACCCTCGAACGCGGCCACCACGTCGGTGTTGAGAATGCGGCGGATCTCGGGGATGGCTCGGAACAAGCGCAGCACCACCTCCTCGGCCCAGCCGGGCGGAAATCCGCCCGCGCGGCCTACGCTCGTCTCGTAAGTGAGCGCGCGATCGATCTGCTCGACCAGCGCCTCGAACGCCGGGTAGAGGTGCTCGCTCACGGCGAAGCGCAGATTCTCGCGGCGCAGCGAGCGCAAGCTGTAGAAGCCCAAGTAGATGACGGGCTTGATGTGGTTGTAAGCCTCGACGACGACGCGCTTGTTGGGCAGCGCCGCGCTCTCGAGGTTGTTGATCTCCTGGGGCCCGTCGTAGCTCTGAACGACCCCGTCGATCGCGAGCTCGAGATCTTGCGTGCGCAACGTGTGGTGCATGGGCCGACCGCTCCGAGTCTACGCGGCCCGCGGAGCCCCTGCAAAGCAGAGCGAGGCTCAGTTGGTGTGCGCGACCACGCCGAGCGTCGTCGTGAACTGCGTGCCCGTCTTGTCACGGATCGATTTGTCGAAGATTTGGCGCTCCGCCCAATCCAGGCGGCCGTCCAAACGCAGCGTGAGGTAGTCGGCGGGCAGGAAGTCGAGCGTCAACGTGCCGCCGACCAGGTTCATCGGGATGGCGTAGCCGCTGATGAAGCCCTTCGGATCGTGGAAGAACTCGGCGCGCGCCGCGATGCCGAACTCTTCGATCACCGCCACGCGCGCGCCCAGCAAGGCGCCGTAGTAAACCTCTGCTTCGAACTGGTTGGGGTCTTGGGCCGTGCGCTGGTTCTCGATCCCGAGGTCGGCGTTGACGATGATTTGCAGGCGCTCGATCGGCTTGATGGCGACGGCGAGGTCGATGAGGTGACGCCAGCCGGCGCTGTTGGCCTTGTCGCGATCGACGAGGCCCTGCTGGTCACCGGCAGCGATGACGTCGGCGGCCGAGCGCGTGGTGGCGACGCAGCCGCTCGCGCTGAAGACGGTTCCGTCGGGGCAGTTGAGCAGGAAGTTGTCGTCCTGCTCGGGGCCGCCCAAGTAGCCGAGCGACGCCGTGAGCAGCTCGTCACCGTCAGCGTTCGGCAGGTGCAGCGTGCCCTGTGCACCGAAGCTCTTGCCGACGTTGTTGTCGATGCTGTTGTTCCAGCCGTTGACCGCGAGCACTCGGAAGTCGAACACGTCCGTGAACGCGAAGCTCGCGCGCAAGCCGGTGTGAAACACGGGCTGCGACGCGTACAGCATGCTGCGCGTGTAGTTCATGTTCAGGTGGCTGTCGGCCACCTCCGCGCCGAAGGGCGTGTCGAACTTGCCGAGGTCGAGCGTGATGGCGCTGTCGGGGCCACCCGGCTTCCACGACACGAAGCCTTGCTTCACGTTCTCGAGACCCTCCGCGGAGTCGCAGCGACTCTTGTCGGCGGAGACGCAGCTGTTACCGATTTGGCGAGCGGTGGGCCCGAAGCGCAAGCTGATGGTCGCGCCTACCGGATCCGCGGGGTAGCTCGCGTTCACGCCGACCCACGACAGCGCGAAGCCGTTGGCGTAGTCGTGCGCGCGCAGGCGATTTTTGCCCGACTGCGGCTTGGGGAAGTTGTAGTTGAAGCCGAGGTAACCGTCGACGAACGCCGAGAACTCGATGGTGTCGTACCAAGCGTCGCTCGACATGCCGTAGTCTTCGGGCGGAGGCAGGTCAGGCTCCGGATCGGCGAGCGGCGGCTCGACCGGCGCCGCGACGGACGGCGACAGCGGCGCGGGCGGGGCCGGAGCAGGCGCGGGCGTAGGCGCGGGCGGCGGAGGAGGCGCGTCTGCCGGAGCCGAAGGGGCCACCGGCGCGGGCGGCGGGGCTACGGGCTCTCCGGGAGCGCGCGGTCCGGGGAGAGGAGCCGGTGCCGGATTTTCCGCGGGCGGTGCCACGGGAGCGGGATTGGCCGGTGCCGGCGCGGGAGGCGGCGCGCCCTGCGCTCCGGCTTGGCTCGACAGCGAAATCCCCAGCGCAATCACGCTCGTCACGACAGTACGCCCGCGCATCTGTTTCATCTCCGAAAGCGGTGGCTACCACACCCCCAGTCTAAAGAGGTCAGAGAATGGCTGACACACTTGGCACAAGCGAACACGACCCACGCGCCATAGCGCTTCGGCTAGGCGCGTGTCCTTGAATGGGGACGGCTCACGCCTGCACCCCTAGTCGAGTCGAGTCGAGTCGAGTCGAGTCGAGTCGAGTCGCGTGCTTCACCCGTCGGAGCCGCCTTCACCCGTCGGAGCCGCCTGCCGAAGCTCCCGCGTCCGACGGTGCGCCGCCGTCCGTTGGTCCCGCGCCGCCGTCCGTTGGTCCCGCGCCACCTGGGGTGCTCGAGTTGCCACCGCCGTCGCTTGTTCCGGCGACGCCGCCCGCAGCCGCCCCACCGTTCGAGGGGCCGCCGCTGCTCGTGCCCGCTCCCGAGATATGTCCGCCGGTCGACACCTGACCGCCCGCAGGGCTGCTGCCACCGCCCGTCGATTGGCCACCGTTCCCGCAGTTCGGCAGCGCCGGCACCGGGTTGATGCAACCCGGGTCGCGAGACGAGCCATCGGTGATGGCGCAGGCAACCAGCCACGCCCCTGCGCAGCTCCCGAGTAGCACGGCGCGAGGGCCGCGAAACGCGAAGCGAACGAGAGAGCGCGGCAGCATGGCCGATACGGTATGAAAGATTCGTGCCCGAGTCACCGCCTCCCCTCCTCGCTGAGAGCCGCACCACTCGGAGGGGAGATTTCGTGCACCCGACGGCACCCCTCGATCGGCGCTTTTCGCCGGCGAGTCGGCCTTACTGCCGGCCGTGTAGGCGAAAGTGCGGGACAGTGGGCCGAGGCTGAGCTACTATTTCCAGCCCCATAGGAAAGACTATGACCCGTTTTACCTCTTCGCTCGGCATTCTAGTCGGTTTGGTCGCTTCTACCCTGGTTGGCGTGAGCGCTTGCTCGTCCACCACACCTGACGCCGACGGGCCGACGCCCTGTCCGGCGGGCCAGCAGAAGTGCAATGGCGTCTGCACCAACGTCCAGTCAGATCCGCAGAACTGCGGGGCATGTGGAACCGTTTGCAGCAGCGGTCTGTTCTGCTCGCTGTCAGCGTGCTCCGCGACCTGCGCGGCCGGTCTGACCGCGTGCGGCGCCGCTTGTGAAAACCTCGCCACGAGCCCCACGCACTGCGGAACTTGTAACAACGCATGCCCCAGCGGGATGTGCAGCGCCAACGCCTGTGTCGCCCCCAGCGGCGGCGGCGCCGGCGGAACCGGCGGCTCCGGTAACACGAGCGGTTCGGGCAACGGCGGCGGCACGGGCGGCACGGTGAGCACGGGCGGCGGCGGCGCCGGCACGAGCGGCAGCGGCACGGGCGGCGGAACGGGCGACGGCTTGTTCGGCGGCTACCACACGAGCGGTGATTGGTCGGGCTTCGCGTTCGCGTTCGCCTCCGGCACCGCGACCGTCGCGCCCATGAATTTCGAGGACTTGGTAGGCGTCGACGGACCGTACTGCATCAAGGGCACCGTCCCCGGCACCGCCGACTACAGCGCCATCGCGGCGGTGGGCGTTCACGTCAACCAAGCGCAAGCGAAAGACGCAGAGATCAAGACGCTCGCGCCGCAGGGCGACGGCCTGTCCGTCGACATCACGGTCCGGGGCGGCGAGAAGACCATCCGCGTGCAGCTCGAGGACGCGACGCCGCCGACGGATCCGATGGCCGCGATGCATCGCTGGTGCACCAACCTCACCGCGGACGCCTCGGGCAAGATCAAGCAGGTCGTGCCCTGGGAGTCTTTCAACACCGAGTGCTGGGATGCCGAGTCGGGCGTCGCCTACGCGAAGCAGCCGCTGGCTCGCGCGATCGCTTACGTTCCCGACGGCGGAACTGGCGTCAACGCTCAGTACGACTTCTGCCTGAACGACATCGGGCCGGACTCGGTCAAGGGCCGCGGCACGGGCAGCATCGTCGCCAACTGCGGTAACACCGTGACGTGGAGCCCGACAACCTTGACCGGCACGCAAGACGCGCAGACGAGCGGCAACGCTTACCGCGCGCAGGCGAACTTCTGGAACCCGGTCAACGGTAACCTCTCGATGTCGCTGTTGGGCAGCGCCGGCTTCAAGCTCGACTCACAAACCTGCAAGACCACCACCGCGTCGCCCTGCTCGTTCCCCTCCATCTACATCGGCGTCGACGGCAGCGGCGATCGCAGCACGGGGGCCCTACCCAAGGTCACGAGCAGCCTCACCAGCATTCCCACGTGCATGGGCTGGTCTTCCGGCGGCACGCCGAAGAGCGACGAGTACAACGTCTCGTTCGACGTTTGGTTCAACAGCAACGCCCAGGCGACCGAGGCCGAAGAGTTCTTGATGATCTGGTACCGCGACCCGCCGAGCTTTCAGCCGGCAGGCATGTTCCCGGTCGCGAACGGCGTCGTCGTAGGCGGCCAGACCTGGACGCTGTGGCACGGCCCCAACCACCAGAACCGCAAGACGACCAGCTTCGTCGCGCCGAACGGCATCGCGGACGGCATGGCCTACCAATTCGATCTGATGGACTTCATCAACGAGGCGGCGGAGCGCGGCTACATCACCAAGTCCAAGAACCTGATCGCCATCATGGGCGGCCTGGAAGTCTGGGGCGGTGGTCAGGGCGCGAGCATCACCAGCTTCAAGACCGAGGTGAAGTAAGTCCGAGAGGGCTGCGGCACGTTCGAACGAGCGCTCGATGGCTCGTTCGAACGCGCTCAGCCGCGCCGAGAACGTGCTCAGCCGCGCAGCACGTGATCCGGCAGCTCGTTGACGTCGTCGGCCTCGCGCGGAGCGACGGCCGCGAGCTCGGGCCCGAGCCGTTCCAGCAGCGCCAGCAGGCCCGCGCGCGTCTGGCCGCGCCGGATGTGCGAGACGAGCAGCTCCACGTGCGCGTCCCAACCGCTCTGACCGAGCCGCATGTGCACGGTGTGATCACCGAGCAACACCACGCGGTGCTCGAGCTCCGACACGAACACGAGCAGCGCGGTACGACCGCGCGTGCCGTGTAAGCCGCGCTCGGCGAAGAGCTGGAACGCGCGCGCGCTCGCCGCCTCCGCCGCCGCTTGCGACGAGATCAGGCGACGTGAAACCGCGGGCAGACCGGACAGCGCGTACACCGCGAAGCCGACCACGAGCTCGAGCCCGAGCGCCCACGCTGGCTCGCGCCAGGGCGCGAAGTGCAAATAGGCGAAGCCCGACGCCAGCGCCCAAGCGACCGCGAGCAGCACGCGCGGTCGCCAGTAGTCGTGGCTGCGGGGCACGACCGCCACCACGACCTCCGCCGAGCTCTGGCTCTCGACGCGCCCGACGGCTGCTTCGACCTCGCGCGCGTCCGCCTCGGAAAGTAGCGAGCTCACCATGACCCTGACGACCCTCCTCCGCCGAAACCGCCGCCGCCACCGCCGAAGCCGCCGCCACCGAAGCCGCCGCCACCGCCGAAGCCGCCGCCGGAGCGGTGGCCACCCATACCGCCGAGGCCCCCGACGATCCACGGCGACACCCCGCCACGACCGCGCCGGCCACCGAAGAAGAGCGGCAACAAGAACGGCAACAGCAGCAGCAGTAACGCGATGATCCCGAGCGGCGAGCCGCCACGCCGCTTTTGCGGAGGCGGCGCCACCGCCGACTCCGGAACGGGGGCGCCCGAAGCCTTCTGCATCAAGACATCGAAGGCTTGGTTGATGCCTTGCTCGACCTTGCCCGCCCGCAGCGCGGGCGTGAGCACATTGCGGATCACGCGCGCGGCGAAGGCGTCGGTGACGTCACCCTCGAGCCCGTAGCCGACCTCGATGCGCAGCTTGCGATCGTTTTTGACGATCAGCAGCAGCAGACCGTCGTCTTTCTCTTTGCTGCCGAGCTTCCAGGCTTCGACGACGCGGATCGAGAAATCTTCGAGCGAGTCGCCGTCGAGGCTGTCGATGGTGAGCAGCGCGAACTGCTGCTTGCTGGAGCGCTCGTAGGCTTCGAGCTTTTGGCTGAGCGCCTGCTCGGCCGCCGGCGATAGCATGTCGGCGACGTCGTTCACGCGCCCCGTGAGCGGCGGCACCGGGCGCGCCCAAGCAGACGAGGCGAAGGCCAGCGCCACGAGCACGAAGGACAACGCCCAGACGACCCGCGCCGCCCTGAAAATGCTGCGCGTCATGATTTGCGCCGCGCTTTCAGAGCTTCACTTCGGGCGCCTTGTCGGAGCCGGGGGCGGCCTCGAAGGTGGGGCGCACGTTCTTGCCGCGCATCGACGCGCCGATGCTGGTCGGGAAGCGCTGCACGAGGCCGTTGTACTCCGCGACGCTCTCGATGTAGCGGCGACGGGCGACCGCGATGCGGTTCTCGGTACCTTCGAGCTGCGACTGGAGATCGCGGAACGAGTCCGTCGCGCGCAGCTGCGGGTACTGCTCGGCCACGACGAGCAAGCGCGACAGTGACCCCGACAGCTCGCTCTGTGCCGCCTCGAACTTCTTGAGCTTCTCGGGGTCGTCGATGGTCGACGCGTCGACCTTGAGCCCGGCTACCTTCGAGCGCGCCTCGACTACCTTCGTCAGCGTCTCTTGCTCGAAGTTGGCCGCGCCCTTCACCACGCTCACCAAGTTGGGCACCAGATCGGCGCGGCGCTTGTATTGGTTCTCGACTTCGGCCCAGTTGGCCTTCACGCCCTCGTCGAGGGTGATGACGTCGTTGTAGCCGCAGCCGGAGAGCGGCAACGCGAGCCCGCAAACCAGCGTGAGCATCGGAAGCAGCCCCAGACCGCGCGTAGCCTTGCCAGACGAAGGATGTTGGTTCATGTCGACTCGATCAGTTATGTCTCGCCTGCCCGATTGCAAGCGCGCCCCGTCGAAATGACGACGCGACCCATAGGATTTCTCGGTCCCTCAGCCGATGCCTGACATCGATTTTCTCTATCGAGACTCGGAGCTGGTGGCCGTCAATAAGCCGTCCGGCTTGGCGGTGCATCGTGGCTGGGCCGACGACGACGAGTTCGCGATGACGCTCGTGCGCGACGCGCTCGGAAAGTGGGTGTATCCGGTCCACCGCCTGGATCGCGGCGCCAGCGGCGTGCTGCTCTTCGGCTTGTCGCCAGAAGCGGCCCGCGAGCTGTGCGCGCTGTTCGAAGCGCGCGACGTCGGCAAGACCTACTGGGCGCTCGTGCGCGGCGCGCCGCCGGAGCACGTAACCATCGACCATCCGCTGCGCCCCGAGCGCGGCGACGTCGCGCTGCCTGCGGTCACGGCAGTGCGGCGGCTCCAGCAGCTCGGCCGTTACGCTTGGGTCGAGGCGAAGCCGCTCACCGGACGTCTGCATCAGATTCGCAGACACCTGAAGCACATCTCATGCCCCCTCATCGGTGATGTGCGGTACGGCAAGGGTGAGCACAACCGGCTGTTCCGCGAGCGCTACGCGTTGCACCGACTCGCGCTCCACGCCGCCGCGCTCGAGCTCCCGAGTTGGCGCGGCGCGGCGCCTCTCCGCTTCGAAGCTCCGCTCCCACCGGAGCTCGCCACCACCCTCCAAGCCCTCGCGCGAGAGCACAGGGGCACAAAGCCACAGTGAGGCACGGGCGCGCGGGCGCTCGCGCAACCTCGCCACGGCAATGCGCGGCAATTGCGCGAAATTGAGTTGGCACGTGTGCTGCTAAGGCGGCCCGCATGCGCCAATCTATGCTGCTCGCTTCACTCCTTACTGGCATCTCCCTCGTCGCGTGCGGCGGCAATAAAGAGCCCGCCGATGGTCCCGTCGAGCAAGCCGGGGAAAGCGTGGACAACGCCGCCTCCGACACCGCTCAAGGCGCCGAGGACGCCGCCGAGGCGACGGGCGAAGCCGTCGAGAACGCGGGCGACAAGGTCCAAGAGGCCACCAAAGACGAGAACTGACGTCACTGCTCGCCTGAAGCACGCCGGCCTCGTCGAGACCGGCGTGCCCCAGCTTTCGGCTCTCGTGACGCGCTACTCGGTTCTCAGCGAATCGAGCCACAGACCGCTGCCGGCCGTCACTCGCACGAGGAGCTCGCCGTCGCCCGCGGCAAGCGGCACCGTCACCTCGCGCAACTCGCTGACCTGAGGCTCTGAGTCCTCCGAGGCGTCGGGCGACAGCGCGACATCGACTTGCCAGTCAGCCACTTCGAGGGTCTCGCTTTCGACGATCTCACCCACGACCAGCGTCGCCGTGCTGATCGACAGCACGTCCGAGTCGACGCTCTCACCCACGAGTCGCGCTTGGAAGCGCAGCGTGGTGGCACCCTGCGCGCGCGCAACTACGAGAAACAGCGTCCGCGAAGACTGAGCTTCGGCGGGAGAAGCCAGCGAAGTCTCCCCCGCGATGGCCGTCAGCCCCGGCTGCCCAGGGAACGTCGCCGAGATGCAAGCCCCGGCGCCTTCGCAATCCTCGTCGAGGACCAAGGGCGTGTAGTGATCTCCCGACCAGGTTCGGGTGAGCATGGCGAGCGACGTCGCTGCTTCGAAATCGCCATCGACGGGGCTCAGCGAGCCGCCGGGATAGTCGCCTTCGACGCTGAGCGGATTGCCCGCCAGGTCCTCGCCTTCCACGATCCAGCGATACCCGCGCGGAAAGTAGCGAGCCACCTCGATAGCAGTCGTGAAGTCGGCGCCCGAGTCGTCCTCCGCCAGCAGCCAGCGCTCCCCCTGCTCGTCTTCGATGGCCACCGACCAACCCGGCCGAAGCGGTTCGCTGAAGTCGAAGCGCACCGGCATTTCGTAAGGCACGTGGGCCATTGGCCAGTAGAGTGAGCTCGCTCCACCGTCGTCCCAGAGGTGACCGAACTTTGGCGCTTGCCACAGCCTCGGGGGCTCGTCGTCGCGCTGTCCCTCGCCGAGCACGGTTTGCGGGTCGCGCTGGGCGTCCGGATGCTCGAGCTGCACGCGCTCCCAATGGGCGTGGACGCTGACCTCGGTCGGTGGCGCTTCGGTATCGGCTCCGTCGAAGCGCAGCAGCAGCTCGTCCGGAATCGCCCAGTACTCTTCGAGCTCTTCTTCGAACGCATGAACCATGCAACCACCCAGCGCGACAGGCTCGTCGACGACCCAACCCTCAGCCGTTCGCGACAGTGAAGAGCGCTCGATCCGAAGCCACGGCAAGGGCGTGGAGACGAGCACGTCGAGCCCGCCCGACTCACCTTCCACGAAGCTCAGCGTGGCATTGATGAAGGCCGAAACTTCGAGAGCGTCTTGATTGGAGCAGTCGACGCCGTAGGCTCCGTGCTCCAGCGCGTCGCCGGCGCGCACGACGAAGCTCGTTCCGACGATGCGCTCGATCTCGTCCGCTACCTCGACCGGCGTCGGCTCTCTCACCCCGCCCGCGCCGCCCGCGCCGCCGATGCCCGGCTCGCCCGCCTCGGAGGTCCCGGCGCCGCCCGCGGCCGCTGGCTCTCCGCCCGCTCCCGCCTCGGCCAGGCTCGAGTCGCTCGTCTCGTCGCTACATGCAGCAGCGCACAACAGGCTCAGCAGCCCTCCCATGAGCACTACACTCTTTCGCACCTTCATTCCTCCGCGCGGCACCAGTGCAATACCAGCGCCAACGTCGAGCTCGCCAAAAACGCGGCAACCGCGGCGCGCCGACGCGGAGCCGGCACAAGCTGACACACCGCACCGTGATCAGGCGCGCGTGGGCGGCGGCGGGACGCTGCGGCGTGGCAGGAACTTGCGGTCGAACAGGCGCACTCGTCGGATCAGCAGATCGAGCAGGAAGACGACGATGGCCGCCAGCACGAAGCGCGACCACAGCGGCCGGTAATAGACGATCTTCTCGCCCTGCGGGTCGAACACCTTCGCCGCCTCGGGGTCGACGGAGCCGCCTGTGGCCGCGGCTGCGCGCGCCTGCAAATCGACGTCGGGCTCGAAGCGGCCGTACTCGCGTGGGTAGGGGTTGCTGACGTGACCGAAGCTGGTCGCAAACGGCTGCTGGCTGCCGTCGGGGGCGATGCGGGCATGCTCGGCGCGCAGCAGAAAAGAGCCGTATTGATCGAGCCGCAGCGCGGCTTCGTAGCGGCCGGGCGCGGTGCGCCGCATCGGCACCTCGCGGCGCTCACCCTTGCCCTTCGACGTAGCAGGGCCGGTCACGATCAGCTTGCTCTCGAGCTGATTGTCGAAGCGCTCGTCGGCCGTGAAGGCGTCCACCACCGCGTGCACGGTGTTTTCGCGCATCTCGGTCTGCATCGGCAGCTCTTGCCGACGCTTCACGCGCATGTGCTCGCGCACGAACTGACCCCAGAACTTGGAGAAGCCGCTCCAGCGCAGCCAATCGACGGACCAGTTGTTCTTGACGTCGCTCGTCCACGCCACCGCCCAGCCGAGGCCAGCGCGCCAGCGCGCCAAGATGGGATCGCCGCGCTCGCTCTGCAAGATGAGCTGCGCGGGGGTGGGCTTCAGCTGCGTGGCGACGTAGCCGTGCAAGAGCGGAGCGGAGCTGACAGCGATGCCCTTCAAGAAATCGGCGTTGCCCACCTGCTCGACCGGGAACCACTCCTCCACCGCGGCCTGCTGCGCGATGAGCTCGGTCTCGCGCGTGAAGATCTTGGGCAAGCTGTTCGGATCCGGCACGAGGTGGAAGCGGCCGCCGCCCGCGTCGGCGACGCTGCGCAAGAGCTCCTGATTCACGCCTTCACCGAGCCCGACCGTCGTCACCGTGATGGCCTCGGCGAGCATGCCCGTCGCCAAGTCCTTGATGCCCTGCACCGGCGCCTGGCCGTCCGTCAGGAGCACGACGTGCTTCTTGCGCGCCTGCACCACCGACAGATCTTGGTAAGCCATGTCCAGGCTCGAGAAGATCTCGGTGCCGCCGCCGGGCTGGATGCGCGCGAGATCGTTCTGGATGCGCGAGCGGTAGCGCGCCGGCTGCAGCTTCACGTAGCGCTGCGGCGTGGAGTCGAAGGCGATCACCTCGATCAAGTCGTCGCCCTGCAGCGTCTCCACGGTGGCGCGGCAGGCGTTCTTGGCCATCTCCATCGGCAAGCCGGTCATCGAGCCCGAGCGGTCGATGACGAGGGCCATGGCGACGCCGGGCATCTCCTTGCGCCGCTCGGCGTCCATGCGCACGGGCAGCAGTCGCTCGAGCGTAGTGTGGGACCAGCCGCCGAGGCCGTAGCCCGCGTCACCGCCCGCGAACAGGAAGCCGCCGCCCAGGTCACGCACGTACTTCTCGATCAGGTCTTGGGAAGCGTCGCTCACCGCCTCGCGCGGCACGTCGGAGAGGATGAAGAAATCGTAGCGCTCGAGCTCGCGCAGCGAGGCGGGCATGCCGCTCGCAGGCCGCAAATCCACGTCGAATTGCTGGGCCGACAGCGCGCTCACCAGGTAGCTGCCGCGCTGCGGCTGGCCCTCGATGTACAAGACCTGCGGGCGCCCCGGCACGTCGAGCGTGACATCGAGCGCGTTGTTCTGGGGGAAGCGATCCTCGGCGAGGTCGCTCAGCTTGAGCGCGTAGGTGACCTCGCCGCCGACGCGCACCACGCTCTTGAACTTGATCTCGTTCTCGCCCGCCTTGAGCTCGAGCTCACGCACCCCCTCCAAGCCGTTGAGCGTCTCGCCCTGGTAGAGGCGGGCCTTCGCGCTGGTGGCGCGGCTCGCGTACACCTCGGCCGTCACCTCGAAGGGCTGACCGATGTCGACCTTGTCGGGCAGACGCAAAGCCCGCACCGCCACCTCGCCCGGCGGCGGATCGCGGAAGGGGCGCACGTAGAGGCGCGCACCGAAGCGCTTGGCCTGGTTGGCCTCCGAGAGCAGGCTGCCCTCCGTCTCGAGGCCGTCGGAGAAGAGCACGAGGCGCTTCAGGTAGCCGGGCGGGAACAAGCCGTACGCCAGCTCCAGCGCTCCCTGGATATTGCTGCCAGCGTCGGTCTTGGGCGCGCCTGGCGCGTCTTTCCAGCGCAGATCTGCGGTCTTCGGCAGCGCCAGCTTGCCGTCTTCTTCGACCGGGATCGCGCGCGGCCGGGCCGCGAAGGCCACGAGCTTCAGCGAATCTTCAGCGCCTTTGGCCTGGTAGAGCTGCTCGATCTCCGCGCGCGCCTTGTCCAGCGTGCCGTCGGCGATCGAGTCGCTCACGTCGAGCAGCACCACCGTGGCCACGCGGTGCGTCTCGTCGGAGCGCACCAGGCGCGTCAAGCCCAGCCCGAGCAGCACCAAGAACGCGACGCGCAGCAGCACCGAGAGCACGCGCTGCTGCCACGGCAAATCTGCGAGCGACTTGCCGAGGACGTACAGCAAGAGCGGCGTGAGCAGCACGACCGCGATCGCGCGCGGCTCGAGCAGCTCGTACTTGACGCCGTCGCGCTGCCACTCGAACGCCTCCGCCGGGGCCGACAGCACGTAGCGCTGCAGCACGAAGACGAGCACGCCCAGCAGCAGCAGCAAGCTGCCGAGCCAGAGCAGACGCCGCGTCCGCGCGCTCATACCGTCACCCGCCGGTGATAGGTGATCCACTCCACGACCGACACCGCGATCACGGCCAAGAGCAGGTAGATCCAGAGGTCGCTCTTCAGGCTCACGGGGGCGATCGTCACCGCGCTCGCCTTCTTGCCGCTCAGCACGAGCTCACGCTTGGGCGCGATGCGGCTCTCTTCCAGATCCGACAGGTTCGCAGCAAATTCGGCCAAAACCGCGTCTTCCGCCCCGCCCGTGAGCTTGTAGAAGCCGGCGCTTTCACCGCGAAACACCGCGCGCCCGTCGCTGACGGGCACGGAGTGCTTCGCGCCGGAAGGGTCGAGCAGGTTCACGGAGTCGAGCGAGCCCGGCACCGCCACACGCCACACCTCGCCCGTCCGGTAAGACGACACGTAGCCGCTGTCTTCCTCGATGAAGGCGTTGATGCTGTTGAGCACGAACAGGGGCCAGGCGATGCGCAGCACGAGGTCACTGTCGCGCGGGTCGAAGCCCAGCGCGATGAAGCGGTGGCCGTCGTGCGCGCCGCTGACCAAGATCGGCCCGTGGTCGCTCGCGCCGAGCACCTTGTCGCTCGGCCCTGGCTTGAACGCGCGGCCCTTGGCGACCTGGATGTCGCCCATCGACATGAAGCGCAGCACCGGAGTCTTGCGATCCCAGGTGTCGAAGCCGAAGTCTTCGATGGCGCCGGCGTAGGCCACCGGCGAGCCTTGCGCGGGCGGGTTCAGGTACAGCGCCGCGCCGGCCTTACCCGCGAGCGCGGGCGCTACCCCATCGAGGATCGCCACGTCGAACTTGCCCTCCGGCGGCGGGGCGCCTGGCGCGACTTGCACCACGTCGAGGTACTCGTCGAGCAGCAGCGCCGCCTCGAGGTAGGTGTTGCCGGCGGTGACGAGCAGGATGCGGGCGCGGCGGCGCTCGGGCAGGAGCGCGTAGGCCACGTCGTCTGCCGGCAAGTCGTCGGCGCCGGCCGCCGCTTTGATGCGCGCGGTGAGGGTGCGGCTCGCCCCGGCCAAATCCTGATAGTAGCGAGGCAGGCGCTCGTTCGGGCCGAGCTTCAGCCGCGTGACGTCGACGAGCACGCCGTCGCCGGACAGCTCCAGCTCGACGTCGGCGGGAGTGTCGCTCGAGTTGGCGATCTCGAGCATCACCTCGTAGCGAGACTTGTCGAGCGGGTAGCGCCGCACCGAAAACTCGCTGATGCTCAGGTTCTTGCCGCTCGTACCCACGGGCACGAAGCGCGGCTCGGCGCCCTCGAGGCTGACGCGGCCCGAGATTTCCGCGATGGTCGCCGCGTCACCGTGCGCGCCGTCGCCGATCACGATCAGCTCCGGGTGGGGCAGGCCACGCAAGCTGTCACGCCCGAAGGCGAGGGCGGCCTCCAAGTCGGCGCGCGTGTCGCTGGCGCTCACCTGCTGGATCGCCTGCAACAGCTCGGCGCGATCGCCGCTCATCGACGAGCGCGGCGACGGCGAGCTGCCCATCTGCACCACGATCGCGCGGTCGGAGGCGCCGAGGCTGCGCACGATCTTCTCCGCCTCGGCCTTGGCAGCACCGAGACGCGTCGGCGCGACGTCGGTGGCTTTCATCGAGGCGCTGGCGTCGATCAGCAGCACCAGGTGGCGGCCTTCGCGCAAATCTTCCTTCGGCTGAGGGTCGCCGAGCGCCAGCACGAGCAGCGCCAGCAGCGCCAACTGCAGCAGCAACGACAGCAACCGCCGCAGCTTGGAGAACAGCTCCGTGGCCTGCTTGTCGCGCAGCACGCTGTCCCAAATGCGCGAAAACGGCACCGGCACCGCGCGGCGCCGCAGCTTGAGGACGTAGAACACCACCACCAGCGCGCCGGCCGCGCCGAAGATGCCGAGCAGCGTGCCGAGCGGCAGACCTGCGAGCCCCATCAGCGCAGAAACCCTCCGCGCCGAAAGACCCGCAGCACCAGCTCGTCGAACGGCAGATCGACGTCGGCCGCGAAGTACGGCACCTGCCGCGAGGTGCAGAAGCGCTCGATGCTCTGCTGGTAGTCGTGGAAGGCGCGCGCCATGTCGTCGAGCAAGCCGTCGGTGACGGTCACCTCGCGCTCTTCGCCCGTCTCGCAGTCGTACAAACGCACGTCGCCTTTCAGCTCCGGTCGCGCCTCCCTCTGGTCGACGACGTGCAGCACGAACGGCTCGAATTTGTTGAAGCGCAGCGTGTTGATCCCGCGCTCGAACCCGGCCGGATCGTACAGATCACTGATGAGCACCGCCAGCCCCCGGCGCTTGTGCTGCGCCACGAACGTCTTCATGGCGTCGCCCAGATCGGTCGTGCCGCCCGCGGACAGCTCGCGCAAGAACTCGAAGACCTTGAAGATCCGGCCCTTGCCGCGGGTCGTCGGCATGCGCGCGCTGACGGCGTCGGTGGCGCCGACGATCGTGACGCGATCGAGGTTGGCGAGGCCCACGTAGGCGAGGGCGGCCGCCAGGCGCCGCGCTTGGTCGAATTTCTTGCCGTCGCCGAAGCCCATCGAGGTCGACGAGTCGACGATGAAGTAGATGCTCAGATCCTCTTCTTCTTCGTAGAGCCGCACCAGGAGCTTGCCGAAGCGCTGGTAGATGCTCCAGTCGACGGAGCGGAAGTCGTCACCGGCGGTGTAGTCGCGGTGGTCGGCGAACTCGACGCCGCTGCCCTTCTTCTTGCTGCGCCGCTCGGCGCGCATGCGGCCGGCGAAGACGCGACGGCTCACGATCGAAAGCGACTCGAGCTTCTTCTGAAAGTCGTCGTCGAACAGCTCCGCGCGGCGCGCCGGGGCCCGCCGTGGCGCGCTCTTCGGACGAAATAGCTCGAGCAGGCCCAAGGTGCTCAGCCCTTCGACTCAGGCAGCTTCTTCAGGATTTCTTCGAGGATTTTGTCTTCCGCCACGCCCTCCGCCTCACCTTCGAAGCTGCGCAAGATGCGGTGGCGCAGCGCCGGCACGGCGGTGGCGCGCACGTCGTCGATCGACGCCGCGAAGCGGCCCGCGAACAGGGCGCGGATCTTGGAGCCGAGCAGCAGCGCTTGCACGCCGCGCGGCGAGGCCCCCGTGCGCACGAAGCGCTTCACGAGATCGGTCGCCTCGGCGTTGCCCGGGTGCGTCGCGAGCACGACGCGGATCGCGTAGTCTTGCACGTGCTTGGCGACCGGCACGCGGCGCACGAGCTTCTGCATCGCGAGCACGTCGTCGCGCGTCAAGGCCGCGCTCACCTTGATCTCGACGTCGGTGGTGGTGCGGTCGATGATGGTGTGCAGCTCTTCACGCGTGGGGAACGGCACGAGCAGCTTGAAGAAGAAGCGATCGAGCTGGGCCTCGGGCAGCGGGTACGTGCCCTCCATCTCGAGCGGGTTCTGCGTCGCCAGGACGAAATAGGGCTCTTCGAGCTGGTACGTCGTGCGCCCGACCGTCACGCGGTGCTCTTGCATGGCCTCGAGCAGGGCGCTCTGCGTCTTCGGGGTGGCGCGGTTCACCTCGTCGGCCAGCACGATGTTGGCGAACACCGGCCCTTTGCGAAACTCGAAGCTGATCTGCCCCGCGTGCGACGACTCGTCGGCCACGACGGTGCCGATGATGTCGGCCGGCATCAGGTCGGGCGTGAATTGAATGCGCGAGAACTCGAGCGCGAGCGCCTCCGCCAGCGTGCGCACGAGCATCGTCTTGCCCAAGCCGGGCACGCCCTCCAGGAGCGCGTGCGAGCCGGCCAGCACGCAGGTGATGACGCCGTCGACGACCTCACGGTTGCCGACGATCACGCGGCCGATCTCCTCGCGCAGCTTGCCGACCTGCTGCTGGAAGAGCTGAACTTCCTCACGCGCGTTTTCGACTGAATCGGTCATTTTTTGAGCCAGGGCTGGATGCTACTTACGACACTTGCGGAGCGTGAAGCGCCTCAGTCACGAGGCCGGATGAGCTGAAAATAGCGGCGCACGTAGAAGCGATAGCCAGGAGGAATTTCGTCCTTCTGCATCACCTGCTCGGCGACGGTTTGGTAGTCGGTGAACACCTGCTGGTAGCCCTTACCGACGAAGCCGCGCTCGGCGGCGCCGTAAATCACCTCGGCGGAAGCCGCGCCCTGCCCGCTGTCGACGCCCGCCGCGGACACGTCTTGCGTCTTGCCTTCGAGCTTCGTCGCGTCGCCGGCCACGTTCGGGTCGTGCCCCGCGCCGTAGCTTTTGCCTGGCTCGCCGGACTGGCCCTCGCCGGGCCCGTCTTTGCCCGCGCCGGGCGCCGAGCCTGGCATCGGCACCTCGAGGCTCGGGCCGTCGCCCTGTCCGCGCGACAAGCGCAGCTGGCCCGGCTGTGAGCCGCTGCCGGGCTTTTGGCCTGGGCCGGGCTGCTTGCCGCCGCCGCGCGCGCGCTCGCCGAACTTCTGCATGCGGTCCATCTGCTGTTTGCCGCCCTTGCCCTGCTGTCGCAGCAGCTCACGCAGCTCTTGCAGACGCTTGATCATCTCTTTCTTTTGCTCGTCGGTGAGCTGCTGCTTGCCCATCCGATTCACGTCCTCCGCGGCAGACTCGAGGCTCTGCCCCGCGGCTTGCATGTCTTGCATCAACTGCCGCGACGCTTCTTGAAGCTGTTTGTCCAGCTCGGAGAGCTTCTGCTTGCCGCGCTCGGCGCGCTCTCGGTCGCGCCCCAGCCGCTCGAGCTTGCGCTTGTTCTCGGCGAGCTTCTGATCGGTCTTGGGCGAGGTGTCGCCCTGCTGCTTCTTCTTCAGCAGGCTTTGCTGCTCGTCCTCGAGCTCTTTGCGACGCGCTTCGATGCCGGCCTGGTGCTCGCTCGACGCCGAGCTGGCCTTTTGCAGGGCGCTTCGCAGCTTGTCGAGCTCGGCTTTGCTCGGCACGTTTTGCTTCTTCTTGAGGCGCTCGGCCAGCTGGCGCAGCGCCTGCTCCGCGTCGGCGAGCCGCTTCTCGGACAGCGCCTGCGCGGCCGGCTTGGTGAGCCCGCTCTTCTCGAGCTCGCGCGCAAGGCCCTTCAAGCCGTCGTCGAGCGCCTCGCGATCCAGCTCGCTCGACTCGCTCAGCTCACGCTCGAGCGTGCCCAAGCGCTCGAACACCTCGCGCCGATCCATGCGGCGCGCCGCGATGTCTTCGACGAGCTGGTTGAAGCGGCGCGCGGCCGCGGAGATCTGCGGATCGTCGCCCTGCTTGGCGAGCTCTTGCCCGATCTCGCGGAACAGCTCGACGTCGTCTTGACTGAGCAGCATCGGCGCCACCTTGACGACGGCGGGCGGTACGACGCGCAGCTGCCGCACCTCGAGCAGCGAGAGCGCGAACAAGCCGACGAGCAAGACCGCGCTGTAGCCGAGCTCGCGCGGCAGCGCGATGCGCGCAGCCTGCGACGGCTCGAGCTTTGGCGCGTGCTCGGCCGCGTCACGAATGGCGGCTCGCATGAGCGGGGTTTGCTCCGCGGCCGGCAAGCGGGAGAAGGCGATGGCGCTGGTGATGCGATCTTCCAGGCCGTGGTGCCGATCGAGCGCGAGCGCACCTTCCATGGGGGAGCGGCGCACGCTCGCAGCGCGCACCGCCACGGCCAGCACGATCGCCGTCGGCACGAGCGTGCCCCACAGCCAGGGCTCGACCCGCGAAAGCGACAGCGGCACGGCCTTGGCGACGCCGAGCACCACCGCCGCGTAGCCGAGCGGCAGGGGCAAGCACGCCGCGCCCGCCGTCAGCGCCCTTCGCAGCTTGAGCCTACGGCCGGCGCTGCGGGCAGCACGCTCGAGCCGACCTATCTGGTGCGCGTGGCTCATGATCCCTGAAGCGACAAACGGCCTGCTAGCCCCGAGCTTGGGTTCAGCTCGGAAATACGCCTTGAGTAAAGCACCTCGCGGCGCGCGGCGCATGCACAACGACCGAGCCCGGCCGGCTGTTCCGACCCGGCAATTTTTCGTGAATTGGGGCGCGTCGCTCGTCAGGCCTCGTGGCAGCAACCGCTACTTGCGGCTCCAGTCGACGAAGGCGACGCCGAGGGTGAGACTCGGGCTCACCTCGGCGCTCTGCTCGTCCCCCAGCGAGCGCAGTCGCAGTCGCTCGAGCCTGAAGTGCACGTCGAAGCCGAGCCACACACTGACGAACCCGAACGCGTGCGCGGCCCGCAGGCCCACGTCGAAGATCGGCACCACGCTCGCCTGGCTCGAGTTGCCGTCGGGGTAGGCGACCATCCACTGCGCACCGAAGCGCGTCACCACCCCCCAGCTGCGATCGGGGTTGAACGGCGCGCCGTAGGCGATCGACCCTTGCAGGTCCATGAACGAAAGCAGCCGCTGAGACGGTCGAGTGGTGAAGCGAATCGCTTCGCGCCCGCCCAACAGCAGGGGGCCCACGCTGGTGGCGAAATCGAAGACAGGGCCGAGCGCAGGACCTATCGAGCGGCTGGGCACGTCGAGCTGCATGGCGAGCGAGACGCCGCCGCCCCGCGCATCCTTGGCTTGGAGCGCGATCGGATCGGCGCGCTCTCGTTGCGGGGGCGCCGCGGCGGGCGCTTCACTGCGCTCGAGCGTCGGCCCACCCGCCGCGACCGCGCCTGCCTCCGCGCGGCGAGGACGAGCGTCGACGCCGCGCGCGTCGCCGTGGAGCACGCCATCGACGAGGTCCACGACTTCGTCGACGAGCGACGCGCGGCCGACGATCTCGTAGCGCTGACCGCTCCACTCGACGTAAGCCCCCGCGGCGGTGCACACCACGACCGGCAGCGCCCGACCTCGCGGCTCGCCTTTCAGGAGCAAGAGCACGCGCGCGTCGAGCTCGTCGTACTCGGCAACGGACAGCCGCGGGCAGCGATTTTCGACGTGGCTGCGGCCCTCCTCCGCCCGCGCGCCCGGGGCGCAGAGCGCGAGACTCGCGGCGAGCGCGAGCACGCAACCCCGCGTGAGCAATCGATTTTTTCGAGCCGCCCGCGCGCTGCCCGCCACGAGCCGGAGTCTGCCAGAAAGCGCTCTGTCCTCGAAGAAAAATGGCGGGCTCACCGCTCAGGTTGCTCGAGTCAGACGACTAACGTAAGCAAGTAGAGTCACCGAGGCTTCGTGGGGATGGATCAATCGCTCCTCAACACCGCGCTCGAGCTGCCCGTCACCGGTCAGCCGCTCGAAGCGGCGCGCGTTCGCGGGAGCTCCGACGAGCTGCTGGCGCTGCTCTATCGACAGATGCGCGCGCTGGCCGGCCCCCGACAAGACCTCGACGACCTGGTGCAGGCGGCCGCCGAGCGCACCCTCAAGGCGCTCGAGCGCTTCGAGGGGCGCGCCGCGCTCTCGACGTTCACCTACGGTATCGTCTACCGCACGCTGATCGACCACCAGCGCTGGTTCAAGCGCTTCCAGAGGCGTTTTTCGTTCGACGCGCCCGAGGAGCCGGAAGACTTCTCGTTTCCGCGCTCCTCCGAGACGGACTTGCGTGAGCTCGAGCGCGCGCGCCGGCTGTACGCGGCCCTCGACACCCTTCCGAGTGAGAAGCGAGCCGCCCTCGTCTTGCACGACTTGGAGGGGCTCGACGTGGTCGAGGTGGCCGCCATCTCGGGCGCAAACGAACGAACGGTGCGCTCGCGCCTGCGCGACGCGCACAAGAAGCTGGCCGAGATCCTGCGTCACGATCCGCTGTTCGACCCCGAGGTGCCGGCATGAACGCCGAAGATCTCGCGCGGCTTGCCGTGGCAAAACGCGCCTTCCACGCAGCGCAGCCCAATGCTCGGGAGATCCAGACGGGCGTGCGTCGCGCCCGGCTCGCCCTGGAGCGCCGCAAGCCCCGTCGAAGCTGGTTCAGCAAGGGGCTGGTGATGGTGGTGCTGGCCGTGGGGGGCTTGGCCTATGCGAAGCCGCAGGCGCTGAACGAAGCGGTCGCCAGGGTGTTGCCCGCGTCCATGAACGACCACCGCGTCCGCGGCTCCAGCGCAGCCGCACGTGGGGCGGCGCGCGCCGAGACGACGGCTTCGTCGACGGCTCTGGCTCCGCCCGGCGCTCGCAGGCTCGAGCCCCGCGCGCCCGCGTCATCCGTCGCCGTAGCGAACGCGACCCCAGTCGCGCGCGTGGCGGAGCCCAGCGCCTCAGCGGCCATGGCCCGCTCGGCGAGCGGCTCGCGAGGCTCCGCACGCCACGCCGACGACCCGAGCGGCGTCGGCTCCTCCAGCCCGCTCGCGAAGCGCGGAACCTCCACCGCGAACAGCGACGCCGGGCCCGCATCACCGCCGCTGACCGACTGGGGTCGCGTCGGCCGCGCGCTGGCGCAAGGTGACGAGCAGCGGGCGCTCGCGGCCCTCGCCGATCTCTCCGAGAACGGCGATCCGCGCACCCGCGACAAGGCCGACTTGGGTCGCGCGCAGCTGCTGATGGCACGAGGTAGCGTCGACGAGGCGTGCTCGCTCGCGCGCTCGCTGACCCATCGCCGCACGGGCAGCCGCATCGAGCGACAAGCGCAGGCGCTGCTGAAGAGCTGCCGCTAGACCGGCGCTGCTCACGCGGGCGACGGCGGTGGAGGCAGCGGCAGGGTCGCGGCCGCCAGCAGCCGCGACGCCTGCCGCGCGCGAGAAAATAGTCCCCCCCCACCCCGGCGTCGCCCCTGGCTATTGCTTCGACCCAGCCGTTGTTCCCGGCCGAGCTGCGGCTGCACCCTGCCAGCCGCGAGGGAAGCTTCGCCCCACGCACGCGCTACGACGCCAACCACCAGAGCCGATGTCACTCTACCTCGAGAGAGTTAGTCGCCCGAGGCTCGTGACTTGAGCGGTCAGCTCCTCATTCGAGCAAGTCGCGCGCGCGAAGGACGGCAGAGCGGCGGCATCGCTCAGCGCTTGGCGGGGACGCGGGGGGCACAGGTCTGACGCGTCGACAGCGCGGTGGCGGCGGCGCGGCGCGCCTGCGGAGGCGCCTTCTTGCTGGTGAGCGGCGCGAGCGCGGCGCGCAAATCCGGGCGAGCCAGGCGACCGAGCGACAGGATCGCGCCCGTCGCGATCAGCTGGGCGTCAGGGCTCGCCATCGGCTCGGCCAGCTTCTTCGCGAAGGCCGCCAAGATGTCGGCCGACTCGTCGTCACAGAGGGTGCCGAGCGCGCGCGCAGCCTCGGCGCGTACCTCCGGCCACTCGCCGTCGTCGATCAAGCGATCGCGGATCTCGTCGGCCGATGCCGTCACGCGCCGCTCGCCCAGCGCGCGGATACTGCGCGACCTCACCAGCGACGAGTCGTCGGTGAGCGCGCGGGTCAAGCGCTCGTCGAGCTCCGAGCTGGGCGGATGCTGCGCCAGGGCATCGGCCGACGCCGCCCGCACGATGGGCCAGGCGTCGTCTTGCAGGCGCGAGACGAGCGCCGCGCTCGCGAACGCAGCCTCGCGTGAAGACAGCGAGCGCGCCGCGGCCTCGCGCACGCGCACGTCGGAGTCCGTCAGGCCTTTCAGCAGCTCGCTCTGAAACCGCCGCGGCTCGCGCACCAAAGTCAAAGCTGCGGCGCGCACGTGTGCGTCCGGATCGGCGCCTAAGCTCTTGCGAAACGCGGCGTCGGCGTCGGGGCTCACCCGACCGAGGATCGCGGTCGGACCGAGCAACAAGTAGCGCGCTCGCAGCTCGGGCGAACCGCGGGTGAGGCGCGCCAGCGCTTGCCCTGCCTCGGGTTGAAAGCGCGGCGCCTCATCTCCGAGCGCGCGCAAGAGGTCGATGAGGGCGACCTTCGGCGTGCTCGGATCCGAGAGCGCCGCCCGCACCACCGGCGCCGCGCCCGGGACCCGCGCGGCCTGCGCCAGCGCCGTACGCAGCAGACGCCGCCGCGCTACCGTCTTCTCGTCCATCAGGGGCAGGAAGGCCTGCACGGCGCGCGCAGGGTCGGTCAGCGTGAGCTGATTGACGAGCAGCGGCATCAGGCGTTTGTCCGTTTTGTCGGTCTTCTCCAGGCGAGCCGCCAGCGCCGCGCCGCCCGCCGCCGCGCAGCGCCGCAAGCGGTTCTGCGCGTGCCGCACCTGCGCGTCGATCTTGCCGCTGAGCGCCGACACGTAGACGGGCGCGCTCGTCTCGCACGGCGCTTGATCCAGGATCGCGAGCGCGACGCGCTTGCCGCCTTCGTCGAGCCCGTCGAACGCCTGCGCGACGGCCGCGAACGCGGGAGGGCCACCGGCCGCCAGCAGCGTCTTGGCGGCCTCGGCGCGCTGACCGCCGCCGGCCAGCGCCGCCACCAGCGCCGGCAGCTCGCTCGCGGCAAACTCCGTCACGACCGACAGCTCGCTCAGCGTGACCTTGGCCGTCTTGCTGCGATCGAAGCTGGTATCGAGCACCACCGCGAGACAGCCGCCCTGCAGCGCCGGCTCGAGCGGGATGCGGTAGCGAGCGCCCGGGCTACGCCACGCGTCTTCCGGCAGCGTGACCTCGACGACGTCGCGCGGCCCCGCGATGAACAAGCGCTCGGGCGCCGCGCCGCCCTCGATCTGCCGATCTTTCGGGCGGATCACCAGCTCGAGACCGGAGATGGCGAGCTCGGGCGGCGCGTGCATCAACACGAACTCACCCTTGCCGTCGCCGCCCACGTTCTCCGACCAGCTCGTCTCCGGATCTCCGTCGGTGAGGGCCTGCGGCGCGCCCACCGCGCTCGACGCCGCGATCGCCGCCAGCACCGAGCTCGCGGCGTGGCTCGTCTCCTCGTCGGGCAAGCGCGTTGCTTTCACGCTGCGCGCGGCGTCACGCTCGGCCACGCTCAAGCGCTGCACCTTCGCCGCCTTCAGCTCCAGAACCTCGGGGCTCAGCAGCTGCGGCGCCAGGATCGTGGGCCTACCGCAGAGCGACACGCCTTCGTGCTGCTCACCCACGAGCACGCGGCGCGTGCCGTCGCCGGCGTCGGAGATCTGCACCATCGGCCCCGAGCGCGTCCCCTCTTGGCCGTTGATGGCGCCGACCAAGCCCGCGAACAGCACCTTCGGCGCTCCGGCTCCGAGCGGCGCCGCGACCACCGCGCGGTAGCTCGAGCTGCCGTCCGTCGCCGACACCACGATCGCGCGGCGACCCGCGCCGAGGGCCACGACGTCGGCCCGCGCTTTGCCGCGCAGCGTCGCGGGCACGTTCAGGCTCACCGGGCGCTGCGTGCAAGGGCTCTGGGCGCAGCTCGCCGCCGCGACGTCGCCTGCCTTGTCGACGAAGACGCTGAGCGCCGCTTGCCCCGTACCCGCCGGAGCGTGCACCGGCAGCGGCGCGTCCGCGTGCGCGCGCCGAGGTGAGGCGAGCCCAACTAGCAAAATCGCGCCGAGCCACAACGGTTTTCGCAACGAAAGAGCGGTCACGGGCGGAGCATACTCAACGCTCGGCCCGACGCTCGCCGCATCTGCGGGGCCGCCTGGCATCTGGCCCCCCCGAGCGAAGTAGTGGTAGGAGAGCGCTCATGAAGCAGCAGCAGCCTTACGTGTTGGTCACTGGAGCGAACGGCTTTTTGGGCGCCACGCTGGTGCGCAAGCTGCTCGATCGTGGCGAGCGGGTAAAGGCGTTCGTGCGGCCCGAGACCAACCTGAAAGCGCTCGAAGGCTTGCCCCAAGATCGCCTGCTGCTGCAGGTCGGCAACATCATGTCCGAGAGCAGCATCTACCGCGCGATGAGCAACGTCAGCCGCGTGTACCACACCGCTGCCAACTTCAAGCTGTGGGCGAAGGACCCCCGGACCGTCATCGACCCCGCCGTGGTGGGAACGAAGAACGTGCTGCGCGCCGCCAAGGCCAAGCGGGTCGAGAAGATCGTGGTCACGAGCAGCGTGGCGGTGCTCGGCACCACTCAAGAGGAGCCGATGGATGAGACGCACGAGCTCAACTTGAGCGACCCCGAGGCGTACATTCAGGCGAAGGTGCAGGCCGACGAGGTCGTGAGCGAAGCCGTCGCGGAAGGCATGTCCATCGTGAGCGTGCTGCCGGGCACCATGGCGGGCCCCGGTGATCGCAAGCCGACCCCCAACGGCCAAACGCTGCTCCGCTACCTCAAGCACTCCCCTTCGCTGCGCTTCCCCACGGTGGCGGGCGGCCTCAACATCGTCGACGTCGAGGACGTCGCGCTCGGCCACGTGCTCGCGATGGAAGAGGGCAAGGTCGGCGAGCGCTACATCTTGGGTGGCGACAACCTCTCGTATTCACAAGTCTTCGAGACCCTGGCCGACATCACGGGCCTGGCCGAGCCCCAAAAGCCCTCGAGCCCCGGCCTCGCCCGCCTCGTCGGCTCGCTCTGGGAGCTGTCGGCGCGCCTCCGCGGCGGCGAGCCGATCCTGACGACCCGTATCGCGCGCGACTACGTCGGCGCCAACGTCTGGGTGACGAGCGAAAAGGCGGAGCGAGAGCTGGGCTACCAGCACCGAAGCGCGCGCGAGGCGCTCGCTCGCGGAGTGCGCTGGTTCCTCGACAACGGCTACGTCTCCGAGCAGGCGGCGAGTCGCGTCCGCTTGGAGCTGCGTCCGGTTTGAGCGAACGAGGCGGCACCGGGCCGGTGCTCGTCGCGGGCGTCGTTGGTTCTTTGCTGGCGGCGCTCCCGGCGACCTGGCGGCTGCTGCAGGCGGGGGCCCCCGCCAGCGCGCTCATCCCACTTGCGGCATCGGCGTCGCTGGTCGTCGTACCCATCACCTCGTGGTTGCGGCAAACCCGCGTGGACGAACGGCGAGGTGCCGACCTTGCGGTCGCGGCTGGGGCAGCTTTGTCAGCGCTGCCCCTTGCGCTTTTCGGAGGCGTGCTCAAATCGACGACTCACCATCGTCCCCTCGGCGGCGCGACCTTCGCGGTCGTGGCGCTGGGCGTGCTCGCGCTGTGCCTCTTTCTCTCGTTACGTGTCCTGCGTAGCGAGGGCAGCGCCGCGGTAAATTCTGCTTGGCAAAAGCTCTTCCTCCTCGGCTGTGGTCTGTCGTTGCTCGCAACACTCGTCCTGGCCGGCGGGGGAGCCTGGCCGAGCATGGTAGATTTTCTGACGCTGAGCCTGGCCGCCCTGGGAGCAGGGCTGCTGAAAACCCCGCGCTGGCTGGCGCGAGTGGGAGCAGGGCCAGCGATCGCCGGCTGGCTAACCCTGATCGTCTGCGGAGTGCTGCTGGCGAGAAGCCCTCAGCTCTCGCGGTCTCTGCCTACCGAGGCGCCCGTTTCGTTCGCCGCGCTCTCCTGGCTTGGCGCGGGGTCCTGACCGCATCATATTTGATCAGGATGCGGCTCTCCGCACTGGTCTTGCTCTCGCTGTCGGCGCTGTGGTCAGAGGCTGCCTGGTCGGCACCCGCGGCGGAGCCGGGCGTGCGCACGGGGACGCCCGAGCTACGGGTAGACACCGACACGCCTGTCGAGAGCCGCCGGGAGGCGCCCTCCGATGCTCCGCGTAGCCACGGCGGGTCGCTGCGCATGCCGGGAGTGCCCGCGGGCTTCAACACCTACGACGGCGGCTGGATCAAGTTCGTCTACCACCCGTCCATCCGCGAGCGCGTGCAGCCGCTCATCGCCGAGGCGCCCGCCACGCGCACCCAGCTCACCGAATGGCTGGGTCAGCCCGTGCTCTCGGAGGTGCGCGTCGCGATCGCGCGCACGCCCGGCGAGATGGCAACGCTGGCGCCCCCGAACGCGCCTTATCCCGACTACGCGGCGGGCGTCGCATACCCCGAGATTGGGCTCGCGCTGCTGACGATCAAGCCCGTACACCCCAACTCGGATCACGACTTGACCGAGGTGTTTCGCCATGAGCTGGCGCACCTCGCGCTGGAAGACGCGGTGAACGGGCGCCCTGTTCCGCGCTGGTTCAACGAGGGCTTCGCGGTCCTCGCGTCCGGCGAAACGTCCTTCGTACGCATGCACACGCTGTGGACGGCGACGGTCGCCGACAACCTGCTCACGCTGGGCCAGCTCGAGCGCACCTTCCCCGCCGATGAAGACGAAGCCAGCGTCGCCTACGCGCAGGCCGCCGACGTCGTGCGCTTCTTGGTGCGTCGCGAGGAGCAGCACCGCTTCCGCGGCCTCGTCTCGCGCCTGCGCGACGGCGAAACGATGGACAGCGCGCTGCTGAACTCGTACGGCGAAGAAGCGGCGGCCATCGAGAGCGAATGGCGAGAAGAGGTCGCCAAGCGCTACACCTTCTGGCCGGTGCTGTTCTCGGGCAGCGTGATTTGGGCCGGCACCCTCGGGTTGTTCGTGCTCGGCTGGCGCAAAAAGCGCCGAAAAGCGGCCGCGACGCTCAGGCGCTGGGAGCGCGAAGAGGCGGCGGAAGACGACGTGCGTCGTCGCTTGGCGATGCGCGTCGACGCCTCCGACTCCGCGCCTCGCGTTCACATCGTGCTCGCGCGTTCACCCGCCGAAGATACGGGTGCTCCCGCGGTTCCCCCGCCCGCCATGCTCCAACGGCTCCCCGACGTCGAGGTGCCGAAGGTCGAGCATGAAGGGCGGTGGCACACGCTGCACTGAGCAGCGCTCGGCCATTCGCGGCCCTCAGCCCATGTGATGCTGCTCGATGCGCCGCGATTCGTCGATGAGGCGCTCGAAGATCCTGCGGATGGTTTCGGCGTCGAGGGGAGGCTCTGCGGCTTGGCTGAGGCGCTCGAGCAAGTCGCGCTCGCGAGCCGGATCGTAGACGGGCAGCCCGCGTTGACGTTTGTACTCGCCGACGGACACGACGAGACCGATGCGCTCGTGCACCAGCTTCAAGATCTGTTGATCGACCGCGTCGATGCGGAGACGGAGCTCGGCCAGGTCCAGGTTCGTCGTCACGGCGGGCATCCTATACAACAACCTCTCGCTGCGTTCACTTCACGACTGTCTTGCAGCCTGCCAGTACCTGCACTTCCACGACATCACCCGCGCTCAGCTGCTCGCAGGCCCGACCGCGGATCACCACTTGCCCGTCGTCGGCCCATTCCCAGCCGGATTCGGAGTCATATTCTACCAGCTCGCCGTCGAAGTACACGTTCACGAAGTCGCGGTCCGGCGGCGCGTAATCCAGCGAAATCTCACAACTGATTGCCACCGAGGCGGCGATGGCGCGGAGCGCCCCCTCGAGCGCGGCGGTGTCTGCGACCGAATAGTACTGTGTCGTCTGGTCACGCGCCGTGCCCCCCAGCACTGCCATCTCGTTCAAGAGCAGCTCGTAGGGCTCGCTGCCCGGCATACCAATCACGAAGGTGCGGATGCCCGAGCGTGCGAGCGCGGCCACCGCCTCCAAGCTAGCGTCGTGATCGACGCACGACAGATTGGCAAATGGGTTTCGCTCTGACGGAGAGCAACAATTGGCGGTTGCGGTACACTCCATGCCGTCCGCCGTCAGCCCTTCGATGTTGGGGATGCAGGCGTCCGCGCCGCAGGTCAGCTCGATGTTGCAATTGGGCGCGCCGTCCGTGATCAGCACCACGTAGGTCTCGCCTTCGAGCTCACTCAAGATCCCGCGCATCTTGTCGAGGGTGGGCGCGATCGGCGTGCCGCCGTCGAGCCCGGCCAGGGTGAGCCGTCGCAGCAAATCGGCGAGGCGCGGCCCCGTCTTGTTCTCGCGCGCGTAGCTGGCCGGATCACCGGGCCCGACGCGCATCAGCTCGTCGCCCGCTTCGCAACCGGTGGCGCCGTCGAGGCCGGGAAAGATCGCAGCGCCGTAGCTGACGCGGTGGCCTATCGCCCGCAGCACGCGCGACAGCGCGATGCGCGCGTTCTCGTACTTGCTGAGCCCATTGCCGGCCAACACGTTGCCCATGCTGCCCGAGTGGTCGATGACGAAGCTGATGTTGGGCGGATTGGACACGGCCGGGATCGTCTGCGAACCGCAGGGGCCGCTCGGCGCGACGTTCGTACCGGCCACGTTCAGCGCGCCCTCGCCCCCGCCCCCGCCACGCCCTCCGGCCGGCGAGTCCCCAATGAAGGGAGGACGCTCGTTCCCGCACGAAGTCAGCCAAAGCGCCGCTGCCGAGGCGAAAGCTGCGGCGCGGAGCGGGCGCATCCTTCAAAGATAGCGGAAACAAACGGCGGGGGCTTCCGCGTTATGGTCCAGGCGTGCCTCCGGCTGGCCGCCGCGCCTTCTTACGGGCCTTCGACGCGCTCGTCGTCCTGATCGGGACGGTGGCGTTGCTCGCGGTCGTGCTCGGGATTTCTCGAGACAGCCGCGTGCGCCTACCTTCCCCTGCACCGGTCCCGGTCGCCGCTCCCGTCGCGGTCGCCGAGACCGAGCGCGACGGCCGCCTGCAAGCTCGCGTGTCGAGCCCTGACGGCGCCACCCTCGCCGGAGCCGAGCTGCGCGTCTTTTGGGAGCAACGGGGACGCTATTTCGACGCAGGGCGCGGCGTCACGGACGCCAGCGGTAGAGCCACGCTCACCCGCATCCCGCGCGGCCGCGTTTGGGTGTTGGCCGAGGCGCCCGGCTTCGCGCGCGTCTCGACGCAGCTGCTCATGGAAGGCGGGCAGAGCGACGTCGAGCTCACGTTGCCACGCGCCAGCGAGCTCCACGTGAACGTCACCGACGAAGCGCACGCTCCCTTGGCGGAAGCGACGGTGCTCGTGACCAGCGCCGACCCGTTGCCCTTCGGCGCCCTCACCGACTCCGCCGGCAACGCTACGCTCACGCGTCTCGGCCCTGGCCCGTTCAGCGTCAAAGCCTCGGCCCCCGGCTACGAGAGCGTCTCGCGCGCTGGCGTCTCCGGCAGCGTCGAGATCGCGCTGCGCCGCCTCGGCAGCGTCTTGGTCCACGTGAAGCACGCCGACGGCAGCGTGGCCGCGGGCGCGAGCGTCCAGATCGGTGGCGCCACCTTGTGGCCGGCGCGCAGCACGGAGGCCGACGAGCACGGCAACGCCAAGATCAGCGGCCTGCTCGCGGGCAGCTACGACCTGCGAGCCGTCAAGGCCCAGCAGGTCTCGCGCGTGGTGGTCGGCCTGCTGCTGGATCGCGGCGAAGATCAGGAAGTCACGCTCACGCTCGAGCCCGGTCGCTTCGTCACCGCGCTCGTCACCGACGGTGATGGCCCGAGCCCGGTGCTCGTGCCCGGCGCCGACGTGGTGCTGGCCGAGGAAGGCTTGAGCAGCTTTCCGCTGCGGGGCCGGAGCGGCACCGACGGCAAGGTGGTGCTCGGCCCGATCTCGAGCGGCCCCGCGACGCTGTCCGGGCGCGCACCCGACTTCGTGGGCAGCGCCGTCGTCGCCGTGCCCGATACGTCGCCCGAAGCGGTGCGACTGCCGCTCTTGCGCGGGGGAACGCTACGCGGAGAGGTCACCGACGCGCGCGGCTTCCCGATCGACGGCGCGTCGATCGAGATCGTGGGCTCCGACGCGATGGGGTTGCCGATCTCGGAGACCCCGCTGCTGCTCCGCTTCCGGCGCTCGCACTTCAGTTGGGCTCTTTCCGGGCCACCACCGCTGATCTCGGCGGGGGAGCTGGGCGTGATGCCGGGCCCCATCCCGCCCATCCCCGGCAGCAACGCCGCGCTCGGCGCCGCCGCGCTGGCAGCGGGCAGCGAGCCGCTGGACACCGAGGAAGAGCTCACGCCCTGGATCACCGACAGCGGCGGGCGCTTCCGCGCGGCTCCCGTCACGCCCGGCCGCGTGCGCGCGCTCGTGCGTCACCCCGACTTCGTCGAAGCGGTGAGCGAGGGCGTGGCGCTGAGCCCGGGCGGCGAAGCCAGCGTCAAGCTGACGCTGCTGCGCGGCGGCTCGCTCGAAGGCCGCCTGCGAGACGAGCGCGATCAGCCGATCGCCGGCGCCGAGATCGAGGTCGTGGCCGAGCGCGGGACCTTCCAGCGCTCCACCATCACCGCGAGCGACGGCTCGTTCGCGTTCAGCGCGCTGCCGCGTGAGGTCACGGTCAACGTGCGCCGCGCCGACAGCCCGAGCCGCGTCGCCAAGCGCATCCCCCTCACCGTCGAGGAAGGCAAGCGCGAGACGCTCGAGATCACCCTGCCCGCGCAGCGCGATCCGCTCACGGTCGAAGTCGTCGACGAGGAGGGCGCAGCCGTCGAGCTCGCCGAGGTGAACGTGCTCTCGCTCGATCCCGCAGAGCCGCTTCGCAGCACCGGCTTCAGCGATCGCGACGGCATGCTGCAGGTCGAGGCCGCGGCGGGGCTGCCGCTGCGCGTCTCGGCCCAGGCACCGGGCTTCGCGCGGCAAGCGCTGGCCGTCGCCGCCAAAGACGCAAAGGGCCGGCTGTCGCTGCGCTTGACGCGCGGCGCGCTCGTGAGAGGCCGCGTGACGACGCTGCGCGGTCGGCGCGGGGTGGAAGGGGCGCTCGTCACCTTGAGCAGCCAAGGGGTGCGCAAGACCGCGACCACCAACGCCGATGGTGAGTATCAGCTCGCAGACGTCGCGCTCGGCCCCGTGAAGCTCCACGTCAGTCACCCCGATTTCGCCGAAGGCAGCTTCGAGGCCGCGGTCGCAAACCCAGGCCGACGCGACCGCGCCTTCGAGCTGCCACCGCTCGACCTCGAAGAGCCGGGCGCGGTCGAAGGCGAGGTGCTCGACGAGCGCGGCGATCCGGTCGCGGGGGCGCGCGTCGCGGTGGGCCGCGCCCCGTCGTACCTGCCCGCGGAGACGCTCCCTCGCGGCGTCGCGGTGACGGACGCGCGCGGCGCTTTCAGCCTGCAGGGTCTGGCGAGCGGCCCCGCCACCCTCGACGTCTTCTCACCCGACCGCGGGCGCGGCTCCGCGAAGGTCGAGGTGCAGAGCCTGCGCACCACGACGGGGGTGCGCATCCAGCTGCAGCAGACGGGTTCGGAGCAGGATCCGTTCGCGCCCGCGGGCGTCGCGATCACGCTCGGCGAGCGCGGCAGCGGCGCCGAGCTACGAGTCGTGGTGGTCAGCGTCGCCGAGAACAGCGAGGCGGAGCGCGCAGGACTGCAACCCGGCGACGTCCTCACCAGCATCAACGACGCGCGCCCGAGCTCGATGCACGACGCGCGCGCGCAGCTCAGCGGCCCCCCGCAGAGCGACGTGGTCGTCGGAGTGAGCCGCGCCGGCACCGCGCTGAGGTTGCCCGTGCTGCGCGAGGCGATCCGCAAATGAGCGCTACTTCGCGCGGGCGACGAAGCTCACGTCGACGGGGGCTTCCTTGGCCACCTTGCCTTTGAGGTTGCTCGACAGCGCCTCGCTCAGCGTCTTCACCAGCTTACCCGCGGCGTCTCGTGGGTGAACGTCGAACTCTTCGAGCGTGACCAGCAGCGGCTCCCGCGTCTTCACCGCGACGCGCTCCAGCTTATCGCCCGCGTAAAAGAAGCTGAGCTCGACCTTCGCGCGCTTACTGGCCTTGCGACCGTGGAGACGAAAGTCGCCCGTCGCCGTCGCCGTCACCTTGCGCTCGGCACTGCTGAGCTTGGTCAGGTCGCTTGCGCTCAGGTCCTCGAGCTTGTCGATCTTCAGCTCCGCGAAGCGATTCATCTCCGCTTGCGCGGGCGTGACTTCGCCTGCCTTGGCCACGATTTGCAGCCAGTCGCGCGCGTGCTCGTTCTGGAGATCGCTCTTCTTGCGCTCGCCGTAGCCCGCCTTCTCGTCACCGCGCTTCTGCTGGTACAGCGTGAGCAAGCTCAGGTCGGCTTTGATGAGCGCCGTCGATTTCGCCAAGTCGGTGGGGTCGACGAGCAGCTCACCGGCGATCGACTGGGGCGCGTCCCCGTCGATCTTCTCGAGCGGCGAGTCCATCGAGAACGTGAAGCTGCTGCTGCTCTGCTCGACGCGCAGCGCGACCGCGCCCGGGGCGCTCGGCTTGGCGGCTTCGAGCGCCGCCGCGGTGGGCGCGAGCGTCTGCTCCGCTGCCGGCTCCTTGCTGCACGCAGTCGCGCCGAACAAAGCGGCGCCCATGAGCATCATCCGATTCAGCTGCATCGCGTACTCCCTCGATGGCCGCGCGTGTCGGCGCGGCGTCGTGCTCGCTGTACGGCGCTCGCCGCGATCGGTTTCAAGCGCGACGCGTTCTCTGCTGCCTCCCCCGACGAACCGGCTCGATTCCTTACGGAAAGTCGGGCACGGGCACGTCTACCGGCCCGCGCCGTGCGAAGACCCAGCGCTCAGTTGATATCGTCGAAGTTTTCTTTGGGCTCCGACTTGTCGCCGCCCGGGGAGAGCAAGAACAAGAACGGAATGATGCCCATCGCGAGCAGCAGAGTTCCGACGATTTTGGTCAGCGTGACGAGCCCGGGTTCGACCATGGGGTCGCCACCATAGCCGCGCGCGTCGGCGGGGCAAGACCCCAAATACGGCCGACGGGCCGCCACGGCCGGCCCAGTGCTCAGGCTTGGCAAGACTTTTGCTATATGGCGCACCTACATGGTCTTCAGCGTCCCTCCCACCTCCGGCCCCGGCGTGCGCTCGCCCCGCGTGCTCCTGGTGGATGACGACCCCATCGTGCTTCGCGCGCTGCGCCGACTGCTGCTGGGAGCCCGCCCCGGTTGGGAAATCGACATGGCCGAGAGCGCGGAGGCCGGTCTGATGCTGATCGAAAGCAAGACCTATGACGTGGTGGTCACCGACCTACACATGCCCGTCTTGGACGGGGTCTCGCTCCTGACGAGGCTCAAGAAGGAACACCCCACGGTCATGCGGGTGGTCCACTCGTCTCACGTTGAGTCGCTCTCGCCGGATCAAAGTCAGGAGCTCGCTCACAGCGTGCTCGCGAAGCCGAGCCACCCCGAGGAGTTGGTGGCGGTGCTCCAGTGGGCGATCGACCAGCGTCGCCGCAACGTGCGCGACTCCGTCGGCTACTGATGCGCCCGCGCGTCACCGCCGACGCGCCACGCGGCGGCAGCAGATGCGGGCTCGTCTCCGAGCGTGAATGCAACGTGTTTTACAAACTTGCAAGCGCGCGCGCTCACATCACCCTTCAGGGTGTGTACTGGCGCCCCCGCTCGACGCGCTGCGGCGAAGTGCCGACGTCGCGACCGTCGCCTCAAAGTAGCTTGGCGATGGTGACGAGCTGCATGTTGCTGGTCCCCTCGTAGATCTTGCCGATCTTGGCGTCGCGGTAGAACTTCTCGGCCGGGTACTCTTTGGTGAAGCCGACGCCGCCGTAGAACTCGACGCACTGGCTGGCGGTGCGCTCGGCCACCTCCGAGGCATAGAGCTTGGCCATGGCTGCTTCTTTCACGAACGGCTGCCCGCCGTCTTTTAGACGGGCCGCGTTGTAGACCATCAGCCGCGCGGCTTCGATCTCCATGGCGACGCGCGCGTAGAGGAACTGCATGCCCTGAAAGTCGGCGATCGGTTTGCCGAACTGCACGCGCTCCCGCATGTACGGCAGCGCGCCGTCGAACGCGCCGCGAGCCAGCCCCAGCATTTGCGCGCCGATGCCGATGCGGCCCTCGTTGAGGGCTTCGATCGCGATCTTGTAGCCGCGCCCGACCTCGCCCAGCACGTTCTCGACCGGAACCTCGACGTTGTCGAACATCAGCTCGCACGTGCTCGACGCGCGAATGCCCAGCTTGTGCTCCTTCTTGCCGACGCTGAAGCCCGCGAACGTCTTCTCCACGATGAAGGCGGTGATCCCTTTGTAGCCGAGGGCCGGGTCGACGTTCGCGAACACCACGAACAGGGAGCTCTCGGCCGCGTTGGTGATCCAGAGCTTTCGCCCGTTGAGCACGTAGCGGTCTCCCTGCTTGTCGGCGCGCAGCTTGAGCGCGAACGCGTCCGAGCCCGACGACGCCTCGCTGAGCGCGTACGAGCCGACCCATTCGCTTGCCATCTTCGGCAAGTAGCGCAGCTTTTGCGCCTCGTTCGCCCAGCGCAACAGGGCGTTGATGACGAGCGTGTTCTGCACGTCGACCAGCACCGACACGCTCGGATCGACGTGCGCCAGGGCCTCCACCGCCAAGATGGCATTGAAGAAGCTGGCGCCCGAGCCGCCGTACTGCTCGGGGATTTCGACGCCCATCACCCCGAGCTGGAACAGCTCCGGCAACAAGCTCGGGTCGAGGGTCGCCGATTCATCCATCTGCATGACCTTCGGCCCGATGCGCTGCTTGGCGAAGTCCAGCACGGTATCGAAAAACAGCCGTTCGTCGTCGGAGATGCGGGTGAGTGCCGTCACGGATTACCTCGACCTCAAAGTGAATCTGATCGCCGCGCCGCTCGCAAGCTCGCTCGCGGGCGGGCTCGGCAAACACGACCCCTGGCGAGGCCGAGAACCGCTCCTGTGCGGAGCCTCCGCAGCAGAAGATCGGGTAAGGTGCGCGCAGGTGAGCTCGGCCGGACTCTTCGCACGCCTCGCGCTCGCGTCGTTCGCCGCGCCGCTGCTCACGCCGTTCCTGCCGTCATTCCTCGCGGTTTCCCCGGCGCTGGCGGCGGCGCCCCCGGCAGTGACGCCGGCGAAGCCGCGGGAACCGACCCGAGATCCGGCCGCCTCCGAGCCGCCGCCCCAACGCAAGCGCCCCGACTACGACGGGCGCGGGGGCCCGCCAGAGCCCCTCGGCCGCAAGCTGCTGTGGGCTCCACGCTTGCTGCTGCTGCCTGCCTACGCGGTGAGCGAGTACGTCGTCAGGCGACCGCTCGAAGCCGGCATCACCTACGCCGAAAAGTCAGGCTGGCCTGCCGCGATCTCCGACTTCCTGGCCCTGGGCGAGCAGCGCTCCGCCGGCGTCGTACCGTTCGTTTTGATCGAGTTCGGCTTCGAGCCGAGCTTCGGCTTGTATGCCTACTGGGACGACGTCGGCTTCAAGGGCCACCAGCTGCGCCTGCGCGGCGCGATGTGGGACTCGAGCTGGCTCTCGGGCACCGTCACCGAGCGCTTCATCATCGACGATCGACTGGAGCTCAGCCTGACGTCGACGCTGACGCGCCGCCCCGACTACGCATTCTACGGGGTCGGCCCCGACGTGCGCGAAACCAACAAGGTGCGCTACTCCGGCGAGACCGCGTTCGCGCGCTTCCAATCGCACCTCAGCTTCGATGGGCACAGCTCGCTCGACGTCAGCGCGGGTTACCGTGGCGCTGCGTACGGTCACACCACGTGGAACGACGGAGAGCGCGACGCCTCCGATTTTCAACCGTCGCTCGACGACGCCGTCGCGGCCGGAGAGCTACCGGAGCCAGCCGGCTTTCGCGACGGCTTTCGCGCGCCCTTCGCGGGAGCTCGCCTGGTGCTCGACTCGCGTCGCCGCTCGCGCCGAAGCAGCGGCGCGCGGCTCGACACGTTCGTAGAGCAGAGCGTCGACTTGAAGAACGCGCCTTCGGCGGGCTGGCTACGCTACGGGACGACGCTCTCAGGCTTCGTCGATCTGAACCAAGGCGGCCGCATGCTGAGCCTCGCGCTGACGACGATCTTCGTCGATCCGCTCGGGGAGAGGCCGGTACCGTTCACGCAGCTCGCCGGCCTCGGCGGGGGGCGCACGATGCCGGGCCTGCGCTCGGGGCGTCTGTTCGATCGCAGCGCGGTCGTGGCGACGCTGCGCTATTCTTGGCCGATCTGGCTGGCGCTCAGCGGCTCGCTGCAAGCGAGCCTCGGCAACGTCCTCGGCCCGCACCTCCAGGGCATCCGCCCGGGACGCGCGCGAGTGTCGACCGCGATCGGCCTCGAGACCAGCCGCAATCGCGACAGCGTTTTTCAAGCGCTGGTGGGCTTCGGCACCGAGACGATCGAGAGCGGCGCCGAGTTCGACTCGGTCCGCTTCCTGATCGGGGTGCGCAACCAATATTAGCGCGTGTCCCTGAATTGCTGGTCTCGCCGTAAACGTGCCCGTGCCCGTGCCCGTGCCCGATGGTCCGTAAGTCACCGTCGGCGTGTTTTTGGCTGGTAGGCCTGGGTTTGTGGCGCGTGCGCGCCGCGGGCAGCTGCCCGCGCAGTCCGCGCTGCCTCAAGCAACTAGTGATGCAGGTGACCGATAGGGCGTGATGCAACTCGATCACGAACGACTGGATGTGTACGATTTGGCGCTGGATTTTCTGATCTTGGCGAACGCAATCATCGAGGGATTGCCACGTGGGCGGAGTCATCTAGCCGACCAGTTCACGCGGGCCTCGCTGTCCATCGTGCTCAATCTTGCGGAGGGCGCTGGCAAGCACTCGAAGCTCGATAAGCGGCGGGACTACGTGACGGCGAGAGGGTCGGCAACTGAGTCGGCGGCGCTGCTGGATGTTTGCCAGCGGCTCAAGCTTTTGGATGAAGCCGGACACCGAGCGGCCAAGGGCATGCTCGTGCGCATCGTGTCGATGCTGATCAAGCTGGCGCAGAGCTGCGAGGATTAGGGAGTGTCCCTAAATTGCTGGTCTCGGCGTAAACGTGCCCGTGCCCGACGGTCGTAAGTTGCCGTCGGCGGTATCGGGGCTGGTAGGCCGGGGTTTGTGGCGCGTGCCTGGCACGCGCGCGCCGCGGGCAGCTGCCCGCGCAGTCGACGGAGGCTCAAGC
>JAEYWK010000102.1 GCA_023431345.1 Pseudomonadota bacterium
GGGGGGGGGGGGGGGCACCTTCAACGAAGGCACCGGGGTTTTGTCGTCGTCTTCCCGGGAGCTGGCTGCCAGCGGTGGTGGCGGCGGCGGTGGCGGCACCGATACTCCGGGAACGGGCGGCGGCTTCGGCGCGCCCGCCATGCTCGGAGGCGGCGGGGGGGGAGGGAAGCCGCCGGGCTGAGTTTTCAGCGGCGGCGGAGAGGGGGCCGGCGGCATGCTGCTGCGCGGAACCGGCGGCGCAGGAGGCTTGCTCGGCGCGGGGGGCGGCGGCGGACCGGGCTTGGTGGGCGCGGGCAGGCCGAGCAGCGTTTTTTGGCGAGTATTCGAGGGCGGAGCCGGCGGCGGGACGGGGCCACGGGTGCTGGGAAGCGGGGCAGGCGCGGCGCCGCTCGGTCGTGATTTCTTTGCCGCCAGTCCGTCAAAAACGTCGAGATCCGAACTCGCCTTATCGCTCATCGCTGCTGCTCTCTCTGCTCTTTACTCTGACCCTGCTCTGGCGGCCGGTCTTGGAAAGCCCAGGTGGGTCAAGGTCCGTCGTGGCAGCGAACCGCGACGGCCCGCGGTCCGGAATTAGACGTTTAACAAGCCCACCGAGAATTTTCGTCGCGTAAAGATACCTCCCGCTTTTTAACTTGGCGAGAAGTATTGGTGGAATTTGCGCCCGACTGGATCGGTTTCTCCTCCCAATTTCGTGCCGAAGCGCGTCACGGCGACCCTCGTCGCGGCTCACCTGGTGTGTCTGAGTAGCGAAACGTAGGAAAGCGCAGTCCGCCTAGATTCCACCTTTGTAGCGAACGCGTTTTTGCTGCAGCGGGGCCCAGACGGTCGGCTTCACGATGGGCGTGTCGGGGAAGAGGCGGCGCGCGCCGGGGCCTTCGGTGCGCACGAGGCGAACCCCGAAGCCAGGAGCATTCGAAGCGTCTCCGCTCGTGCCGAGCAGCGTGGCGAGGGGGCGCGGCAGGTAGAGCACCGTCTGGCAGCCGAGCTCAGCCAGCAGCGCGCCGAGGCGCTCGCCGTCGCCGCTCGCGTGCTGTCCAGCGGTCACGCGCGCGTACAAGAGCGCGCCGTTCGCGTCGATGCCCATCGCCGCGGTCGCGTCTTTGGCCGCGGCCTGGTCCGCGGGGACGCCGGAGGCCACGCGGAGCGAGCCCTCGAGGCGCGGCTGGTAGGCGATGTGAAAGCCGAGCTTGTCCGCGTGATACAGCGAGATCTCGTTCGGGCTCGACTCGCTCTGCCCGCGCAGCTCGACGACGACCTTCGGCTCGACGTCGCCAGGCTGCGCCACGCGCACGAGCTTGCCGTCGAGCTTGATCACCCCGATGCGAAACGCTGCCTCGGCTGGGTCCGTGCGCAAGTTGGTGGTCGCCACCGCGTAGGGCCAGCCGTGCTGCGGCAAACCTTCGACGCGCCACACGCCCTCGCCGGCCTCCGGCGGCTGCACGCGTGGCGTCAGCGGCTCTCCCGGCAAAATGGCTCGCAGCGTGAGATAGAAGAAGTCCCGCTGCTCGACGCTCACGTAGCGGGGGAAGTTCATCAGCGCCATGTACTTCATCATCCGGCGCGACATGAACTCCCAGCCTTGCAGGCCCGGTACGTTACCTCGCGCCTCCCACACGCCGTCGAGCTTGCGGTTAGGCAGCGGTAGGGTGCCCTTGGGCCCGGTGCGGTAGAATTCGAGCCCGGTGTGTCCCGGGTTCATGTCGAGGTGGATGCCGTAGTCACAGCGCGCTCGCTGCATCGCGATGCCCAGCACGTCCGGATCCACGCTGCCGCCGTAGAAGTAACCGACGAAGCCTTCCTTCGTCATGCACAGGCCGCTCCTCACCGTGCGGCTCTCTTCGGTCCAGCCGGGAGGCAAGCCCCCCCACCAATGGCGCTTCCAGGGGTTGAGCGCGCCGTTCTCGACGAGCGCCGTCATGTTCTGCCGGAAGGAGATGATGTCGCTCGGCACGTCGGGCGTCTCGGGCCACGTGCCGAAGGCGGTCGAGCCGTCTTCGAGCTCCGCGACGGTGGCGCCATACGGCTTCGGCGGCAGATAAACGGTGCGCTCCGCCATCATGCCGAACTCGCCGTGTATGGCTTGAAAACCGCCGTTGAAGCCGGCGACGAAGCGCTTCAGCACCTGCGGATCGCGCGGCACCTGTCCGGGGCCGGTCTCACCGGTGGCGCTGATCGGCTCGACGGTGCCGCTCATCGCGTGCAGCTCGACTTGCCGCGGATCCCACAGCGTCACGAACACCTGCGAGTACACGCGCTTGCGATCGGTACGAATGAACGAGAACACGAACGGCGTCGGCGCGCCCGGGTTCTTCTGCACGAACGGATCCTTGTCGAGCGAGCCCCACTGACCCTCGCCTTGGAGGGGCGGGTTGAGCATCGGCTCCATCGGGGGCGGCGGCCAGCCCGTCTCCGGGTTGGTCTGCGCGACGGAGCCGGCCGCGAACAAGTCGCCGAGCTCTTCCTTCACGGTCTCCGAGCCGTCGTCGCCGGTGACGCTGCTCACGATCTGTTCGAGCTGGTCGCGCCCGCCGAAGGCGACCGCCTTGAGCCACTGCATGCGCTCGTCACCGAACCACGGCAGCGTGCGCACACGATCGACGGCCCAGGTGACGAAGTTGCCGGGACGCGCCATCGGCGGCGTCACGTCTTTGATGTAGCGCTCACCTTCGAGGGTCCGGCCGTCGTCGGCGATGGCGATTTTATGCGAGTCCGCGTCGATCAGCAGGGTGCCGCCCGCGAAGCCGAGCACCACCTTGTAGGCCGGCGGCTCGAGCTTGAACGCGCGTCGGCCGACTCCGCGCAGCTCGCCCGTCTCTTGGAGGTTGGTGATCTTGTTCTGCCAGATGCGCGGGCGGTTCCAGCCCGGCCCTTGTGGCGGGGGCTGGCCGCGAAAGTCCGCGAACTGCACCGAGCTCACGGTGTCGCTGGCGCCGATGGCCCACGCGGCGCGTTGGTCTTTGACGACCAGGTTCTGCTCGTCGGCGGCGGAGCTGGCGCTCAGGTTGTAGACGGCGTCGATCTCGAGCAGCGAGCCGCCGGGCGCCATGCGTGTCTCGACGATGTAAATGTCGGAGAGCTCCTCCGCGCGGTGCGCGCGCACGACGGCTCGTCCGCGGTCGATCGACAAGTCCCACGGGCGCGGCGTGGTCGGGATGAAATGCACGTCCAGCGGATCTGCGATGAGCCCGCGCGCGGCGAGCGCGAGCGCCACCGCCTTACCGCCGTCGCTCTCGGCGCGCGCTGCCCGCGGCGCGCCGTCGTTCCAGTGCAGGAACCAAGAGCCGAGCATCAGCAGCGGCAGCGGACGCAGCGATGGGCGAAAGCGCTCGAGCTGCCAGGGGATGCGCATGGGCGGGGACTACTTCTTGCTGCCGCTAGCAAGTTCTGGCGCAAGCGGCCTAGTTTTCGGGCGAGCCTACCCCCGCTGAATGTCAACTTAGTTGTCGGATCTCGGCAACAAAGTTGGTCAGTGTCCGGCGTGCTGCGCCACGCGAGCGAAAATAAAGAATGTTTTCCGGTGGTTGGAGCTAGCTAAAGTACCTCGAGCGTCGAGCCGGCCGGCACGTTGTGTGCTAGACGCAGCGACGATGGTCCGCGCCTCCCGTCGGCTGCTGCCGCTGCTCGCAGGCCTCGTCTTGGCGAGCTGCCTGTCGCCGACGTTGCCGCTGCCGCCCCCGTCGCGCCCCGACGTGAGCGCGCCGAACGAGGCCGGCTACGTGCGCCTGCAGGGCATCGCGGCGCCCCAGGCGGAGGTGCTGGCGTGGAACCGCAATAACGACCTCATCGCCGGCCAGGTGACGCGCGACGACTCGCGCTACGACTTCGAGCTCAAAGCCAGCTCCGGCGATCGCCTCGAGGTTTGGTACATCCAAGGCACCGAGGAGTCGACGACGATCAGCGTCCGCGTGCCGGATCGCGAATAGCGTTCTCCCGCGGCTGCGAGCTCAGAGCAGTGGTCGCCAGGAGCGCGAGGGGCCGGGAGCTCGGGCCTCGCTAGATGGTGCGCAGCGTCAGGCGGCGGCCGTCGCTCGAGCGGTGGGCGAGGGGCGAGACGGAGGCGGCCCGCTTCTTGGGTGCGGGCAGCGCGATGGCGTCTTCTTGGGTGAGCTCGCCGAGCAAGTCGTAGTCCGTGGCGCTCTCGATGTAGACGGTGCGTAGCTCGCCGGGGCGCGCTTCGATGCCGGTCGGCCCGCCCGAGAGGTAGACGACGCCGTCGATGTCGGGCGCCTGGCCCGCGTGACGACCGACCATCACCAGCTCGCTGTCTTCGCTCGGCCCCTCGACGAGCACCTCGACTTCGCGGCCCACCATGGCCTGGAGCTTCTTCATGCTGATCTTGCGCTGCACGCTCATCAGCTTCTTGGCGCGCGCGGCCGCGACTTTGGGCGGCACTTTGTCTTCGAGCGCGAACGCGCGGGCGCTCGGCTCGTCGGAGTATTGAAACACTCCCACCCGATCGAACTCGGCGAACTTGATGAACGTGAGCAGCTCTTCGTACTCGGCTTCGGTCTCGCCCGGATGCCCGACGATGAACGCGGTGCGGAACACCAGCTCGGGGATGCGCGTGCGGAGGCGCGCGACCAGATCGTACAAGCGCTTGCCGCCGTGACCGCGCCGCATGCGCCGCAGCATGCCGTCGGCGGCGTGCTGCAGGGGCATGTCCACGTACTTGACGATCTTGGGGTGCGTCGCGATGAGCTCGATCAGCTCGTCGTCGAGCTTCTCGGGGTAGAGGTAGAACAGCCGCACCCAGCGCAAGCCGGGCACGTCGGCGATGCGCTTGACCAGCGCTGCCAGGTTCGTGCCGTCCTTCAGGTCACGCCCGTAGGAGACGGTGTCTTGCGAGACCAGGTTCACCTCGAGCACGCCGCGCGCCGCCAGCTCTTCGACCTCGCGCACGACGTCGTCGGCGCCTCGGGAGCGCTGCTTGCCGCGCAGCTCCGGGATCACGCAGAAAGCGCAGGTGCGGTTGCAGCCTTCGGCGATCTTCACGTACGCGCTGCGTCCGCGCGTGGAGATGCGCCGCGGATCGGTCGCGCTCACCACCCAATCGGCGGGGTTTCCGACCAGCACCCGCTCCGCCTCGCCCTTGAGCACCGTCTCGAGCTTGAGCATGTCGCTCGAGCCCAAGAAGTGATCCACCTCGGGCAAGTCGCTCGCGAGCTCGGTGGGGTAGCGCTGGCTGAGGCAGCCGGACACCACCAGCTTCTCGCAGCTGCCGCTCTTGTGCTGCGACAGCGCCAAGATCGTGTCGATCGACTCCTGCTTGGCGGCGTCGATGAAGCCGCAGGTGTTGACGACGATCACGTTCGCCTGCTCGGGGTCGGCGACGTGGCTGTAGCCGGCCTTCTCGGCCACGCCCAGCATCACCTCGCTGTCGACGCGGTTCTTGGGGCACCCCAGGCTGACGAAGTGAATCGTCTTGCTCATCGCGCGTCCATCAAGCGGCGAAAGCGATCGAACAAGTAGAGCGCGTCGTGGGGGCCGGCCGCTGCCTCGGGGTGGTACTGCACGCTGAAGGCCCGGTGCGCCTTGGCCTCGAGCCCTTCGCTGCTGCCGTCGTTCAGGTGCACGTGCGTCGACTCCGCCACTCCCTTGAGCGAGTCGAGATCGACCACGAAGCCGTGGTTCTGCGTGGTGATTTCGACGCGGCCGCTCGCCAAGTCTTTCACGGGCTGGTTCAGGCCGCGATGACCGAACTTGAGCTTGTAGGTGGTGCCGCCGAGCGCGCGGGCCAGCAGCTGATGGCCGAGGCAGATGCCGAAGATCGGCTTCTTGCCGAGCAGCTCTTGAATCGTCTTCACCGCGTAGGGCAGGGCGGCAGGGTCACCGGGGCCGCTCGACAGGAACACGCCGTCGGGGTTCAGCGCCAAGATCTCGGAGGCGCTGGCGCTGGCCGGCACCGCCGTCACCTTGCAGCCCGAGTCGTGCAGGCAGCGCAGGATGTTGCGCTTCGCGCCGTAGTCGACGGCGACCACGCGGTATTCCTGGGCCCGCGCGGCGCTGGGCGGCGGCTCGTGCCCGTCGACCATGTGGCTCGCCCACTCCGCGCCTCGAGCTTCCGTGAACTCGTAGGCCTGCTTGGGCGTCACGCGCGACACCAAGTCCAAGCCCTCCATGTTCGGCGCGGCCTTCGCGCGGTCGACGAGCGTGGCCGGATCCTCGGTGCCGATGGCGCCGTTCTGCGAGCCTTTGTCGCGCAAGTAGCGGGTGAGACGGCGCGTGTCGATGTCGCTGATGGCGACCACGCCGTAGCGAGCCAGGTACTCATCGAGGCTCTCTTGCGCGCGCCAGCTCGACACCACCGGGCTCGCGTCGCGGATGATGAAGCCCGCCACCTGCGGCTTGCTGTCGACGCTCTCCTGATCTTCCGGGTTGATGCCGGTGTTACCGATCTGCGGCGCCGTCATCGTCACGAGCTGCCCCGTGTAGGACGGATCGGTCAGCACCTCTTGGTAGCCGGTCATGCCGGTCGTGAACACGACCTCACCGGTGGTCGTTCCGTCTTTGCCGTGGGCGCGACCTTCGAAGATGGTGCCGTCGGCGAGGGCCAGGTAGGCGCGGCGCTTGCTCACGAGCGGCCTCCGAGCGCATCGAACACCACTTTGCCTCGCGCTAGCGTCATCACGATCCTCGCTGTCATTTCGTGCTTCATGAAAGGGGTGTTGCGGCTCTTGGAGCGAAGGGTCATTTCTTCGACGCGGTAACGTGCACCCGGATCGACGAGAGTCAACTCCGCGCGCGCGCCTTCTTTGAGGGCGGGCGGCTCGATGCCGATGATTTTGGCGGGCCGCGTCGAAAGGGCCTCGAGCAGGCGCCCGAGCGTGATGCCGGATTGCCCCACCAGGCCCAACAGCAGGCCAAAGCACAGCTCCAGGCCGATCATCCCCGGCGAGGCCTCGGAAAATTCGCAGTCTTTCTCGAGGGGTGAGTGCGGGGCGTGGTCGGTGGCGATAGCGTCGATGGTGCCGTCGGCGAGGGCGCGGCGCAGCGCCTCGATGTCCTCCGGCTCGCGCAGCGGTGGGTTGACCTTGCACGCGGTGTCGTAGCCGATGACCGAAGCGTCGGTCAGCAGGAGGTGGTGGGGCGTCACCTCGGCGGTGGCGTCGATGCCGCGCGATTTGGCCTCGCGCAGGATGCGAACGGCGCCGAGCGTCGAGATGTGCGCGGCGTGATAGCGGGCCCGCGTGTACTCGGCGAGCAGCATGTCGCGCGCGATGATCACGTCTTCGGCGACGCGCGGCCAGCCGCGTAGGCCGAGCTGGGCCGAGACGTTGCCTTCGTGCATGTCCGCGCCCGCCGTGAGGTCGTGATCCTCGGCGTGCTGGATCACGGGAATGTCGAAATTTTTGGCGTATTCGAGCGCTCGCCGCATCACGGCGCTGTTCATGACGCACACGCCGTCGTCGCTCACGCCGACGATGCCGGCGTCGCGCAGCTCGGCCATCTCCGTGAGGTCTTTGCCTTTTTGACCCATCGTGATGGCCGCGATCGGGTGAAGCTGCGCGCCGCCGTGCTCTTCGGCTCGGCGCAGCATCAGCTCGGTCACGGCGCGCGTGTCGTTGATGGGGCGCGTGTTGGGCATCACGCACACGTGGGCGTAGCCGCCAGCGGCCGCCGCGTTGAGGCCGCTCGCGATCTCTTCTTTGTATTCTTGGCCGGGCTCGCGGAGGTGCGCGTGCAGGTCGACGAAGGCGGGCAGCGCCCACAGGCCGGCGCCGTCGATGACGCGCGCGCCCTCCGCGCCCGCGACGGCCGCGGCCGCGCCGGGGCCGAGGCGAGTGATGACGCCGCGCTCGATCGTCAGGTCCAAGGTGGCGTCCAGGGCGCGCGTCGGATCGATCGCGCGCACGCCGCGAATCACTAAGAGGTGGGGGGCGTCGGGCACGGCGGCGGCTAATAGCACGGGGCGGAGCCCGTCGGCACGGACGAAAAAGTGCGCCAATAACCCATGAGTTTCGCGGCCTTCCGCGCGTGCCGCCGCGCGGGCGAGCCGTGTTAAGCTGGAGCTTCCGCGTATGGCAGACGATTCGAAAAAGAAACCGACTACTACTGCGGCTCGTCCTGGCGCTGGCCGATCCGCCCCACCGCCGCCACCCGTTCGTAGCAGCACCGCTGCAAACCCAGGGCCCGCAAAGGCGAGCACACCGCCGCCTGCCCCGGTGCGCTCCAAAGAGCCGCCGCCGCCGCCTGTTCGATCGAAGCTGCCGGTTCCGCCCGGGGTGGACCCGGGCTTGCTAGCGGGCGGAGCGGGCTCGACGCCACCTCCTCAAGTGAAGAAGGCGCTGCCTCGACCGCCGTCGTCGTCCGCGCGGGTTTCGTCAGCCGGGCCGGCGCCGGAAGCGCCCAAGTCGGACCCGAGGGCGAATCAGGCTCCCGTTCCGCCGCCGACGCAGGTCGCGTCCAAGTCGCTGGCGTCAGCAGCCACCGCGCCCGCGCCCGCGCCCGCGCCTTACGTGCCCGTGGCGCCTCGCGTGCAGGAGGCCCCGGCGCCGAAAGAGAAGGTGCTCGACGCGACCACGATCATCCGCCCGGACTTGCAAGTGAAGCCGCCGGCCGAGAGCGAGGCGACTCGCGCCGAAGAATTCGTGCGCCGCGCTGAGCTCGAGCTGCCGACCAAGCCGCACCCCGCCGCGCGCGCGCGCCTGCGCTTCGAGTGCGGCCGGCTCTGCGAGTCGGTGCTCGGCAAGCCGGACGAGGCGATCATGCACTACCGCAAGGCGCTGGTGGATAACGGCAGTCACGTGCCGTCGATCCGCTCGCTGCGGCGACTGCTGCTCAGCAAGGGCGACTACGGCGCTTCGGTAGCGCTGTTCGACGCTCAAATCGCGGCTACCCGCGCGGCTGGGGCGCGCGCGGCGCTGCTCTACGAGAAAGGTCGCTTGCTCGAGGATCGCCTGGGTCAGCGCCGCGAGGGGCGCGAGGCCTTCGCGGCCGCGCTCGAGCTGAGCCCCGGTGACGCCGCCCTGCTCAAGGCCGTCTCGCGCGCGGAGGTCTCCGCGCGGTCGTGGGACGCGCTCGACAAGACGATCGAGCAGAGCGCAGCCGGCGTGAAGGCGGACGCTCGCCATCGGGCGGCCCTGCTCGTGGAGCGCGCTCGCATCGCCGAGTCGCGCCGCAAGAACTTGGCGCAAGCGGCGGAGCTGTATCAGGCCGCGCTCGACGCCGATCCGCGCTCCGACTCCGCCGTGCACGCGCTCAAGCGTCTGCACTACTCGCACCAGCGCTGGCGCGATTTGGTCGGCGTGCTGGAGCGAGAGGCCGAGCAAGTGGCGGACCCGGCCGCTCGCGCCATGGCGCTCTACCGCGTCGGTCGCGTCGAAATCGACAAGCTCGGTAACCTCGAGCAAGGCACGCACGCGCTCGAGCGCGCGCTCGGCATCGCCAAAGACGACCGCCTCATCTTGGAGGCGCTGGTGCGCGCATACGAGGCCAGCCAAAATCACCCCGCTCTCAGCAACGTGCTGGCCCGCCTCGCGGATTTGTCGCGCAGCGACGCCGAACGCATCGCGTACCTCACCCGCGGCGCGCAGCTGTTCGAAGATCAACTGAACGACGAGGCCACCGCCGTCGCTTGGTACGAGAAGGCGCTGTCGTTCGACCGCGCCCACGCGCCGGCGCTCGCGGCGCTGTCGCGCCTGTACGGGCGCACCCAGAGCTGGGAGAGCTTGCTCGCCATCTGCGCTGGTGAGGCCGAGGCCGCGCGCGACCCGCACCGCCGCGCCTACGCGCACGCGCGTATGGCGGAGATCCTGGAAAAGGAGCTGGGAAAGCCGGAGCTAGCCTTGCAGCACCACGCGCGCGCGCTCGGCATCGTGCCGGGCTACGCGGCCTCCTTCAAGGCGCTGGTGCGCTTGTACGCGGCGGCCAAGAAGTACCCCGAGCTGGTCGAGCTGTACGAGCGCGCGGTGGACTTGGCGCACGACGCCGAAACGAAGACGACCTACCTGTTCAAGATCGGTCGGGTTCACGAGGACGCCCTCGGCGACTCGCACGCGGCGCTGACCGCCTACCGGCGCATCCTCGGCATCGAAGCGGCTCACCTCGGGGCCGTGCACGCGGCCCAGCGCGCCGCGGAGCGGGGCGGCTTGTTCCGGGAGCTGTGCGAGATGCTCGAGCTCGAGGCCAAGCTCGTCAAAGATCAGAAAGAGCGGCTGATGCTGCTGCACCGGGCCGGCGAAGTGGCCGAGCACGACCTCGGTGACGACTCCGTCGCGCTTGGTTTGCAGCGGCGCGTGCTCGAGCTGGATCCGAAGTTTCAGCCCGCGCTCGCGAGCCTCGGGCGGCTCTACTACCGCGCGGGGCGCTGGGAGGAATTGGTTCACGTCTACCAAGCCGAGCTGTCGAGCCTGCCGCGCGGTCCGGAGTCGGCGCGCCTCGACTACAAGATCGGCGAGATCTACGAGCTGCGCATCGCCAAAGACGAGCTGGCGCTGGCCGCGTACCGGCGGGCGCTCGAGGCCGATCCCCAGCATTTGCCCGCGCGGCGCGCGCTCGAGCGAAAGCTGACCGACAAGCACCATTTCGAGGAGATCGCCAAGCTGATCGAGGGCGAGCTGGCGGGGGAGAGCGACCCGAAAGCCATCGCGCGCGCGGCGCTCCGGCTCGGCGAGGTGCTCGAGCACCGCATGAACGCGCCCGAGAAGGCGCTCGTCGCGTACGAGCGCGCGCTCGCCGCGGACCCCGAGTTCCGCCCGGCTCGGGACGCGCGCGTGCGGCTGCTCACCGAGGCCAAAGATTGGAAGCGCCTGGTCGACGAGCTGCAGAAGGAGGCCGAGACGAGCGTGGACCCCAAGCTCGGCATCGCGGCCCAGCTGCGCGCGGGCGAGATTTGGCAGACGGAGCTGGGCGCAGCTCAGAAGGCGATCGAGTGCTTCGAGTCGGTGCTCGAGAAAGATCCGGGCCACATCGACGCGCTGCTGTCGCTCGAGTCGCTGTACGCGGAGCGCTCGCTGTGGGAGCCGCTGGCCAAGGTATACGCCACCGAAGCGCGCGTCCTCTCCGAGCCCAGCGCTCGCATCGCCGCGCTCGCCGAGCTCGGCCGCCTGGAAGAGACGAAGGGCGTCGGCAGCGAGGACGAGCGCAAAGCCGCGTATTTCGCGATTTTGCAGCTGGCTCCCCACGACTTGTCGGCGTTGTCCGCGCTGGAGCGCATCGCGCTCGAGAGCGGCGACGCGAGCCTGCTCGCCAACGTGGACGCCAAGCAGGCGAGCCTGGCCGAAGATCCGGAGGTCAAGGCGGCGCACCTCACGCGCTTGGCCGAGGCGCTCGAGCGCAGCTCGGACCCGTCCGCGCTCGAGGTGTGGCGCAGCGCCATCGCCTCTGATCCGGAGAGCTTGTCGGCGGCGCGCGGCATCACGCGCTTGGCCGAGCGAACCGGTGATCCGGTGCTGCTGGAGGAGGCGAGCTCGCACGAGTCGCGCGTCACCGGCGATATCGACGTCGCGGCGCGGCTGCTGGTGCGCTCGGCGATCGTGCGCGCCGAGCGCGGTGAGGTCGACCTCGCCACGCGTCTGCTGCGCCGCGCCCTCGAAGAGAACCCCGACTTCGAGGCGGCGGCGGCCAAGCTGTCGGAGCTGCTCGTCGCGCGCGGCGCTGTCGACGACTTGATCGCGCTGCTGACGAACGCAGCCAACTCCGCGAAAGCGCCGGCGCGCGTCGCGGCGCTGTGGATCATGGTCTCCGACCTGTACGCGGCGCGTAAGCAGGACGTGCCGGCGGCGCTCGCGGCCTTGCACCGCGCGCAGAACCTCGTGCCGGGTCACGCCGGCACGCTCGTGAAGCTGGCGGAGCTGTATGCGGCCGACCAGCAGTGGGCGGAGGCGGTCGACCGCTTGAAGCAGGCGCTCACTCACGCCACGTCCGACGACCTCAAGGTGGACATTCACCTTCGCCTCGCCGCCATCTTGCAAGATCAGCTGGGTGACGCGGAGCGCGCGCTCGGCAGTTTGAACGCCGCGCTTGCGCTCGATCCAGGCTCGCGGCTTGCGCTCTCCCGGCTGGCTCGGCTCGAGCTCTTGCGGGGCAGAGGCGATCAGGCCGCGGAGCTCGCGGCGCGGCTGGTGCGCGTGTCGCCCGAGCTGGGGCAGCGCGTGGAGGCTCTCACCCTTCTGGGTGACTTGGAGCGCGGGCGCGGCCAGCAAGCGGCCGCGGTGCAGGCCTACGAGCAGGCGGTCGCGCTGTCGGGTCTGGGCGGCCCCGCCGCGGAGCGCTTTCGGACGCTGCTCGTCGAGCAAGGCAGAAAGAAGGAGCCGCCGAGCTTCGCGCGTTACGCGGCGGCGCTGAAGAGCTACGCCGAGCAGCACCCGACTCCGGGCCCCGAGCTCACGGCGCTCTACATCGAGCTCGCGCGCGTCTACGGCGACGAGCTCGCGCAGCCCGAGCAAGCGGCGCAGGCGCTCGAGAAGGGGATGGCGGGGGCACCAGGCGAGCCGGAGCTGGCCGTCGCCTACGCGAAGCGCTTGCTCGAGGCGCAGCGCTTCGTCGACGCCGCCACCGCCTATCGGCGCGCGCTCTCCATCGATGTCTTTCGCCCCGAAGCTTTTCGAGGCTTGGCAGAGGCCTGGCGGGCGCAAGGGCGCAGCGCCGAGGCGGCCTGCGCCGTCGGCGCCGTCGTCTCGCTCGGCGCCGGTAATGACCTCGAGCGCTCCGCGATGTCGTCGCGCGTCGTGCGCGCGGCCGCGCAAGCTCCCGGCAGCATGGATGCGAGCGAGCTTTCGAGCATCGACGTGAACGCGGCCGATAGCCGCGCCTCGGCGCTGCTGTCGGCGCTGGGCGACGCGACGGGCAAGGTGTTTCCGCCGGAGCTCGAGCGCTGGGGTCTCACTAGCCGCGAGAAGATCTCCGCCAAGTCCGGTCACCCCCTGCGCGCGCTGGCTGAGCGCGTGGCCGCCGTGTTCGGGGTCGAGAGCTTCGACCTCTACGTCCACCGCGCGCACTCGGGGGCCGTCCAGCTCGAGCTCACCGACCCGGTCAGCGTGCTCGTACCGGCGACGGTCGCTGGCCTCTCCGAGCCGGGCGCGGTGTTCGCGCTCGCACGGGCCTTCGCGAGCCACACGCGCGGCCTCGCAGCGCTGGAGCGGCTCACGGCGGGCGAGCTGCGCCTGCTTCTCGGGGGGGCGGCGCGCATCGCCGACCCCTCTTTCGGCGGCGGCGCGGGCGAAGACGACCTGGCGTCGCTCCAGAAGCGCGTCACCAAGGCCCTGCCGTGGCTGGGTCGCGGCGCCATCGAAGACGCGGCGCGCGCTTACGCCAGCTCGCCCGAGCGCGATCTCGAAGAGTGGCGCCTGGCCGCGCGCATGACCTCGGCGCGCGCTGCCGCGATCGTGTGTGACGACATCGTCGCCGCCTCCGACTTCATCCGTCGCACGGAGGGCGATCTTTCGGGCGCCCAGGGAGAGGCCCTGCTCAGCGGACGCCGCCTCCTCGGCGACGTGCTCGGCTTCTGGGTCAGCGACGGCGCCTTCGCCATGAAACGCCGCCTCGGCATGGGCTAGGGAGTGTCCCTAAATTGCTGGTCTCGGCGTAAACGTGCCCGTGCCCGTGCCCGTGCCCGACGGTCGTAAGTTGCCGTCGGCGGTATCGGGGCTGGTAGGCCGGGGTTTGTGGCGCGTGCCTGGCACGCGCGCGCCGCGGGCAGCTGCCCGCGCAGTCGACGGAGGCTCAAGC
>JAEYWK010000104.1 GCA_023431345.1 Pseudomonadota bacterium
AGCTGGCGCGTCACCGCCGGCCTACGCGATGGCCATCGCCTTTTGTGGCAGCCATTGCGCACCGTCGCCAATGCCCATCACGCACCCTGCTCGAATCGCCATCAGCCAGCGTGCGCGGCAACAGTAGTGAGAGCGTGAAGCGGTCGCTGAGGTGGTAGCGCACCAGCTCTAGATTCCTTGCCAAGCTTGGCACCGACCTCCTTGTGCTCACGTTCTACGGCGATACGGTTGCCGGACAGCAGCGCTTCGCTCTCGCTCATGAAGCTTCTGACCCATCCGCGCACGAGTTGGGGGTAGGTGGGATCTGGGTCGAGAAGCTGGATCTTCGCTCCTAATAGAACGTGGTTTTCTCTGAGCGAGGCCAGGAACGTTTCAGCGGCCTTCTTGCCTTGGTCCAGAGCGTCGTACATTTCTGCCATGCGCACGGCGCCTCTGTTCGCGGCCTCTAGCCACTCGACGTAGGCGTCCCGAAGACCTTCCAGGTTCCGATGCGTCTGCTCATGCATCCACTGCTCCCGCTGACTTTTTCTAGTCTCCCTGGCTTGAAGCCAGGTGCCGGCAAGGGCTGCCAACGCACCGATGAGGCTGCCGACGAGCCCGGAGATGGCTGCGATTTCGCCGTCGGTCATCAAGCACGCCTCCTCGTCACTGAAGAGTTGGCCCAGTTGATGCTCATCAAGCAGCCGTAGAGCGGTAGTAGTCCGCGAGGTCAACGCGCATCACGTTGTGCATCATGCTGCCGAGGTTCAGTGTGATCGATTCGCCCGGGATCGGCCTGTTCGTCATGAAGCGAAATTCTTGCTGGTAGGCGTAGTCGCCGATCTTCGTGTAGGGCCCGACTTCGCCGCAGTAGTTGTCAGCGACGTACCTGACGGGACCCGGTCCTTCGTTGTCGAGGGCGTGACCAGCGGCCTTCGCAGCATCGTGAATGCGCCGAACAAACTCCCTAGAGTCCTTGAAAATGATCATGGTGTCTCCGAAATCAAGGAGGCGGCGATCTTGAAGGAAGGGCCGCAGGTCGCGCTCGTACTGGAGAGTGCCGTTGCCAGGTACTTCAATGGCGCTCATGCAGAAGACGGCGTGGTTCTTTGCCGAGCACGTGACGTTCAAGTCGATGATGTCGATCGGGAAGCTGGTGTCCTTGATCTTGATGAACGTTTTGAGGGTCGGATTCTTGTTCGTGGCGCGATAGATCAAACCCTCATTCGGATCGCCGATGACGCGCCCCTCCATCTTCTGGTACGCCCCGAGGCGTCGCATAAACACGGTTCCGTTTTCGCAGAAGGACCGCATGCGGGCCTCTTTGCCGATCTTCACTAGAATCTGTGCCATACCGATATTGTAACCCGCGCTTCGCTAAGTGCTTGTCGGCTCGACCCGTAGGGCTAGTCAATCCTGAGGGGCCCAATCTGTACGACAGCCGAGGGTTACAGAGCCTCTTGAGCCTCAAGACCCTGGCCTCGACCGTCTGAAGTAGGGCAGAGCCCGCTCCTCCTTAAGCAGCTCCGCCAGCTGCTCGATCGCGGCGGCGAGCTGCGGTTTGCTTCTGCGACGGAGCCGCGCAGCGCTGGAGCGCTGCCCTCAGTCGGGGATGGGCTCGAGCTTGACGTCGAGCTTGATGGGGTCGCGGCCAGCGGTGACGAGGCGATCCCAGGGGAAGTAGCCGGCCTTGGTGACGGAGATGCGGTGCTCGCCTTCGGGGAGACGGACGCCGTGGGCGGCGACGTAGCCGAGCGGGCCGATGTATTGCTCGTCGATGGTGACGGTCGCGTCGGGCGGCGTGGGCTTCTCGTATCTCATGCTCATCGAGACCGCGGGCACCAGCGGTCGCCCGCAACCGGGACAAGCTCCGAGCAAGATGGCGATCACGAAGCCGATCACACCCAGCAGCGATAGCCACGGCGTGATGCGCTCAGTGATGATTTCGGACTTGCTCGGGCTCACGCCGTCACTCCCACTCTATCGTGCTGGGAGGCTTGGACGAGATGTCGTAAGCCACGCGGTTGATGCCCTTCACCTCGTTGGTGATGCGCGCGCTCATTTTGGCGAGCAGGTCGTGGGGGAGGCGGGCCCAATCGGCGGTCATGCCGTCGCTGGAAGTGACGGCGCGGATGACGCAGGTTTCGTCGTAGGTGCGGTCGTCGCCCATCACGCCGACGCTGCGCACCGGCAGCAGCACCGCGAAGGCTTGCCAGATGGCTTCGTAGAGGCCGGCGGCGCGCACCTCCTCTTGGACGATGGCGTCGGCCTTGCGCAGCACCGCGAGCCGAGGCTCGACGAGGTCGCCCAGGCAGCGCACGGCGAGCCCGGGACCCGGGAAAGGCTGGCGGTAGAGCACGTCGTGCGGCATGCCCAGCGCCTCACCGACGCGGCGCACTTCGTCCTTGAACAGCTCGCGCAGCGGCTCAATCAGCTTGAGCTTCATGCGCTCGGGCAGGCCGCCCACGTTGTGATGGCTCTTGATGACGGCGCTCGGCCCTTTGACGCTGACGCTCTCGATCACGTCGGGGTACAGCGTGCCCTGCACGAGGAACTGCGCGTTATCGATGCGTGAGGCGTGCTCGTCGAACACGTCGATGAAGACGCGACCGATGGTCTTGCGCTTCTTCTCGGGATCCGTGACCCCTTCGAGCTCTTTGAGGAACTGCGCGCGGGCGTCGACGGCCACCAAATTCAGGTGGAAATGCTGGCGCATCATCGCGGTGACGCTCTCGAACTCGCCCTCACGGAGCAGACCATTATCGACGAAAATGCAGACCAGCCGATCGCCGAGGGCCTTGTGACAGAGCACGGCCGCGACGGACGAATCGACACCCCCAGAGAGGCCGCAAATGACCCGGGCGTCGCCGGGAACGGCTTCCTGGATCTTGGCGATGGCTTCCTCGACGAAGGAGCCGGGCGTCCAGCTCGGCGTCAAGCCGGCGACGTCGAACAAGAACGCCTTCAAGATCTCGAGGCCGCGTGGAGTGTGCGCGACTTCAGGATGAAACTGGATGCCGTAGAGCTTTCGCTCGGGGTTGGCGATGGCTGCGAGCGGGGCGTTGCCGGACTTGCCGATGGGACGGAAGCCGGGCGGCAGCACGGTGAGGCGGTCGCCGTGGCTCATCCACACGCCGAGCTTCTCGCCCGGCTTGAAGCACGAGAGGATGCCGATGCTCTCGCCCACTTCGAGCTCGGCGGGGCCGTATTCACGCTCGGTGGAGGGCTCGACCTTGCCGCCGAGCTGCTCTGCCATCAGCTGCTCGCCGTAGCAGATGCCGAGCACCGGGAGCCCCAGGTCGAAGAGGGCCGGATCGCTCTTGGGCGAGTCGGCGCCGTAGACGCTCTGCGGGCCGCCCGAGAGGATGATGGCTTGCGGCGCGATGGCCTTGATCTTTTCGACCGGCAGGGTACCCGGATGAATCTCGCAGTAGACGCTTGATTCACGAATGCGGCGCGCGATGAGCTGCGTGTATTGCGAGCCGTAGTCGAGGATCAGCACGCTCTGGCGGGATTGCATGGCGCTTCGCTATCACGTTGGCAAAGCAGCGCAAAGGGCCAGGCGGATTAGCGAGAAGCCGGGGTTTTTCCGCTGGTTGCGGGCTGCCCGCCAGGCGCCGCGCCCGCCACTACCGACAGCTCTGGGCGCAAGCTCCCGAGCACTCGACGCAAAACGGCAGCGTCGGCCGGCCCTTGCGATGGCTCGAGTAGCTGCACGAGCCGATAGCGCGGATCGAGAGAGGCCAGGCGATGGGCGGCGCGCTGTCGCGCCAGGGCGGTCTCCACTTCGGCCGACGATAGGGCGCCGCCGGACGCCACGCGCTCGAGCAGCTTCTGCACCCGCGCGGTGGCCTCCGCTTCACGGCCATCGAAGGCGCTCACGTGGATGAGCAGGGCGCGCGCCGAGCTGGTGCCGACCAAGAGCGCCCGCGCGACTCCGACCAAATCTGGCTCCGAAAGCGCGCGCGCCAGCGGGCTGCCCGCCTGGTTCAAGAGATCGACGATGACGGCGGCTTCTGCGGCGTGCTTGGCGGGCACTCGGAACGCGATGTAGCTGCCTTCGGAGCGGTCGCTACCGACCAAGGCGACGCTGCTGCGGGTAGGCGGCGGAGCCTCGCCCTCGCAGGGCGACGGACGCGCGGCGTCGGGAGTCTTGAGCCAGCGCGCGAGGCTCTTGGTCACGAACGCGGCGTCGTCCGCGGTGCTGGGCGACAGCACGGCCACGCGGTGCGGCAGCCGCAGCAGCTCGCGCTGACGAGCGAGCACCGCTTCGCGCGAGGCTGCGAGGAGCGACGTGACGCTGCCGCGAGGCGCGAGCGCCCCCGTGCGGCCGCTCGCGAGATTTTCGAGCAAGCCGTCGAGGAGCGGGCGCGGCTCGGCACCCGCGGCTTTGACCAGCTCGCTGCGCGCCGCGGCGACGTCGGCGGCGCTGGGCGGCGCGAGCAGCGCGTGACCGAGCGCGTCGCCGAGCCGCGCCGCCGCCTCGGCGTCGGTCTCGCCCGGCGCGCGCTCGACGAAGCCCAAAAGGCCCGCGCCCGAGGCGCCGACCCACGGCTCGAGCCGCGCGCCGCGAGTCGCGGAGAGGCTCGCGGCGCTGAGCAAGAC
>JAEYWK010000151.1 GCA_023431345.1 Pseudomonadota bacterium
GCCTGCACCGGCTACGAGCGCGTCGCCCGTCACCGCGCCGGCGCCGAGCGTTCCGGCGCCGAGCGTTCCGGCGCCGAGCGTTCCGGCGCCGAGCGTTCCGGCGCCGAGCGTTCCAGCGCCGGGAATCGCGCCGGCGCCGAGCGTCGCGCCCACGCCGAGCAGCTCTCCCCCGCCCCAGGCCGCGCCAGCGCCGAGCGCCGCCCCGCCTGCCGCCGCGTTCCCTGACTCACCTTAGCCCGCTTGCCCCGTCGCGGCCCGCTTCGATAGAGGCTACGCGCGCCAAGCGACGAATCGCCCCATGTAGTCCAACTCGAGACAGCGCTACACTCGCGCGCGATGACTTCTGTCCGCCTCCTTCCCTTCGCCGCCTTGCTCAGCCTCTCGTGCGCGCAAAGCAGCCAGCCGCCGACTTCGAGCGCGCCCATCCCCGCGCTGTCCGCGGTCTCGGAAGAGACGAAGACGCCCACCGCAGACCCGGCACCGGAAGAGACGCCGAGCCCCGCGCTCACGCTCGACGAGTGTCGCTCGCAGCCGGGAGAGGTGCTGACCGACAAGGGCGACGGCAAGCTGCACGAAGAAGGTTGCCCCGACGGACGCCAGAAGCTCGGCGTCGTGCGCGTGGGCATCGAAAACGGCCTCTGTTGCGCGCCCTCGGCGGCGGCCGCCACGCCACCTGCAGAGGCCGCGCCGGCAGGGAAACGGCCGCCGTGTACGAACGATCAGAGCTGCAACGCCGACGAACGGGTGTCGGCGCTTTGGGGCAAGTGCACCGCGCTGGGTGTGTGTGAGTGCAAGCCCGGGTTCGAGCTGAATCCGCTCGGCCGCTGCCAGAAGCCCGTCAAGTAGCGCGCAGCGCACGTCGCGCGCCGACGCAGCGCACGTCGTCGGCGCGGCGCGCCTACGCCGCGAGCTGGTGCGCCAAGTCACGCAGCACGAACGCGGGATTGTCTTCGATGATGTCGCCGTGCGACACGATGATGCGCTTCAAGCCATAGAGCTCTGACCACGCATTGAGCTGACTTTGCAGCGCCGGCTTGTCTTTGATGCCGGTGATCGACACCACGGAAGGGATTTGCGGCTCGCTCTTGGTGAGCCCGGCCACTTTCATCAGCCAGCCGCCGAAGCCCGGCCGATTGTCCACGTTCCAGATCAGCTCGTTCACGACGAGCGAGACGCCGTGCTCACCTCGCACGACGAGCGCCGCTTCGTGGCCGTCGGTGCCCGGCACCGTGACCAGCTGCACGCTGGGATCGCGGAAGTCGAAGGTCGTCGCGTCCACGCGCACCACCTCCTCGACCTTCTCGCGCGCGCCCTCGGGCGCAATCACCACCAGGCGCGGGTAGCGCTGCTTCCAAATCTTGGCGTCCATGCGGTGGCGGTCGCCCGGAACGATCATGAACGTGGGGTGACCGAACCTCTCGAGCGCCGTCATCTCCGGCTCATCGAGCGCGATGGCGCTGAAGATGACGAGGCGGCCGTCGCGCAAGCGAGCCACCGTCATGCGTCGAGGAAACTCACCCATCGGCATCGGCAAATCACCGACCACCGTGAGCAGGTTCTCGTCGATGGCCGTGAGCTTACCGTGAGGCAAGACCTTCCAAGTTTGGAACGGACGAGGCATGGCTGGGTCTCCGAAGTTGAGGGAATTTGACTCAGATTCAGCGCTATTCGAGAACGAGCAAGAGGCGTGCCCTGGTCCGTAGAGCGCTTGCTCGCGCGCCAGTTCCCGTCTAATTCCCGGGGCGTGAACTACACGCGGCTCGGTTTTCGGGCGATGCTGGGACAGCGGCTCACGCCCTACACGGGGCGTCACAGCGTGGCGTGCCGGCGCCAGGTACAAATCCGTCGCGACGCGCACGCCGTCGCCTACGTCGACGCGCATGACGAAGCCGACGCCTGGTTTGGCCTGGGCTTTTGTCACGGACAAGATCGCGCCGGGCAGCTGGAAATCAACTGGCGGCTCACGCGCGGGCTGTTGTCGGAGGTGCTCGGTCCCGCCGGGCTCACCATCGATCGCGCGATCCGCCTGATCGGCGTGCACCGCGCGGCGAGCGAGCAGCTGGCGACCCTCGACGCCGACGTGCGCGATCAGCTGGCGGCCTACACGGCCGGCATCAACGCCGCCCTCGAGTGCCGCGAGCTGCCGCGCAGCCACGAGCACGCGCTGCTGCGCTGCGCGCCCAGCCGCTGGCAGCCCGTCGACGTGATCGCGCTCGGCCTGCTGCTGTGCTGCTTTCTGCCTTCGAACTGGGACGTCGAGCTGGCGCGGCTGATCATCTTGAGCCAAGACGGCCCGGAAGCGGTGGCCGCGCTCGATCCGACTTGGCGCGATGATTTGCCGCTCACCAGCCCCCCTGGCGCCGCCGCAGGCCGCGCTAGTGAGCTGTTCGTCGCGCGTGATCTCGAGGCGCTGCGCGCGTTCGTGGGTGACTCGGGCGGCTCGAACGCCTGGGCGGTGCGGGCCCACAAGTCCGCCACCGGCCGCGCGCTGCTCGCCAATGATCCGCATTTACCGGCGGCGCTGCCCAACCTCGGCTACCTGACGCGGGTCAAGTGCGGCAGCTTCGCGGTCGCCGGCATCTCCATCGTCGGCATCCCCGCGTTCATCACCGGGCACAACGGCACCGCGGCCTGGGGCTCGACCAGCGCCCAAGTCGACAACGCCGATTTGTTCTTGGAAGAGCTGAGCGACGACGGCAAGCGCGTGCGCGACGGCGACTCGTGGATCGATTGCCGTGAGCACGTCGAGCGCATCCCGGTGAAGGGACAAGGCGCGGCCGCGCTGCGCGTGCTCCGCACCCCGCGCGGCGCCATCGTCGCGCGCGCCAGCGACCGCGACGCGAGCATCTTCGATCCCGTCCCCGTGCTGGGGCGCGCCAACGCGCTCTCGTTCGCGGCAACGTGGCTCGACCGGCGCCCGACGCGCTCGCTGCTCGGCTTTCACCACGTGAAGAGCTTCGAGCAGTTCCGGGAGGTGTGCGCAAAGTCGGCCGGCTGCTGCTACAGCTTGATTTATGCTGATTCGAGCGACGTGGGCTGGGTGCTCGCCACCGAGGTGCCGCGCCGCAAGTCGGGCTTCGGCTCGCTGCCGCTACCGGGCTGGCAGCCCGGCGTCGGGTGGGAGGGCGTGGTGCCGAGCGATCAGCTGCCGTGGGCGAAGAACCCCGCTGGCGGCTTCGTGTGCTGCGCGAACAACAAACCCGTGGCCGACGAGACGACGACGGCCTTCCTGGGTCACGACTTCTTGGACGGCTTTCGCCAGCGCCGCATCGCCGAGCGCCTCGCCGAAGCCAGCGACTGGAACGTCGAGCGCATGGCCGCGCTGCAGCTCGACTTGCAAAGCTTGGCCTTCGCCGACGTGCGCGCCACGCTGCTCGCCCTCACCCCCGACACCGCCGAGAGCACGCGCGCGCTCGAAATTCTGCGCGGCTGGAACGGCCGCCTCTCCGCCGACTCGGCGGGCGCCAGCGTCTACGAGCTCTTCGTCGCCGCGCTCAACCGCAAGGTGTGCGAGCTCAAGGCACCCGGCAGCTACCTCTGGGCCTCGGGCAAAGGCGTCATGAAGCTCATCCCCGGCACTTGCCTGAACGCGCGCCGCGCGAGCTTCATCACGCGGCTGATCCGTGAGCAGCCCGCCGGCTATTTCGAGCGCTGGGAGCCGGAGCTGCTCGACGCGCTCGCTACCGCCGTCAAGACCCTGACCGAGCGCTTCGGGCCCCATGAGCTCGCGTGGGGCTGGGGCGAAGTGCGAAAAATCACGCTGCGCCACCGCTTCGGCGACAAGAAGCCGCTCGACCAAGTCTTCAACCTCGGACCCCTACCCGGCTACGGCGACGGCACGACCGTGAATCAAGCCACCTTCGAGTACTGGGAGCCGCTGCGAGAATCGACCGTCACCGCGCACCTCCGCTCGGTCATGGACGTTGGGAATTGGGGTGAGAGCCGTTTCGTGGTGCTGGGTGGACAATCCGGCAATCCGCTTTCACCCCACTACGGGGATCTGGTCGCGCTCCATCAACGCGGCGAAGGCGTCCCGGTTCACTGGGACGACGCCGAAGTCACGCGCCACACGGTCGCCAGCATGACCCTCGTCCCCACGCTGGCAGCGCGGCCAACGTTGACCGAAGTGCTGTAACTATCGGGAGAGACGGGGCAGCTCGCCTTCCCCGCCTCCCTATTACCCCAAGGCCTAACGCCGCCGCGCGTCACGGCGCCGCCGGCGACCCGCGGCGAGCAGAGCGGCGCCGACGAGCGTAGCGGCTTGTAGAGCGAGCCAGCGCGATTGGGGCGCTCCCGGCACGCTGCACGCTCCGCACCCGCCCGCTTGCGTCGATACCGCGGGTGGTGGCTGCTGGCCGCGCACGCCGCGGGCCTGGAGCGCGCGCGCCGCGCCCGCGGTGAGCTTCGCGACCTCAGTCACGCCCGCAGCGGGAGCGCCCTGATCGATCCACGCGCCGATCAGCTCGATCTCGTGCGAATCGAGCTGCGGCTCGCCTGCTGGCGGCATGTGCTCGTCGTCGCTCGGCGGCATGACGAGGCGCTGCATCACCGAGCTCGCCCGGCGATCTTTCGGCACTATGGCCGCTCCGCTGTAGCCGCCCTCGAGCAGCTCCGCGTGCTTGGCGACGCCGAGGCCGCCCGCGGGCTTGTCTTTGATGTGGCAGTTGCCGCATTTCTCGGCGAGCAACGGCTGCACCGCCTCCGAGAAGAGCGCGACGTGCGACGGCAGGCTCGCGAGCAAGGCCGCGTCGGGACGGTCCGAGGTCCCCGCGACGGAGGGCGCGACAGATGGCGCGACCATGGACGCCGCGGCAACGGGCGGTGACGGCGAATCCGCAGCGGCCGCCGCCGTTCTAGGCGCGAGAGCTTCGCCCGCGATGCCTTGCGGCGGCTCCGCCAACGCGGCGCCCGCGGCCCCCACGGAGGCGCGCGGCGCGGCCTTCGCGCTGACCGCCGGCGTGGCCCCTGCGCTGCCGGCGCCGGCGCGGATCCAAGCGACGAGCACCGCCACCTCCGCCGGAGTCGGCTGCGGCTCTTTCTTCGGCGGCATGTGCTCGTCGTCCGAGAGCGGTAAGCGCAAGCGCTGCACGATCGAGCTTTGCTCCGGGCTCCCCGGTACCAGCGCGGCCCCACCGGCCCCACCCTCGAGGAGCGCCGCGACGGAGTCGACCCGCAGCTTGCCCTTCTGTTTCGCAGCGCCGTGACACTTCTCGCAGTGCAGCGCCAAAAACGCAGGCCCTGAGCGCGCGCCCGCGGTGACCAAAGGAGCGCCGGGCTCAGCAGGCGCCACGAGCGCGCCCGTCGAATCAGCCGATACTTCGCGCTCACTCACGCCAGCCGCGCTCGCGCCGGACGCGTCTGCGGTCGCACCGCGCGTGGCGGGGGCGCTCTCAGTCGCCGCGCGCGCGGCTGCGCCGCTTGCCGTCGCCGCAGTTGCAGCGGCGGCGCTGGGGTCCGCGCCCGCAGCAGCCGCGCCCGCAGCGTCACCCGGAGCTCGGGGCGGCGCCGACACCGGCACGTCACCCCTCGGCGTCACACCCGCCAACGCGCGCTCGAGCAGCGCGCGGCTCACGCTGGGAGCAAGCAGGTCCCGCACCTTGAGCGTGGGCACGGCCCCGCGCTCGATCCAAAACTCGAGCAGCGCGAGCTCCTCGGGCTTGGGCGCGGGCTTGCCCTCCGGTGGCATGCGCTCATCGTCGTCGAGCGGCAACAGCATGCGCGCCAGGAGCGGACTCCGCTTCGCGTCGCCGGCCACCACGACGGGCCCATTTTCTCCGCCCTTTCGCAGCTCGCCTAGCGAATCCAGCCGCAGCTTGCCCTTCTGCTTCTCGGGGCCATGACACTCCACGCAGTGCCGCTCGAGGATCGGCGCCAGCACGTCTTGATAAACGAGCGGGTCGGCAGACGGCGCGCCCGCCTTCGCCTCCGACTCGGCCTTCGGCTTCGGCTCCTCGGCGCTGCCGAGCAGCGGCTTGAGCGGCCCCGGCGCGTACTTCGAGAGATAGCCTTCGCCGCGCGTCATGGTGCCGCCGAAATGGGCGCCCAGCGACAGCACGCCGAGCGTCGCCCCCATCAGCCCGCGGTACACCCAGCGGCCTTGCCCGCCCCGCTCGTGCTGGCGCTCGAAGGCAACCCAGCACGCCGCCATGCCCAACACGGCCAGCAGCGTGAGCCGGCGGTGCCACGTCAGCGACTGCGCCGGGAAGCCACCTTCGAGCGACAAGAGCTGCCCCATCAAGAACGCGAGCAGGGCCGCCACCGCCGACACGGGCACGAGCAACCCCAGCGCCGGCTCGACGCGACCCCTCAAGGCAGGGTGAAGGGTCGCGGCCTCGCCCAGCGCGACCAGCAAGAAGAAGCCGATCGGCAGGTGCACCACGAGCGGGTGGAAGCGTCCGAAAAAGAACGCGAAATCCGGGGCGCCCGTGGCTCGGCCGAGCGTGAGCTCAAAAAGCACCGCAAGCACCACCACCGCCGCCGGCGCGAGCCACTTCATGAGCCCCTTAGCTTAGCAGAAAGTGGTTTGGTTACCATGACTTACATACGCTTACCGGGGACAAACAACCGGGGCGATTCAATTTACGCGCCGGTTGGCCGTTGTGTCTTCTCGTGCGCGCCTCTCCCCGCATCCTGCTGATCGATCCGACCGAGCCGGGTCGCACCGTGCTCGCGGAGCGCCTGCGGCTCCAGGGCTTTACGGTGATTGAGTGCACCGATGGCGCCGAGGGAGCGGTGCTCGCGCTCGAAGATCCGCCGGCGGCCGTGGTGGCCGATCTCACGATGCCGAGCATCTCGGGCGTGCAGCTGTGTCGCCTGCTGCGCTCCGAGATCGGCACCGACAAAGTGCCGGTGATTTTGCGCGGAGCCGAAGGGCGCCGCAATCATTTCTGGGCCGAGCAAGCGGGCGCGTTCACCTACGTACCGAAGGGCCGCATGGGAGAGCTCGTGCGCTCGCTGCGCCGGGCCATCGAAGAGAACCCGGGCGTCGACGACTTCTTCGTCGTCTCCTCGACGGAGGGGCTCGATGTGCGCGAGCGCATCGCGACGCACCTCGACGCGGCCCTGTTCGACTCCGTGATCGCGGCCGAGGTCCGGCGCCTCAGCACGAGCGAATCGTTCGACCGCCTCGCAGATCTGCTCTCGCAGTTCGTATCGCAGGTCACGACCTACCGCTGGATCGCCGTGCTTCGGCGCGAGCCCCTCCGCCTCGCCGTGCACACCAACTCGCTGTCACGCGAAGAAGCCATCCGTGAAGCCAAGCAGGTTCTGGGCGCCAGCGACGACACCCCCGTGATCGTCATCGAAGACGACGACGCGGTGAACGACCCCGAGGGGCCGCCCGCCGTGACCGAGCCGGTGCATTTCGGCGAGAACGACATCGGCACCTTCGCGCTCGCGCCGCGCTTTCCCGAGCACCGTAGCGATCGCGTGCTGGTTACGACCATCGCGCGCGAGCTCGGCGGCGCCATGCGCATGGCTACGCTCGTGGAAGAGTCGCGCTGGATGGCTACGACCGACGCGCTCACCGGCCTGTTGAACCGCCGCGCGTTCCTCGAGTCGACGAGCCGCGAAATCGCGCGCACGCGGCGCTACAACGACAAGCTCTCCGTCATCCTGCTCGACGTCGATCACTTCAAGCACATCAACGATCGTCGCGGGCACGCCTCGGGCGACATCGTGCTGACCGAGATCGGCAGCCTCCTCAACAAGGCCGTGCGTACGTGTGACATCGTGGCGCGCTGGGGCGGCGAAGAGTTCGTGCTCGTGCTGCCCTCCACGGCGCTCGATGGCGCCGAGCAGGTCGCCGAACGAATCCGGGAGATCCTCGAGACGTCCAAGATCAAGGACGCCAACGGCGATCACATCCCCGTCACAGCCAGCTTCGGCGTCGCCTCCTACGAGGGCAACGAGACGCTCGAACAAGTGGTGGATCGCGCCGATCGCGCGATGTACTTGGCCAAGAGCGGCGGTCGCAACCGCGTGGTCTGCGACATCCCGCTCGAGGTCAAGCCAGTCTCCGCGGCCGAATAGCCGCCGCCCGGCGCCGCCTCTATACTGCGCGCGATGCTCAGCTTCAGGTCACTGTCCCGGCTCGCGCTGTCGTCGTTGCCGGTCGCGTGCGGCGGCCCGAGCGCGCTCGAGATCGCCGAGCAGGAAATCGTGCTCAGCGTAGCGGGCACCACCAGCGCGCCCGACGCGGCAGCTATCGGCGAGTCCGAAGGCGGGCTCGGCGTCGAGCGCGCCGTCGTCCGCGCGACGGCGGTGACGCTGTCTGCCTGCCGCGCCGACACCGCGGACTTGACGCTCGGCGCCCGCGCCTACGACTTACTGAGCCAGCCGCCCGCGTCGGAGCTGGTCCTCACGGCTGCGACGGAGCTGTGTCGCATCCGAGTCGAGATCGATGCCTCGAAGCGAAACCAGCTCGAGAATGTGCCCGACGCAGCGTCGCTCTACGTGAGCGGCGTCACCCACCAAGGAGAGCGGGTCGAATGGTCGAGCCCTCGCTCGTTCTCGTTGGTGTTCGACGCGGGGGAAGAGCACAGCTTCGGCGCCGACCCGCTGCTGCTCGGCTTCGATCTGGCGGCGTGGCTCGCGAGCCTGCCCGTACCAGACGGCCTCGAAGACGAGGAGCTGGAGCGCTTCGAAGCGCAGCTGCGCGACGCCGCGGCGCTCTACGTCGACCGCGACGGCGACGGGGCGCTCGGCGAGACGAGCTCACGCCTATCGCGCGACCGAGCGGCGACTGACCGCGCGGGCAGCTTCAGGCGGGCGGGCGGTCCGCGTCGATGCCACCCGGCTTTTCCAGGATGCCGAGCTCGAGCGCGACCATCACCGCTTCGACCTTCGACGCGGCGCCGAGCCGGTCGTAAATCACGCGAACGTGGCTGCGCACCGTGTTCACGCTCAGGCTGAGCGCGACGCCGATCGCCTCGTAGCTGTGCCCGAACTGCAGCAGCTTCAAGATTTCACGCTGTCGCGGCGTCAGCAGCTTCGTGGCGGGGCCCTCGTGCGGGTTGACGGCCGCCATCGTGGCCGAGCTGCGACGCGCGCGCTGCATGACGAGCCGGGAGATGGCGGCCGACATCGGCGCTCCTCCGCGCAGCAGCTCGCGAAGCGCGGTCACCAAGAATGGCGCGTCCGAGCGGAACAAGTAGCCACCCGCCCCCGCCTTGATCAGCCCGACCACTCGCTCATCGTCGACGGGATCGAACATGACGAGCGACGGCACTCCGTGAAGCCCGCGTAGCAGCTGCTTGAGCCGGGCGCCTTCGTCGACCGTCGGCTGGCCCAGGGCCACCACCAACGCGTCTGCGGGGGCATCGCGCAGAGCGGCGCTGGCGGCCTCGAACGTCAGCGTCACCCTCACGTACAGCGAGGGATCGCGGGCGAGCAGCTGGTGCACGACACCGCCATCACGCTCGAGCAGCAGCACGCGCACGGGCCTGCTGGGCAACATCCCGTTCTCTCCGACTCCGCCGGTCATCCGCGCCGGGGAAGTTAACCTGCAAGCTGGCCTCCTTTCAACCTTGACCGCGAAAAGCCGCAGGAAATACCAGGAAATGCGCCGCCGCAGCGACGACTACCAACCTGGGCGAGTCGCGAGCTTCGGCGTCACCACGTCTGACGAGTCGAGCTATCAGCGTTTGTGCCCAGCGCCCGCTGCGGCTACGGTCCGAGCCTCCAATGGCGCTGCTCGATCAGATCAAGGCTCGCATGTTCCAGGCGATGAAGTCCGGGAACAACGCCGAAAAGGAAATCCTCAAGGTGGCGATGGGCGAAATCACGACGGATGCCGCTCGCGCAGGTCGCAAGGGCGACGACGAGGAGGCGCAGGCCATCCTCAAGAAGCTGGTGAAGTCCAACGAGGAGTCGATCGAGGCGTCGCAAGACGAGACGCAGAAAGCCGCCCTGCGCGCCGAGATCGAGGTGCTGAGCGCCTTCTTGCCGAAGTCGCTCGGCGTGCCGGAGATCTTGGCCGCGCTCGCGCCGGTCGCGGACGCCGTCAAGGCCGCCGGGAACGACGGGCAGGCCACCGGAGTGGCGATGAAGCACCTGAAAGCGCTCGGCGCGGTCGTGAGCGGTAAGGACGTTTCCGCCGCCGTTCGCCAGCTGCGCGGCTAATTCAGCGCGCCGGTCGCGCGACGCGCCGCGCAACAGCGGCTCCGGCCCGTCTTTCAGCCTGGAAACGGCGACGAAACCGAGATGAGGTAAGCTTGCTCGGCGCGCTCGCGCCGCACCGGCCCTCATGCTAGGTCGCCCCCTGCGTTGCGCGGGTCTCGCGCCAATCACCACGAGGATACTGACTAAGCCATGTCGAAAATGAAGCTCAAGCCCGGCGTTGTCACGGGTTCCGCCCTCCAGGATCTGTTCGGCTACCTGAAGAGCGTCAAGGCTGCCCTGCCGGCCGTGAACGTGATCGGCTCGCACACGGTCGTGGCCGCGTTGCAGGCGGCGCGCGAAGCCAAGAGCCCCATCATCATTCAGTTCTCGAACGGTGGCGGCCACTTCTTCGGCGGCAAGTTCCTCGACAACAAGGGCGAGAAGGGCGCGATCGCCGGCTCGCTCGCCGGCGCCGCCTTCGTGCGCAGCCTGGCCGAGGCTTACGGCGTTCCGGTCGTGCTTCACACCGATCACGCGGCCAAGAAGCTGCTGCCGTGGATCGACGGCTTGCTCGACGCGGGTGAGAAGTTCTACGCCGCGAACAAGGAGCCGCTGTTCAGCTCGCACATGCTCGATCTCTCGGAGGAGCCCCTCCACGAGAACCTCGAGATCTGCCGCTCGTACCTGCAGCGCATGAGCAAGCTCGACATGACGCTCGAGATCGAGCTCGGCGTGACCGGCGGCGAGGAAGACGGCGTCGACAACAGCGACATCGACAGCTCGAAGCTGTACACGCAGCCGGCGGACGTGCTCGCGTCGTACGACGCGCTCAGCAGCGTCGGCAAGTTCACGATCGCGGCCTCGTTCGGCAACACGCACGGCGTCTACAAGCCGGGCAACGTCAAGCTCCGCCCCGTCATCCTGAAGAACAGCCAAGAGCACGTGGAAAAAGAGCGCAAGACGGGCCCGCAGCCGCTCGACTTCGTGTTCCACGGCGGCTCGGGCTCCACGCCGGAAGAGATCACCGAAGCGGTGTCTTACGGCGTCGTGAAGATGAACATCGACACCGACACGCAGTGGGCGTTCACGCAGCCGATCAAGAAGTACATGGACGATAAGTCGGCCTACCTGCAGGGTCAGCTCGGTAACCCCGAGGGTCCGGACAAGCCGAACAAGAAGCAGATCGACCCGCGCGGCTGGGTGCACCTCGGCGAGAAGTCGATGGCCGCTCGCCTCGTTCAGGCCTTCAAGGACCTGAACGCCTTCGAGCAGTTCGACCTCTGAGCCGCGGCGCTTCGGCGCCCTTTCGACGCCCGCCGGTCCTCAACGGCGGGCGTCGTCGTTTTGTGGGCACGCGCTCGTCGGCACGTGGCGCGCAGCCTCGCGCCTGGCCCTCAATACGGACCGAGCGAGTAACCGAGACAGGTGTTACCGACCGCGAACGACGGGCTCTTACACTTGCCCGAGATGCACGACAGCTGAGGGATGCAGATGCCGCACGCCTCGTCGAGCTTGCCGCGCTTTTTGCATTTCCCGTCACCGCCGTAGTCACAATAACCATCGGAGCCGCATTGGTCGTCGTCGTCGCAGTCGGCGCCCGCCGCGCGCAGCGGCTGGCACTTCGGCGGCTCGCTGTCTTGGTCGCAGAACAAGCCTTCGTCTTCGAAGCACAGGTCGAGCAGCGAATCCGCCTTGCCCCAGGTGGTGCTGTCGTAGCTCTCACCTTTGCGAGCGGTAAAAAAGCAGGCGTCGCCCGCCTTGGCGTGTGGCACCGGCTTGCAGATGCCTTCTTTTCCGTTCGGTTCGGTGATGAGGCAGGTGTTCGGGCCCGGCGCGGCTGCGCACTCCGACCCCGATCGACAGACCGCGCCGTCTGCGATGGTCCCGTGCACGAGGCCCTTGCACGCCGCGAGCACGCCCACTTGCTCGCAGGTTCCGGCCGCCGCTTCATATGCGGCCCGGCACATCTCGAGGCCGGCGCTCTCGAGCGTGACGGCGCCGCGCTCGAGGGCGTCGCCGAGCGGGTTCTTCATGCCGAACTCGGCTTCGCAGTCGACGAGATCGACGTCAGCCTCATCCTCGCCTTGGCAGCAGCTCCGGGCGGCCGCGCAGAAGGCGGTCACGATCGGCATCAACGCCGCAGGCGTCGTGGCTTGGCCTCCTTGACCACTGCCACTACCGCCGTCGCCGCCGCCGCTCGCGCCCGAGCTGCCGCCGCCGCTCGCGCCCGAGCTGCCGCCACCGCTCGCGCCCGAGCTGCCGCCACCGCCGCTGCCCCCACCACCGGCGTTCCCGCCGGCCGCAGACGTGTTGCCGCCTCCGCTCACCCCGCCCGCCGAGCTGCCGGCCGCGGTTTGGCCAGCAGCCGCACCGTCGCCCGCCGCGCCATGGGCCGCTGGCTCGTCGCCGCCGCCGCAAGCGACCATCGATAGTAGCGCGCCGAGCGCACCCACGTATTGCTTTCGCATCCTCAAGCCTCCCAAAGCCGCTGGCAGCGTAGCGCACCCGCGCGCGCCCGACCAGCCCCGCGTCGAGCACGTGCGTCGCTTCAGCGCCGCTTCTTGCCGAGCTTTACCACCTGGGTCTGGCGGAAACACGAGTCGATGTGATCGTTCACCATGCCCACCGCCTGCATGTGCGCGTACATGATGGTCGAGCCCACGAACGTGAAGCCGCGCTTCTTCAGATCTTTGCTGAGCGCGTCGGATACCTCGCTACGCGCGGGAATCTCCTTCAGGCTCGCGAAGCGGTTCTGAAGCGGCTTACCGTCGACGAACTTCCACTGATAGTCGCTGAAGCTGCCGAGCTCGTCACGCAGATCGAGAAATGCGCGCGCGTTCTTGATGGCTGACTCGATCTTCAAGCGATTGCGCACGATGCCGGCGTCTTGCAGCAACGCCTCCACCTTCTTGGCGTTGAAGCGCGCGACCTTCTCGGGGTCGAAGCCGGCGAAGGCTTTGCGGTAGGCGTCACGCTTGCGCAAAATGGTTATCCACGACAGCCCCGCTTGCGCGCCCTCGAGGATCAAGAACTCGAACAGTCGCTGGTCGTCGTACACGGGGACGCCCCACTCGGTGTCGTGGTAGGCAACGTAGGTCGGGTCCTCGCCCGCCCAGCCACAGCGGGTCTGGCCGGATTTGTTGGTCGTCATGAACGCCCCACGACGCTAGCGCCGAGGGCTCCACGTCTCAACGCTCGCGAACGCGGCGCTTATTCGCGCCCTGCAAACAGGCGTTGAGCGGATCACCGTTGTCTTCGCAAGCGCGAGAAGAAGCGGGGGCCTGCGGCTGACGAGCAGGGGGGACAGCGCCGGGTCGAACCACGGCTGGCCGCCGCGGCTTGGCTGCGCCTTCACTGCTGGGCGCAGGGCTCGGCGTGCGCCCAGCGTTCACCTCGGCCACGTTCGGCGCGGCCGCGAGCTCGTCCGCAAGCTCGCGGTTCTTACGGAGCTCGACCTCGAGGGCACGCTCGGCCGCGCTAGCTCGACCGGTCGCGCTCTCCACGATCGCGCGCAGGCTCTGCTCGGTGCGCGCCTGTGCGGGCGCGATGAAGCCGAAGTACGCCACCGCGCAGCCCAGCAACCCGAGCAGCCCCGCCCCGCCCGTCAGCCAAGCCAACGTTTGATAACGCGCGGCTCGCTCCTGCTCACGAATGCGCAGCAGCGACAGCTCGTGCCTTCTGGCCTGCTCGACCTCGACCTGCCGCAGCTCGGCCTCGGCTTCGAGGCGCGCCCGCTCCACCGTCGCTTCGCGCATGGCGTCGCGGCGCTCTTGCTCGAGGCGCTCTCGCTGCTCTTCGAGGGCTCGGCGCCGCTCGCGCGCCTCGCGTTCCTGCTGCGCCGCGAGGCGTCTGCGCTCCGCCAGCGCTCCGACTCGCCGAAGCTCCTCTTCGCGCCTTCGCTCGGCTTCCCGCGCTTCGCGCTGCACGCGCTCACGCTCCGTCTCGAGCAGCCCTTCCAGAGAAAATAGCAGTGAGCTCTCTCGCAGCTCGTCCATGCCGCTTCCGACCCGAAGCCCTCACGCGACCTTGGGTCGAGCCGGCTTTCATCGCCTCCCCGGGCGAGAAGCCAAGCGGCGGGGCGTCGAGCTCAGCGCTCGATCAGCTCGATGTCGTCCAGCCACAGGTCGAAGACCACGCCGCGCGGGAACAGCAGCTCGAGCCCCAAGACGGTGCGGAGATCGGGCGCGCTCTCGCGAGGCAGGCCAAAGCCAGCCTGCGCCAGCTCGCCGAAGTCGATTTCGACTCGCTCCCATTTCGGAGTCAGCTGAATGACGATGCCGAAGTGGTCGTTGCAGGCGGAGCAGCCGCCCCCAGGCGTGGTCGCGAGCGTCGGGAAGTTCACGCGCACGCTCGTCGCCGCGACCGGCGAGGGCGCCGCTCCGGAGCGGACCCACAAGCGGATCCCCCCGAAGGCCGACACGTCGTACGGGACACGCAGACCCTGGCTGGTGGAGAGGGCGGTGCCGACCAGCGCGCCCCAAGTTTGGAATGGTCCGCCGAACGTGCGCACGCCGCGCTCGCTCATCTCGCGGGGGGGCATGAGCCGCGTCGGCATCAGGGTCGCGTTGGCCGGTGGCGTCTGCATCGCGCTCCCGTCGTTGCCGACGTACCAGCGGCCGCTGCGGCCGTCGCCGGTCGGCAGCTCGGCGTCGCCGTCTTCGAAATCATCGATGACTTGCGGGCCTGAGCTAGGTACGGCGCCCGCGCCGACATCCGCGCCGCCAGCTCCGTCATCAGTGCCGCCGTCGCCGCTCGCATCCGGTCCACCGCTCGCTCCGCTCTGTCCGATGCTCGATTTGCCGCCCTGGATCGCCCCCTCCACATCACCGAGCGGGTAGTCGTTGAAGGACACCAGGCAGCTGGGCAACGCGACCAACGCGAGCCACGAGAGCGAGCCAAAAACGCGCGACATTTGACGCACCAAAGCCCTCTGATCGTAGCGCAACTTCGGCTTAGAACGAGCCGGACAGCGACACAAATCCTGACGAGGGCCCGAGCACGAAGCTCGGATTTACGCTGTGAACGGCGGCTTCTCGGTAGCGCGTCACGCGCGCGAGCTTTCGGGGTGTGGAAGGGTGCGCGCTCGCCTGCTGATCGGCCGTCAGCAGCAAGTACGCGCCTGCTCCGAGCCCGACCGCGCCGACGGCGAAACCCACGCCGCTCAGCGCAGCGAAGGTCTTGCCGCTCTCATTGGCGTCGACGCCCGCGCGGTTGCACACGCGCCGCGAGTCGCTGCAGTTGGCGTCGGCGGTGCTCTTCTTGTTCAACGCCACCACGCCCGCGATGGTGCCGAGCACGATACCCGCCGCGCCGACGCCGCCCGCGACGTAGCCCCACGTCGCGCGGGAGATGGGCTCGGCGCTAGCAGCGGGCGCCGCGGCGCGGTCCGCCTCGCCCTCGGCCTCTGCAGGTGGCGCTCCGTCGCTACGCGGCGGAACGCTGGCGATTCGGATCGGCAGCACCGCGCGCTGTCGCTCCGTAAGCGTGAACGAGCTCACGCGCGGCGCCGCTTCACCCGGCACGGTGATCGACAGCTCGTGCGAGCCGGGATCCATCGGCAGCGCCACCCCGAGGCTCCCCTCGCCGAGCTCCACGCCATCGACGCGCAGCCGCAGCCCCGCGGGCGTGTCGCCCGTCCGCTGCAACGTGAGCTGCGGGATGCGCGGCTCCAGCGCTTTGGCGCGCTCCTCCGCGATGGGCCGCCGATCGTCGTCGGGTGACAGCTCCGACAGCACGCCGCGAAACAAGCTCCACGCCGTCGCGACGCGGCCGCGCCGCTCTTCGCAATCAGCCAGATTGAAGCGCGTGCCCACCGCGGGGTCGAGCCTGTCGCTGTCGCGGAAGCGCGCGCAGGCGATGTCGAAGCTGCCCTCGGCCATGGCGGCGCGCGCTTGCTCGAACAGCGCCTCGGCCGCCGCCGGGTTCTGCGCGAACGCCTGGCGCTGCACGGCCAGCGTGGCCAAGCCGAGCCCGCAAATCGCGAGCGCTACGGCGGAGCGAGGGAGCGACAACGAGCCACCAGACTATCAAAGCCCGAGGCCGAGCACGATCAGGCTATTGATCGGGCCGTCGAGGTAGCGGAACAGCTGCGAAGCCGCGATCCAGCCCAAGAATTCGTGGCCCGGAATCTCGCGCAGGCGATCGTAGAAGGAGCCGAGCACGCGCGGCGACAGCCCCTCGGCGACGCTGGAGCCGTCGAGCGGTGGCAGCGGCATGAGGTTGAACGCGCCCAAGAAGAGGTTGAGCACGAACAGGTGCGTCAACAGAAAGGCCATCGCAGCCAGCGGCGAATTTTGCGCCACCCCCTCGTTCAAGAACACGAAGCCCGAGCGAACACCGGTGCCGGAGAGGTGAAAGACACCAGCTTCGATCAGCAGCCGGAGCCCCACGATGGCCAGGAAGGCGAGCGTGAAGTTCGCGAGCGGTCCCGCGAACGACATCACCGCACGCCGCAGGGGATGACGCTGGCCCCAATAAGAATCGTACGGCACGGACGCCCAGCCGAGCGGGTATCCCAAAGTGAAGATGCCGATGAGCGGCGCGACAACCATGCCCCAGGGCGAGCGCACGATGTGCGGCATCGGGTCGAGCGTCACGTGTCCGAGGGAGTACGCGGTGTCGTCTCCTCCTCGCTTGGCGACGAAAGCGTGCGCGGCCTCATGGCAAGTCGTGCTGAACACGAACATGAGGTAAAGCGCCGCCATCGAGAGGATTCGATCCATCGCGTGAACCATAGCGTGTTAATCTCGAACGCCATGGCAGCGCGCCGATCGTGGTTGGGCTTGGCTCTGCTGGCACCACTAAGCGTGGCCGTGCTCGTCACGGGTGCGTCCGGCTGCGGCGGCGCCGCCACCCGGTTGGTCACCGTGAAGGCTGGCGGCTCCGCAGGGCCGATTCAGCTCGAGGTCAAAAACCTCACGGACGCTGCCATCAACAACTTCTACCTGGCGCCGACCGACCGGGTGCCCGAGCAGATCGATCACGACTCGCCGGAAGGCCAAGAGGTCTGGGGTGTTGACCTATTGGCCGGGGCGATCGCCAAGGGCACTCGCGTTCCAGTAGCGGTGCCGGGCCCAGGCCGATGGGACGCACGCGCCGTGGACCGCGATGGTCGCTATCAGCACGTCGCCGGCTTAAAGCTGCAAGCAGGTGGGCGCTATATCTTGGAGCTAAACGAGAGCGGTTGGCGGTTCAGGTAGACGAGCGGAGGCGGCGCGTTGCCAGCGTGAGCCGCTGGGTGCCGCCGTGAGTGAAGACGTGCTGGTGGGGGTTCGAGGCCTCTAAGCCGAGTGGGCTGCGCGGCTGTTTTTGCGCGTCGTTGGTGCATCTTTTTGCATAATGCGTGCATTATGCAAATGATATGGGATAGCTCGAGCGACAGGAACTGAGCGGAAAACACCCTGAATGGGCTGGTTACGGGATCTGATGCAGCAGGCGCCAACTCCAGTGAGGAGTTTGGGTGACTTGTCGCGCGCGGCGCTCCGTTCGAGTGACTGGCCCGCCGACACGCACATGCAGCCCCGGTCGCTGGCGGCGCTGTTCAGTAAGCTCGACCGCGACCAGGAGCTCGACTGGTTGAGTGACCGACCCGGCGCTCAGGTCGCGATCGCGAAGGCGCTGGGCGCACCGCTGGAGGACATCCGCTCTCGGGTCCGGCACCGCCAGGAGAGTCATCCCGCTCAGGTGCTGCGTCTCCGCTCCTTACCGGCCGCCCGGGCGCTCTCGATGGCCGAGGAGCGGCTCTTCCCGGGGGTCCCGGCCGAAGTGCAAGAGCCAGCTAGCTTCGACGGTGTCTACTGGGTCGCACCGAGCGGCTCCGGCCGAACGCTGGTCGGTCGCTTCTTGGAGGCGCGCGGCCTCGCCCAGTTCGTGCGCGCCGAGACGTGGAGCGAAGCCAAGGCGCAGCTGCCGGCCCACGGGGCGGTCTTCATCGAGCTGGAAGCACCGCTCGAGCTCCCCACGCGCGCCGAGCTAGGCGCGCTCCGGGCGTGCGTCGCGACGCCCGCCGAGCCGAACTCCGACAGTGGCTTCCGTATAGTCCGCACACCGGAGCCGGACGCTTACCTGCCGGCGCTCGTGAAGTGGGTGGCGGAGCGCTCCCCCCAAGACGGGCGCTTCGATCCCGACGCGGTGCTGGCTTGGCTGCGCGGCGAGCCGCTGGAGCGCGGCGTGCTCGACGGCCCGGGCGCCGCGCTAGGCTTGTGCGGGCTCGCGGACGAGCTGGGTGCGCGCGCTCTGTCGGAGGGGCTCGACAAGCTGGTGCGACGCTACGCGCAGGCTCGCTTCACGGCCACGCTCGATCCCGAGAGCACGCACTCCGCGTTCTTTCGCAAGAACGGCTACGGCGCCTTGGTCGCGCTCGTGCGGCGCCTGCTCGCCGAAGATCCGTCGCCGTGGGATGCGCCGCGCCCGCGCGAAGCCTGGCTCCGGCTGGTGCCGGAAGAATTTCAGCGCGAAGCCGACCTCGATTGGCTCAAGCTTTCGCTCGCGACGGGGCCGAGCCCAGTGCGAGGCGCTGACCTCGAGCGAGCGGCGCGCCGGCTTCCCCCGGGCGCGTTCCGCGTGATCCGCTGCTTCGAGCAAGCCGGGCTGCTGGAGGCGACGGCCGGTGACCGCCTGCAGCTCGGGCCGCGCTTCGTGGCACGCACGCTGCTCAGCGAAGCCATCGCCGCCCTCGTTCAGGGCTCACCCGTGGAATGGGGCGCAGCGCTGCTCGAAGGCTCCGCGCGCGCCGAGGTGGAGGCAGAAGTTTTCGAGACGACGCGCGCCTCGAACGGGGCGAGCCTGGAGCCTCTGCTCGAGGCCTCGCATCCGGACAGCTTGCCGTACGTGGGCGCGTTCGAGCTCGGCTTCGTAGCGGCCGGCCTCGCGCTGCTCGAGGGGGCCGAGCTGTCGCGCGACTTACGCGAGAGCTTGTTCGACGATCAGCTCGACTTGATGCTCGAGCTACCGGACGAGCTGCCGCTGCCGCGCGTGCTCCGCGGCGGCGAAGCGGAGGGTGAGGAGCGCCACGGGCTGTGGCTGCTGGCCGCGCTCTGCCTATCGGAAGACCTGCCCGGCGGCGCGCGCAGGCATGCGCTGCTGCGTCCGTGGCAGCGCCCGAGCATCGACCCGCGCATGGGAAGGTTGCTCGATCGCGTCTCAGCCGCGCTGCTCTCACCGCGGCTGAGCTCGGCCGCGGCGCTCGGCGTCTTCGCCCTGATCGGCCGGCTGCGCGCCAACGTGGGCGCGCTCGTCGGCGTCGACACTCCCCACGCGCTCGAGCAGCCGACGGTGATCGCCGAGGAGGCGACGCTGGGAGTCTTGACGTGGCCGAGCGTCGCCGAGCTCGGGCGGGGCCGTCCGGGGCTGTTGATCGCCGCTACGCGCGCGGCCGCCATCACGCTCGACGTGCCCTGGGCAGAGGTGGCGCGCGCGGTGTGGCTCGCCTGGGACGCCGCAGAGCGGCCTGCAGACGGCGCTGATTTTCTCCTGCCAGACAACGATCCGGAAGGCTTGTTCTGGGCCCACATCCCGCGCGAGCTGCTCAAGCCGATGCTGCTGGACGCGCGCGACAAACCCATGCCCTTCGAGCGCCTGCGCGACGAACCGTGGGCGGCGATCGAAGAGGCAGTCCTGGAAGGCACGCTGCCGGCGACGGCTCGCATCGTGGAGCACGCGCCGCTCGCGGTGCTCGACAGCTGGCTCGCGCGCCGCGGCATCGCGCCGTTCGAGGGCGCGGCCCTCGCGGCGCTGTTCGAGCGCGTACCGGACCGCCTGCTGCGCGTGCTCGAGCTGCATTTCGAGCGCCCGAGCCCCGATGAAGCCAGCGAAATGCTGACGCTGCTGCGTGAGGTGCCCGACGCCTACTTGGCCGCCGTCGTCGAGCGCGCCGAAGGAAAACCGCTGCTTCGCCTGCCCGGCGCTAGCCTGGTCGGTATTCGCAAGCTGCTGCACCGGGCCGTGAGCCGCGGCGGCGCGCTCGGCCGGCGCGCCTACGCTTCGTTCGCCGAGCTGGAAGAGAAGCTGACCGTGGCCCGGCGCGCGTGAGCGATGGGGCTCACCACCCGCCTTCGTCTTTGGCTTCGTCCGGCTTCTTGTCGTCGTCGGCGTTCGCGGCCGGCTTCTTCGCTTCGGGGGCCCGGCCTTCATCATCCGGCTCTTGGCGCTCCGGCTCGGCGCTCGCCTTGTTCTCAGCCGGCTCACCGCCTTTCTCGGGGCAACCCGCGAGCGTGACGGAGAGCGCGAGAAGGCCGAGCGGCGCGAGCAAGTTGCGGAGCGAAACGAGACACATAGCCGCTACTTTGCCGAGCTTTCGAGGCTGCCGCAATGGTGTACTATCGCGACCGCCTTCCGAGAGTGGCAGGGCTCGGGGGCAGCAAAGCCCGACGTGTGCAGCGATTTCTGAGCAGCCATGGCCCGTAAGCGGTATCTGATAGTCGGCGACGGGGCCGCTGGCCTCACGGCGGCCGAAGAGATCCGCCGTCGCGACGCCGACGCAGCGATCGGCATCTTTTGCGATGATCCGAACCCCGGATACTTCCGGGCCGCGCTCACCAATTTCCTGCTCGGCGAGCTGCGCGAAGATCAACTCTGGGCCGTCGCTCCGAATTTTTACTCGGCGCACCGCATCGAGCGCGTGTTCACGCGCGTGCTGCGCGTCGATCCGGCCAAGCGCGAGGTGTGGTGCAGCGGCAACCCGGCGCCGCTGGGCTACGACGCGCTGCTGGTGGCGAGCGGCGCGCGCGCGCGGGCGCCGAGCTTTCCCGGCGGACATTTGCCGGGGGTGCTCACCCTACGCACCATTCAAGACGCGCGGCGCGTGATCGACACGCTTCGCGGCGGGGTGAAGCGGGCCGTCGTGCTCGGCGGAGGCGCGCTCGGTCTGGAATGGACGCACGCGCTGCTCGAGCGCGGCGTTCACGTCACGCTGCTCGAGCGGGCGCCGCGCTTCATGCCGAACGCCCTCGACGCCGTGGCCTCCGACCTGCTCTCGGCGCGCCTGCGCAAAGCCGGTGTCGAGGTGGTGCTGGGTGACGAGGTCGCGCACGCGGAGCCGGGCCCGAGCGGCGCCGTGGCGACGATCGTGACCAAGGGCGGCCGGCGCTTGGCGTGCGATCTCGTGGCCGCCGCGCTCGGCATCGTGCCCAACAGCGAGCTGCTCGAGCATAGCCCCGTCGAGCGCACGCCCAGCGGAGCCGTCAAGGTCAGCCGCGCGCTTCGTAGCTCCGCCGCGGGCGTGTGGGCGGCGGGCGACGTGGCGAACGTCGAGGGTGAGCAGCTCGGGCTGTGGGAGCCGGCGCGGCACCAAGGGCGCATAGCTGGCGCCGGCATGTGCGGCGGCAGCGAGCAGTACCAGCCCGGCGTGCACTACTTCGCGACGCGGCTGTTCGATTTGGACTTCGCGCGCATCGGCGAAATCGCGGAGAGCCCGGGGCGCCAGCCGCTCGTGGATTTTCCGCGCGGCACGGGCAGCATCGCCTACCGCAAGCTGATCATCGAGAACGGGCGCGTGAAGGGGGCGCTCTTGATCGGCGAGCGGCAGGCCAAGGTGCGCACGATTGGACGCGGCATCAAGCGCTTGATCGACATGAACGCCGACGTGAGCAGCGTCGCCGAGCGGCTGCTCGATCCGAGCTTCGACGTGGCTGGCTTCTTGGAGACGCAGAAGCTGCTCGCGCCGCCGTTGGCCACGCGCGGCCTGACGCGGGTCGCGGCGGCGGTCCCGGCCGCTCAGCTTCGCGGAACGCAAGCGGTGAGCCTGACCGCGGCCCTCGCGGGGCTGAAGCAGCGCGCTGGCACCGCTCTGCTCGACAGCGGCGCGATGGCGCAGCTGGCGGCGACGCCTGGCACGCACGCGGTCGCGGCTGCTCAGCGCTCGCCCGTCGCGACGTCGCAGCTACCGAGTCGCACGTCGCAGCTGCCGAGCCGCACGTCGATGCTACCGAGCCGCACGTCGATGCTACCCAGCTCGACGAGCGCGCTGCCCGCCTCCGTTCCGCGCAGCACGCGCATGCTCTCGATCGGCCTCCACGCGGAGGCGCCGCCCGCAGCCGCCGTCGCCGACGCGACGCTCGACGCGCGCTTCGAGGTCGCCGGACACGTGCTACCGCTGCCCGGCCGGCTGTGCAGCATCGGTACGGCCGCCGACTCCGCGGTGCGCTTGAACGACCCCGCCGTCGCGTATTTGCACGCGCAAGTCACGCGGCAGGGCTCGGCGCTGTACCTGCGCGACGCGGGCAGCCAAACCGGGACGTGGGTGAACGGCGTGCCGCTCGCCGGAGCCCACGCCCTGGCCGATGGTGACCGCGTACGCTTGGGCAGCACCGAGCTGCTGTTTCGCTGTAGCAGCCTCGCCAAGACCACCACCGCGCTCGAGCCGGTGATCGCCCTGCCGCGGCTCGAGCTGCGCTCGGGTCCCAGCATGGGGCTATCGTTCGTGCTCTCGGCAGAGCGGTGCGCGGTGGGCAGTGGGCCCCAGGCCGAGCTACGCATCTTCGATCCCAGCGTTGCCCTGTTGCACGCCTGGGTGCGCGAGGCGCAAGGCTTGCACTACCTGTCCGACGCGCAGAGCATGAGCGGCACCTACCTGCGCGGCGGCCGCTTACCACCGGACCAGGAGGTGGTGCTCGGTGACGGCGAGGTGTTCCAAGTGGGTGCGGTGGCGGTGGCGTACACCCGCGCGCCCACGACCGACCGGCTCGCCGCGTTCAGGCCAACCGCGCGCCTGCTCGTCGTCTCGGGCGCCGGCAGCGGGCAGAGCGCGACGTTCACCGAGCGCATCCGGGTCGGCAGCGCGCCCGACGTCGAGCTGCGGCTCCCCGGCAGCGCGGCTTACGAGGTGGAGCTCGTCCGGCATCAAGGTAGCTATTTTGCCCGTGATTTGTCGGGTGGACGCACCTTCAAGAGCGGAGCGCCGCTCGGCGCCGCGTGGGCGCCCCTCGCCCCCTCCGAGATGCTGCTCACGTCGAGCGGCGCGCTGATCCGCTTCGAGGACGCATGACGACGAGCGCGGACGAGCAGCTCAAGGAGTCGGTCGAGCGCGAGGTGCTTGCGTGCATCGGCTGCAACGATTGCCTGCTGGCTTGCCCGATCGTCGAGTCGCGCCAAGTCACGATCGCGGAGCTGAACGCCTCCGTGCACCTGCCTACCATCGACGACGCCAACGTCGCGCGCTTCGTGACGGCGTGCACTCAGTGCCGGCAGTGTGTCCCCGCGTGCCCAGCGGATCTGAACCGCGCCGATATGGTGCTGCTCAACAAGCTCAAGGTCGAGGATAGCGTTCCCGACCACGAGCTGATGTTGCAAGCGCGCACGGTGGCGTTTGCGTCGGGCATGACGCTCGACGGCCTCGCCCAAAAGCTGACCGATCTCCAGCTGTTTCGCGGCGCGAGCCCGGTGGCGCTGCGTCGCTTCGTGCTGAAGTCGACCCTGCGCATGCTCGTGCCGGGTGAAGAGCTGTGCAAGGAAGGAGAGTTTCACGAGCGGCTGTGCGTCGTGCTCTCGGGCATGCTCGAGCAACAAAGCGCGGGGCCCGGCGGCCGCGCCATTCACGTACTCAAGCTGGCGCAGGGCAGCTTTTTCGGGGAAATGGGCGTCCTGAGCGACTCGGCGGAGCCGTTCACGGTCGTGGCCGAAGAGCTTTCGATCGTGCTCGAGGCTCCGAAGATCGCCGTGCTGCGCCTGATGGAACAAGCGCCCGAGGTGCGCGGCTCGCTCGACGCCATCTACGAGAAGCGCGCGCTTTGGAGCTATTCGCGCAGCCCAGGCGGACTGGGGGCGCTCCCGGAAGCCGCGGTGGCGGAGCTGCTCTGGTCGTCGAGGCTCGAGCTGCTGCCGACGGGCAGCGTGCTCTTCGACGAGGACCACGCGCCGCGCGATTTGTTCTTGGTGCGCAGCGGCTTCCTCCGCGCCAGCCAGCGCGAGGCGGGGCGCCCGGGCTACTCGGCGCCCAGCGAGCGCGTGCTCACGTACTTCCGCGAAGGCAACGTGTTCGGAGTGCTGCCGCTCTTGGCGCGCGAAGCCCGCATGGGCTACTCGGTGCAAGCCGCGAGCCGCGCCGAGGTGATCCGCGTGCCCGGCGCCGCGCTCGCGTCTCTGCTCGCGCGCTACCCGCAGGCCGAAGGCGCGCTGCGGCAGGCAGGCTTCGAAGCCGAAGCGCTCGCGCGCAATCACCGCGTCGGCTTCAGGCCGCAAGAACACGCGGCCGCCGGTCCGCCCACCTCCGGCCGCGGCCATCACGCCGCCGAGCTCGCCGGGAACCGCCGCTCCCTCGCCCCCGAGGTATTGGTCGAAGAAGGCTTGGCTATCGGCCGCGAAATCCTGGTCATCGATCAAGAGCGCTGCACCGCCTGCAGCAACTGCATCGACGCTTGTGAGCGCCGCCACGGCAACAGTCGCCTGCAGCTGCGCGGCATCCAGGTCGAGAACTACATGTTCCCGACGGCCTGCCGCCACTGCGAAGATCCGGCCTGCCTGCTGTGCAGCGTCAGCGGCATCGTTCGCTTGCCGAGCGGTGAGATCAAGATCGTCCCCGAGAACTGCATCGGCTGCGGCTCCTGCGCCGAGCGCTGCCCTTACGGCAACATCAGCATGCATCCGGTAGAGAAGCCCGCGCGCGGCGTGCTCGTGAGCTTGCTCGACTTCTTGGCGACCGGCAGCCTGCGCGAGCGGGCGCTGGAAGCGGTCGACCCGAAAGCGGCGCGCGTGGCCGTGAAGTGCGACCTGTGCGCCGAGTACTCGGACTACGCGTGCGTGACGGCCTGCCCCGTCGGCGCCGCTTTCCGTATCGATCCGGGTGAAGCGCTGGCCCGCGCAGAGCCGCGGACGTCGTTGAGGCCGCCCGCGTGAACCGACCGCTGCAAAAGCGTCGCAGCCTGCTCGAGCACCAGTGGCCCTGGCTGCTGTCGTCGCTCCTCGTCGCGCTCTTCACGTTCGCGCTCCTGCTGGCGCTCGATGGGGGCTTCCTCGCCGATTACGTCTATTTTCCCGCCATTTTGCGCGGCTATACGCTGTCGGGGCTGTTCTTCGGTGTGGCGTGCCTCGCGCTCGGCCTGCTGACGTTCCTCTACTCTTTGCGCAAGCGCAGCCTGCAGGAGCGCATGCCGATCGGGACGATGGCGGGCTGGCTCTGGGGTCACGTCTACCTGGGTTTGCTGTGCGTGCTCATGGCGTTTGCGCACGCGGGATACGGCAGCGTGGGCCTGGAGCTGTCGCTGGGGAAGGTCTTGCTCTTGCTGCTGCTGCTCCTGGTCGTCAGCGGCCTGATCTGGCGAGCGCTGTACTGGACCGTACCAGCCAAAGCCGCGAGCGAGGTCGGACACTATTCTCAAGCTGCGAGCCGCACTCGCGCCGCAACGGCGCTGGTGGAAATCGAAAAGCTGAGCGCCGGCCGTTCGCCGCAGCTGCAGCAAATGACCGAGTGGCTGCTCCGCACCACCGCCAGCGATCCGGAAGTGGCGCAAGCGTCGATGAGCGTGCCGCGTGAGGAGCACCCGCTGCTCTCGGAGCTCGTGCGGCTCACCCGCAGCCGCCACCAGTTGCTCACGCGAGAGAAGCGACAGGAGCGCTACCGGCGCGTCCTGCAAGGTATGCGCGCGCTGCACGTCCCGGTCAGCTTGGCGTTCTTGCTGCTCCTGCCGGTGCACGTGCTGTGGTCCTTGGAGGTTCCGGCCAAGGCGCTGCCGCCGGGCGCGGTGCTGGGCAGCACGCTCGGTGGCTTTCATCCCTCGGGCGCGTGCGTCAGCTGCCACGAGCGAGTGGTGACGGAGTGGCGCTCCTCCATGCACGCGCACGCGCTGACGAGCCCGATCATGATCGCGCAGAGCAACCTCGCGCACCGTGAAACCCTCGCCAACACCACCAGCCCCGATCCGCAGCTGGTGTGCGTGAACTGTCACGGCCCGCTCGCCACCGCGCTCGCGAAATCCCCGCTGCTGCCGTTTCGGGCGGAGGGCGTGCTCGCAGAGCCAGCCCTCGTCGAGGAAGGGGTCACTTGCGCGGTCTGCCATCAGTGGAACGGCGAGCCGCAGACGGCAGGGGGCGGGCTCACCGCTTTTCAAGATGGGCTCGTGCCTGGCCGCACCTTCTACGGACCGTTCTCCGACCCCGTCGGCAACGCCTACCACAAGAGCGAAGCGTCTCCGCTTTTCGCCGACCCTTCGCAGCTTTGCCGCAACTGTCACTCGGTTCAATACGATCGCAACGGCGACGGCAAGATCGTGCGCGGCACCGATTTGGTGCTGCAAACGCTCTACGACGAGTGGGCCGAGTACGCCCAGCGCGGCGGGACGAGCTGCGTCGACTGCCACATGCCGATCGTTCAGGGGCAGCGCGCTGCCGAGAGCGCGCTCATCCCGCTCGAGCAAGACACGGACGCGCCGCCGCGCCGGCTACGCAGCCATCGCTTCGTCGCCGTCGACTACCCGCTCGACTCACCCGCGCTGCGCGACGCCAGCCGCGCCGAGCGCGAGGCGCTGCTGGCTCGCGCCGGTCGCTTCAAGATCGTGGAGGGCTCGGCGCAGCTCAGCGGCGGCAACGCGAGCTTCGAGGTATCGCTGCACAACACCGGCACGGGCCACAACCTGCCGGGCGGCTTCGCGTTCGTGCGCCAAATGTGGATCGAGGTGACCTTGCTCGACGCGCAAGGCCGCGCCTTGGCCGCCTCCGGGCAAGTCTTGCAGCCGACAGACGACCTGTGCGACAGCTCCATCGTCGACGACCGCGACAGCCCGATGCGCGAGCACGTGGTGGGCTGCGCCGGCGGCGATCGCCAGCTCGTCAGCTTCCAACAGATGCTGGTCGATAACGTGGAGCTGCTGCGTGACGCAGGAGGGAACGTGCTCCTCGACGGTCGCAGCCAGCCGCGCCTGAAGCGGGCGCCTGGCTCCAAGGAGGTGGTGGTGCAGCACCTCACGAGCGGGGCGGTGCCGCGCGTGCGACCGTCGACGGGCAAGCCGACGCCGCCGCTGCTCGCGGGAGAGGAGCGCTCGTTCCCGTACACGTTCGCGTTGCCCTCGGGGACGACGGCCGCGCGCGTGCGCGCACGCCTGCTGTTCCGCGCCCTGCCGCCCTACTTCCTCCGCGCCCTCGCCAAGACGCAAACGGCGAGCGATGGCCCTCCCCTGAACGACCTCTTACCCAACCTCGAGATCAACGAGATGGCTCGCGCGGAAGCCGTGCTCACGCGACGCAACTGACCGGGCTGCAGCGCCCCAAAGACGAACGGCACCGGTTAAGGTGCCGTTCATCGCTGGGCAAGGCCCGAGCTCTGCGTCGCCCTCCGCTGTTCGCCCTCCCGCTGGGGAGCACCCGAACGCGAAGGGCCTCGACTGCTACGCCGCGGAGGCCTTCGCGACCTCGGTTTGGGCGTATTTTTCGAGCTTGCGGCCGTCGGCGTAGAAGGCGCGGATGCCTTCGCTCAGCTTCTCGACCGCCATTTGATCCTGGTTGTGCTCGAAGCGGTAGGCCTTCTCGTCGAGGGTGACGCGCGGGATGTCTTTGGCCTTCGCTGCTTCGACGCTGAGCTTGCGCTCGAGCTTGCCGTCGCGCTGCTGCAGCTGGGCCAAGAGATCAGGGCTGATGGTGAGCAAGTCGGAGCCGGCCAGCTCGATGATTTGCTCGACCTTGCGGAAGCTCGCGCCCATCACCTGCGTCTTGTAGTCGTACTTCTTGTAGTACTCGTAGATGCGCTTCACGCTCGCTACGCCCGGATCAGCCTCGATCGACGGCTCTTGGCCGGTCGACTTCTTGTACCAGTCGTAGATGCGGCCCACGAACGGGGAGATGAGCGTCACCTTGGCCTCCGCGCACGCTACCGCCTGCGCGAAGCTGAACAGCAACGTCAGGTTGCAGTGGATGCCTTCCTTCTCGAGCTGCTCGGCGGCCTTGATGCCCTCCCAGGTGCTGCCGAGCTTGATCAAGATGCGCTCGCGAGCAACACCCGCGTCCTCGTAGAGCTTGATCAGCTGGCGCGCCTTCTCGATGCTGCCCTGCAGGTCGAACGAGAAGCTCGCGTCGACCTCGGTGGATACGCGGCCGGGGATGATCTTCAAGATTTCGCAGCCGAAGTTCACGGCCAACTTGTCCATGAACAAGGCCGTCTGCTCGCTGCCCGCGCCGGCCTTCTTGGCCGCGTAGCTGAGCGCCTCTTCGACGAGGGGCTTGTATTCCTTCTGCTGGGCCGCCTTGAAGAGCAGCGACGGGTTCGTGGTCGCGTCTTGCGGCTTGTACTGAGCGATCGCACCGATGTCGCCCGTGTCGGCGACGACCGTGGTGTATTGCTTCAGCGATTCGAGCTCTGACATCACATTTCCTCTGTTTTGGTGGAGCCGGAATACTCCCCCCGGGTTCGGGGGCACGCAATGCAAAGTTCCGGACGCCCACGTGAGTGGCAGCAGGCGGCCATTTCCGAACACAAATGTGATGCCGCCGCGAGAGAGCCGGCGCGCGGCCACCCGCTTCCGCCGGCAGCGCGCTCGCCGCGCTCACTCGCGGACGCCGGTCGAACGCGTCCGGTGGCACGCAAGGCCCGCCGGACGCCGACCGCCCGTTAGCGGACTACCTGACCGAGTTGGGCGGCACGATGGAGGTGCGCGGCCCCCCGATCGGCGGCACGTACACGCCCCAGATGTCGCGCGCGTAGCTCAGGATGGTGCGGTCGCTGGAGAAGCGGCCCATGTGAGCCACGTTCAAAATCGACTTACGGGTCCACGCGACCTGGTCGTGGTAGGCCGCCTCGACGCTGCGCTGGCAGTGCAGGTAGCTCAAGAAGTCCGCCAAGACCATGTACGTGTCGCCACCGTAGAGCAGCGAGTCGATGATCGGCTTGAAGCGCTGCGGGTCATCCGGCGAGAACATGCCGTGCGAAACGGCGTCGAGCGCCGAGCGTAGCGTCGGCTCTGCATAGTAGAGCTGCATCGGGTCGTAGCCGGCTTCGCGCGACTGCGCTACCTGCTCGGTGCGCAGCCCGAACAAGAAGAAGTTCTGCTCCCCGACCGCCTCGCGAATCTCGACGTTGGCCCCGTCGAGGGTGCCGATGGTGAGCGCGCCGTTCATGGAGAACTTCATGTTGCCGGTGCCCGAAGCTTCCGTGCCCGCCGTCGAGATCTGCTCCGACACGTCGGTCGCCGGCACGATCAGCTCCGCCAGCGACACGCTGTAGTTCGGCACGAACACGACGCGCAGGTACTGGCGCACCGTGACGTCGTTGTTGATCGCCTGCCCGACGGCGTTGATCAGCGCGATCACGCGCTTGGCCATGTCGTAGCCGGGCGCCGCCTTACCCGCGAACAAGAACGTGCGCGGCGTGACGTCGAAGGGCGGCTTCTCGCGGTACTGCAGGTACAGCGACACGACGTGCAAGATGTTGAGCAGCTGCCGCTTGTACTCGTGGATACGCTTCACCTGCGAGTGAATGAGGTGGGTCGGGTCGATCTCGATGCGCAGATCGCGGCGCAGCGCTGCCGACAGGCGTTCCTTGTTCGCCAGCTTCACGCTGCGCCACTCGGCCTGAAATTCTGGATCGTTCGCGAACGGCACGAGGCGCTCGAGCTGATCGAGGTCCACCTCCCAGCCCACGCCGATGCGGCTCGTGATCAGCTGCGCCAACTTCGGGTTGCACTTGAGCAGCCAGCGACGCGGCGTGACGCCGTTCGTCTCGTTGATGAACTTGCTGGGCTCCATGTCGTAGAAATCGGAGAACAAGGTCTGCTTGAGGAGCAGCGAGTGCAGCGCCGATACGCCGTTGACCTTGGAGCCGCCGACGATGGCGAGGTTCGCCATGTTGACGCGCTTCTCGGCGCCCTCCTCCACCAGCGACATGCGGCGAAGTCGCTCGTCGTCGCCCGGGAACGCCTTACGCACCTCCGCCAGATGCTGCGCGTTGATGTCGTAGATGATCTGCAGGTGACGCGGCAAGACGCGCTCCATCAACCACACCGGCCAGCGCTCGAGCGCCTCCGGCAAGATGGTGTGGTTCGTGTAGGCGCAGCAGCGCTTGACCAGCGAGAACGCGTGGTCCCACGGCATGGCGTGGACATCGACCAAGACGCGCATCAGCTCGGCCACCATCAGCGCCGGATGCGTGTCGTTCATCTGGAAGATGGCCTGCTCGTGCAGGTTGTAGAGGTCGGCGTGGTAGCGCAAGTGGCGCGCGATCACGTCCTGCAAGGTGGCCGACACCAGGAAGTACTCCTGCTTCAGCCGCAGCTCCTTGCCCGCGGGCTGCTGGTCGTTCGGGTAGAGCACGCGCGTGATGTTCTCGGTGTCGCTCTTCTCGGCGACGGCGCGGATGTAGTCGCCGCGATTGAAGTACGTGATGTCGAAGTCGTTCGTCGCCTTGGCCGACCACAAGCGCAGCGTGTTGACGACGTTGTTTTTGTAGCCGGGCACGGGGATGTCGTACGCCATCGCGTTGACCGAGTCCGTGTCGACCCACTCGTGCACGAGCCGCCCCGTGCTGCCCGTGTACTCGATGACGCGCCCGCCGAAGCGGACCGAGTACGTGCGCTCGGGCCGCGCGATCTCCCAAGGGTTACCGAAGCGCAGCCATTGGTCAGGCGCTTCTTGCTGGTGGCCTCCGATGATCTCTTGGCGGAAGATGCCGTAGTCGTAGCGGAGGCCGTAGCCCATGCCCGCGATGCCGAGCGTCGCCATCGAGTCGAGGAAGCACGCCGCGAGCCGACCGAGGCCGCCGTTGCCGAGGCCGGCGTCGGGCTCCGCCTCCAGCACCTGATTCAGGTCGATGCCCAGCGTCGCCAAGGCGGCGCGGAACTCTTCGAGCACCCCCAGGTTCACCAAGCCGTCTTCCAGCAGACGCCCCAGCAAGAACTCCATCGAGAGGTAGTTCACGATCTTGGGCTGCTGACGCTCGCGCCGCGACCAGGTGCGGGTCCAGCGATCGAACATGCGATCGCGAGCGGTGCGGGCGGCGCTGATGAAGTGGTCGAGCCGCGTCGCCGCGCTGGGGTGTTTACCCTGCGTGTGCTGGACGTGGTTGACGAAGTCCTCCTTCAAGGCCTCCGAGTCGAGCAGCAACTCATCGACGGGGATGTTGTATTTCGCAGAGTTCGACACACTTGGACTTCTAACGAAGGGCGTCTCGGGTTGCAACGGCTGGTTCCTTTTCGAATCGCACTGCAGCAGAAGCGCGATTTCCTCCGTGTTTCCACGAAGCGTGGACAGGGTGCGATTGCGCTTTACAGGTAGGCAAGGGCTCTGACAAAAGCCGCGAGCCGTGCCCCTCTTCGATCAGCTCAAGCTCCCCAAGGGGCGGATCTCCGGGCGAGCGCTGAGCGCCGTCGTGAGCGCCGTGCGTCACACGCCTGCGCGCGGGCCGCTCGCTCAGCTGCTGCGCGCCGATTTGGGAATCGACCGCGCGCGCGCCCTCGGACCGGACGCGCGCGGAGGTCTGCCGCTCACCACGGCGCCGCTCCGTGCACGAGCCAACCACGGACGGCCGAGCGAGGACCTGAGCGTCCGTCCGCCGCTCGGCCTGCCTCGCTCGGCCGCCGCGCTCCACGAAGGCTTCGCGCGCGGCGCCCACGATCCGGTGCACGTCGCCGAGCGCGCTCTGGCCGCCGCTCGCTCGCTATCGAACCTGTCGCCCACGCTCGGGCCGCTGTGCGCCTACGACGACGCCGGCGCGCACGCGGCCGCCCTCGAGAGTCGAGCTCGCTTTCAGAGCGGAGCGCCCCGCAGCGCGCTGGAGGGCGTCCCCATCGCGATCAAAGAGGAGGTCCACCTGCGCGGCCTGCGCGCGCGCCTGGGAACCAGCTTTCTCCCGCACGATCCGCGGACGAAGGACGCGCCGTCGGTCGCGCGGCTGCGCGCGGCGGGCGCGGTCATCATCGGTCAGACGCCGATGACGGAGTTCGGTCTCTCTCCTCTCGGCGCCAACCCGCACCGGCGCATGCCGCGCAACCCGCACGACCGTTCGCGGCTCGCCGGCGGGAGCTCCACCGGTAGCGCGGTCGCCGTCGCCACGGGTGTCACGCCGGTGGCGCTCGGCTGCGATGGCGGCGGCTCGATCCGGGTGCCGGCGGCGCTGTGCGGTGTGTTTGGGCTCAAGCCCACGTTCGGCCGCATCCCCGCGGTCGGCATGGGCTTGCCGGGCGCGCTCAGCGTCGTTCACGTCGGGCCGCTCGGCGTCGGCAGCGGCGAGCTCGCGACGTTCCTCGAGATCGCGAGCGGCGCCGACCCTGGCGACCCGATCTCCGAGCTCGCGCCGCCGCTGTCAGCGGGTGAGCTCACGCGCGCGCTCGCTCGGGGCGTGCGGGGGCTGCGCATCGGCGTCGACGAGTCGGAGTGGGCGGCGGCTAGCAGCGAGCTGTGCGCGGCGCCCCGCGCTGCCCTCGCCCGGCTCGAGCAGGCCGGCGCCGTGCTCGTCGACATCAGCATCAAGAACGCCGCCCACGCCGCGGCCATCGGCTACCTGACCATCGGCCTCGAAGCCTTCGCGGCCATGAGCGAGCTGCGACGGACCAACATCGACGCGATGGGACCAGACGTCCAGATCTTCTTGTTTGGCATGGACACCTTCCGCGCCGACGACTACATCGACGGGCAGCGCCTACGCCAAGGTCTGCGTCGCGACGTGGCGGAGGTGCTCCGCAGCGTCGACTTGATCGCGCTGCCCGCGACGGCGGAGAGCGCGCCCCCAATCACGGACGAGGAGGCGCGCCACGGCTTCGTCGATCCGCCGCTGCTCGACGGCATGTGCCGCTTCGCCTTCTTGGCGAACCTCACGGGGCTACCCGCGGTGAGCGTGCCCGTCGGCGTCGATGGCGACGGCATGCCGGTCGGCTTGCAGCTCATCGGCGACGCCTGGGACGAGGCGTGCGTCCTCCAAGCGGCGGCGGCGCTGGAGCGCTGCGGCGTCGGCCGCGCGCTGGTCAGCGACGCCGCGATCGATCTCTTGGGCGGCTGAGCCTCGAGCTTCGGCTCAGCACGACCGCGCTCAGCCGTTCGCCTTCTCTTTTTCGAGCCAGCTCCTGATCTCGCCTTCGATGACCGAGATCGCCTGGCCCTGGAAGGGCCGGAGCAGGAACGGCACGTCGAGATCGAGCTCGATGCTCTTGTCTTTCACCTCGACGGAGCCAGACAAGCTCATGCCCTTGACGCTGAACGCGATGTTGGCCTTGCTCGGGCTAACCCAGTTGGTCTTCGGGCTGTATTTGGAGAACTTCTCCGCGTACGTGGTAAGCGCCGACTCGGTGACCTTCTTGGCTCGCTCTTGACCAAGGTCGTGATTGACCGTGTGCTTCATTTCGCTGCGCCGCTCTTAACGCGAAACGACGCCTGACGCCAGATTTGGCTGTCCTTCAGCGCAGCTGCAGCACGATCTTACCAGTGTTCAGGTTGCGCTCCATGCGCGCGTGCGCAGCCACGACGTCGGAAAACGGGAAAATTTGGTCAAGGCGAGGCGAGAGTGCACCAGCGGCCAGCGCTGGGAACAGCTCGCGCTCGAAGCGCCGCGTCAGCTCGATCTTCTGTGCGAGCGTGCGAGTACGCATGACGAGCCCCAAGATGCGCTGGCGCTTGCTCAAGATGCGCCCGAGATCCAGCGGCGCCGTCGCCCCGCCGAGCAAGCCGGCGACCACTAGGCGCCCGCGCTCCGCCAAGCAGGCCTGATGCCGCCCGAGCGCGCTTCCGCCGACGAAATCGAGGATCACGTCGGCGCCGTGCTCCGCGGTCGCGTCGCGCACGGCGGCCACGAAATCCTCACGCTCACGGTCGAGCGCCACGTGCGCGCCGAGCGCGCTCACCGCGGCGAGCTTTTCGGCGCTGGCGCAGGCGATCACGTAGGCGCCGCGCAGCCTGCCGATCTGCAGCGCCGCGCTGCCCACGCCGCTGGCGGCGGCGGTGACGAGCAGCCGCTCGCCCGTCGCGACCTCGCCTTCGACGAGCAGCGCCTCGCTCGCGGTGAGAAACGCCTCGGGCACGGCCGCCGCTTCTGCGAACGAGAGCCGATCGGGTACGCCCATCAGCAGGTCTTCGTGCACCACGACGCGCTCGGCGTAGCCTCCGCCCCCGAGCAGCGCCATCACACGCGCGCCCGGCGCGAAGCGCTTCGCGGAAGGCCCCAGCGCCGCCACCACGCCGCTGCACTCGAGGCCCAAGATGACACTCTCGCCTGGCGGCGGCGGATATAAGCCGCGCCGCTGGAGCAGATCGGCGCGATTGAGCGCGGTGGCGTGCACCTCCACCAGCACCTCGTGCGGCCCGACTCGAGGCTCGGGCACGTCGGCGATCGACAGCACCTCCGGACCGCCACGCTCGCGTACGACGACGGCTTTCACGCGCGATTTCTACGCCTTCCTAGAGCGTGGTCAAGTACGCCGCGCCAATCACGCCAGCCCGCTCGCCCAGCTCACTCACGAGCAGCGGCACGTCCCCGGCGGGCTTGCCGAAGACGTGCTCACGCAGCGCGGCGCGGATGTACGGCTCCAGCAGATCGAATGACGCGGAGACCCCGCCCGAGAACACGACCGCGTTCAAATCAAGCACGTTCTGGATGTCGGCCAGCCCCTTGCCGAGCGCTCTGCCCATCATCTCGAACGTCTTGCGGCCCGCCTCTTCACCCCGGCGCGCGCTGACGGAGATGGGCAGCACTTCGCTCGCTTTGCCGCCGAGCTCCGCGAAGCGGCGGAGCAGCGCCTTGGTGCCGGCGTACGCTTCGATGCAGCCGCGCTGACCACACGCGCAGAGCGGGGCATCGGGTGACGAGTCGACGTTGTTGTGGCCGATCTCCGCGGCGAAACCGTTGGAGCCGGGATAGAGCTGATGACCGAGCACGAGGCCGCCGCCGACGCCGGTGCCGAGCGTCACCATCAAGAAGCTCGGGTGGAGGCGGCCGTGACCGTACAGCTGCTCCCCGAGCGCGGCCGTCGTCGCGTCGTTCTCGACCGCGATGGGACAGCCGAGGCGCTTGGCCAGCTCTTCGCCGATGGCGACGCCTTCGAAGTGCGGCACGTTCGCGAGCCGCCAGCAGCGGCCCTCCGCGTTCACCTCGCCCGGTATGGCCACGCCCACCGCCTCCGGTTTCGGCGTGAGCGCGAGCACGGTGTTGGCGATGGCGTCGAGCACCTCTACCGGTCCTGCGTCCGCGCGAGTAGCCGTCGAGGTGCTGCGGACGACCTCGCCATTTTCGACGATGCCGGCCTTGACCGCGGTGCCTCCGAAATCGACTCCGATAAGCATGTGCCCTGTTTTACCGAGCGTAGACCGCCGCGCGCGAGCCTCGCAAGGCTCAAAGCCTGTGGTAGCGTCGGCGATCCGGAGACGCCGAGATTGGAAAAGCTGCGCGCGGCCACGCTGAATATCTGGAACAAGTCGGGCCCCTGGACGGAGCGCCTAGCGCTCATTCGAAAGCAGCTGACTGAGCTGTCGCCGGATCTGATCGGCCTGCAAGAAGTGCTGCGCTTCGTGCCGGACGAGCGCGCACCGCCGGAGCCGGCCCCCGACAACTGCCAAGCCATGGAGATCGCGCAAGGCCTCGGCTACCAGGTAACCTACGGCGTCGCGGCCGACTATTCGGGCGGGCTGAAATTCGGCAACGCGCTCCTCACCCGCCACAAGATCTTGGACACTCGCACGTTTCGGCTGCCCGGCGCCGATAGCGGAGAAACACGCTCACTTCTCTACACCCTGCTCGAGACGCCCTGGGGTCGCCTGCCCGTGTTCGTCACGCACCTGAATTGGAAGCTGCACCACGGCGGCGTGCGAATCCGCCAAGTGGTGTACGCGGCGGAGCGCCTGTTCGTGCTCGCCCCGGTCGAAGCCGACTTCTTACCCCCCATCTTGATGGGTGACTTCAACGCGGCGCCCACTGCCGACGAAATTCGCTACCTGAGGGGTGAGCACCCGATCGACGGCCGCAGCCTGTACTTCGCCGACGTCTGGGAGTACGCGGAGGGCCAGGGGCCCGGCTACACCTACGCGAGAGACAACGGGTACGCGGTCGCGAGCGGCGAGCCCAACCGGCGCATCGACTACATCTTCGTGCGCGGCCCCGACAAGCTGAAGCGAGGAGAGCCATCGAACGTGCGCCGGGTGTTCGACGAGAGCGTCGCCGGCAGCGAAGGCCGAGCGTGGGCCTCCGATCACTACGGCGTCGCTTGCGACCTGTCGATGCTGGCGAGGTAGCTCGCAGCGAGGATGCCAGCCGCGCGAGCTCGACCGCGTGTGACGCGCGCTACGTAGCGAGGACGCTGCGCAGCTTGATCACGCCGTCGACGTGAGGCCGCACGCGCGCCTGACAAGCGAGCCGCCCCTTGCCACCGAGCAACGGAATGAGGTCTTGCTCCGCGTCGTTCTGTGGCTCGAGCAGCTCTTCCCCTTCGAGCACTTCGACCTGACAGGTGCCGCAGCTGGCCGACCGGCACGAGAACGGAATCGGCGCGAAGTAATGGTCGCAGATGTCCACGATCTCGCCGCCGTCCGGCACCTCGATGCGCTTCTCGGCGCCGAAGCGATTGGCGACAAAAACCAACGTAGCCATGGATCTGCGCGACCATAGCAGCTCCGAGCTGCCCTGCCATTTCCGCGGGCGACCGCGCCCTCCGGCTCGGAAAGCGCAGCCCTAGCTCAGGGCGTGGCCCCACCCACCACAATGTGTTTTGCTGGAGCAGAGATGAGCATGCCCGAGCAGGACGACCCATTCGGCTGGGTCGGCGCCACCGTCGACGGCAAGTACCGCGTCGATGAAGTCGTGGGGCACGGGGGCTTCGGCATCGTCTACCGCGCGCATCACCTCGGGTTCGAGGAGAAGGTCGCGCTCAAGTGCTTGAAGCTCCCGAAAGAGCTGCAGGGCGGCGATCGCGATCGCTTCCGTGACAGCTTGGTGGCCGAGGGGCGCCTGCTGCTCCAGCTGTCGCGAGCGACGACCGGCGTCGTGCAAGCGCTCGACGTGGGCGCGGTGGTGTCCCCCAGCAAGATTTGGACGCCCTACCTGGTGCTCGAATGGCTGGAAGGCACGCCGCTGGATCGTGACCTCGCCCAGCGCAAGAACGCGCAAGCCGGCGGCCGAAGCCTGGGCGAGGCCCTGGAAATGCTCGACGGCGCGGCGCGCGCGCTCGGCGTGGCGCACGGCATGGGTATCGCCCACCGCGACATCAAGCCGGCGAATCTGTTCCTCGTCGAGCTGGCAGGCAAGCGCACCATCAAGGTGCTGGATTTCGGCATCGCCAAGGTGCTGGCGGAGTCCGACAGCGTGACGCGGGCTTTCGAGGAGACGGGCGGCACCGTGCAGGCTTTCACGGCTCGCTACGGCGCCCCCGAGCAGTTCAGCCGCCGCTTCGGCGCAACGGGGCCGTGGACCGACGTCTTCGCGCTCGCGCTCGTCTTCGTGGAGGTGGTGCTCGGCGCCCCCGCGCTCGACGGTACGGACGCGGCCCAGCTGTTCGTCGCTGCCTCCGACAAGCTGCTCCGCCCAACGCTGCGCGGCCGCGGCTTCGACCCCGGAGACTCGGTGGAGGCGGTGCTCGCTACCGCGCTCTCTGTCGATCCGCGCGAGCGCTACCCGAACGCGACTGCATTTTGGGACGCGCTCACCGCCGCTTCGCGTCGCGATCCGGAGCGGCTGAGCGCGCTGCCCCCGCGGCTCGACGACAACCGCCCGACCCGTGAAATCAGCGGCGACCCTTCGGCGCCGTTCTCCATGAGCGGCGGCTACGGCTCGGCGCCGGCGGAGGCGCGAGCAGCCCTGAGCTCGCAGCACCTTCGCGAAGCCGGCAGCGCGCCCACCGAGCTCAGCTCGAGTCAAGGCATCCGCGCTCTCGACACCGAGCCGCGCGCTCGGCGCAAGGGCTCGGGTGGCAAGGTCGTCAGCTTGCTGGGCGTCGGCGTGCTGGCCGCGGGCGGTGCGGTGGCGGCCGTGATGTGGCTCAATCAACCGAGCAGCCCAGCGGCTGGCGCGCGTGCCCCCATCACCCAGCAGCCACTGGAAGATAGCTCCCGACCGGGCGCGCCCGCCGCGCCACCCGCGGTCACGGATGAGCCCGGCGCCGCCGCCGCGCCGAGCGCCGGCGCTCTGACCAGCGCCTCTGCGGCTCCCGCGCCGGTAGGAAAGCCGATCGGAGCGCCCTGGCCCGGCACGCAGTTCCGCCAAGTCGCCCCCGGCTCGCTGGAGCCAAGCGGCGTCTGGCTCGATGGCTTTCGCGTCGTCCGGCGTCCTGAAGCGGCGCTGAGCCTCGACGGCGCCTTCCGCGCTTGCAGCGAAATCGGCCTCAGCTTGTGCACCGAATCGCAGTGGCAGCGCGCCTGCGCTAGCTTCGCCGAGGTCGGCAAAGACGTCTCCCTCACGGATAGCTTGGAGGCTACGGGCGTAGTCGCGCGCGGCGGTGGCGGCTGCGACGCTCGCCAGCTCGTGCCCACGATCGGCACGGAGCAGGAGCTCGGGCTGTGCTGCGAGCGCAGCATCGGCTTGACCAGCAAGAACCTGCAGAAGCAGTTCTTGGCGTCGACGGGCGGCGTGCTCAAGAAGCTGGAGAGCGCCTTGAATCAGCACGATCTCCCAGCGCTCGGTGAGTTGCTCGACGACAAAGTGAAGCTCGACGGCGTCGAGCGCAGCAAAGCGGCGGTGATCGCGCTGCTCGGGCAAACCTTCAAGGCGACGCCGGACTTGATCGTCACGCACGAGAGCTGCGAGGTCGCGGTGCAGGCGAACAAAGTGGTGAAGCGCTCGAAGCGCGGCCGCAAAGTCACCAGCTACGAGACGCAGTCGTGGTCGGCGAGCTGCAAGCAGGTTCGCCACCAGCGCGCGGAAGCGACGCTGGCCAGCGCCGACTACGTCTTCAGCCCCGCCAGCAAGCTCCGCAGCATCTCCGGCAAGAACCAAGCGAGCCAATGATGCGAGCCGTCGCTCAGCGCGTCACGCAGGCCAAGGTCACGGTGGAGGGCGAGGTCACCGGCGAGATCTTCGGCGGTCTGTGTGTACTGATTGGGGTCGGCAAAGAAGACGACGAGCAAGCGGCGAGAGCGCTGGCCGACAAAATCGTGAACCTGCGCATCTTCGAGGACGAGGCGGGCAAGATGAACAAGAGCGTGCGCGACGTGGGCGGCGCGCTGCTCGCGGTGTCGCAGTTCACGCTCTACGGCGACACGGCCAAGGGGCGGCGCCCGAGCTTTGGCTCGGCGATGGAACCAGGGCGCGCCGAGCAGCTGTTCGAGCTGTTCTGCGCCGCGTGCCGCCAGCTGGGCGTCGCGGTGGCAACCGGACGCTTCCGTACGCATATGTCGGTGTCGCTGACGAACGACGGCCCCGTCACCCTGATCGTCGAAACCTAACCGTGAAGGAGCCTGATCGCCCGCCCCCCTCGCCTGAGGCCGCCGAGCAGGCCGGCGTCGTGCGCGCGGGCGAGCGAGACGCTCGAATCCCCGACTGGGCGCGCCGCCTGTCCGTCTTGCTCGATGGCGCCGTCACGATCCCCGGCACAGGGCTGCGAATCGGTCTCGACCCGATCTTGGGCCTATTGCTCCCGGAGCTGGGCGATGCGCTGACGGGCGCCTTGTCACTCACGCTGCTGGTCGTCGCGCTGCGCGAGCGCGTGCCGAAGCTCGTGATCGCGCGCATGCTCGTGAACATCGCGCTGGACGCCATCTTGGGGGCGATCCCGCTGCTCGGCGATATCTTCGACTTCGCCCACCGCGCGAACGAGAAGAACCTCGCGCTCATCGAGCGCCACCGCGGGGACCCGGCGGCGGCGCTGACCTGGGGTGACCGGCTCGTCGTCTTCGGCTTCGGCCTCGTCGCGCTCGCGCTGCTCGCTCTGCCCCTCGCGCTGAGCGTTCTGCTGCTGCGCGGCGTCATCGGAGCGCTGTCGAGCTAGCCGAAGGCGCGACCGTTCGCGAGCAGGCGCAGCACGGCGAACGCGGCCCCACCCGCTGGGCGACGCGAGGCTGCCCTTCGAGCCGTCCGTCAGCCGCGTCGACTCGACGGCTGGGCTCGTAGCGTCCAGCGCGGCTTGCTGCTGGCGCCGGTATCACTGCGACCGCCCGCCGCCTTCTCCAGATCGACTCGCAACGCCCGCTGCTCGCCGGGTTCGACTTGCAGCACCAGGTTGCGCGTTTCGAAGCCCGGCTTGCTGAAGCTCAGGCGTCGCTCGCCCGCGTCGAGCAGCACGCTCACGATGAAGCCCTCCGCGATCGCCACGCCACGCTCGGATTCCAGCTCGACCTCGGCGCCTACGACGTTCGTCTGCACCGTGAGGCGAGCGGTGATCGCGGCAGACTCCCGGAGCGCCCGCTCCGCGAGCTGGCGATGCGAGGCGGGAGCTCGAGCTTGGCCCAGGTGCAGGAACTGCTCGAAGGCGTGCGTAGCGCGAGCGCCATGCCCCAGCTCCTGCTCGAGGCGCGCCAGCTCGAACAGCAGGCCCGGGTCACGGCTGAGCTCGAAGGCGTGCTCGAACGCCGCCAGCGCTGCGCCCGGCTCTCGCGCGGCCAGCGCCGCGTTGCCTTCCTCCGCCAGCGCCCACGCCTCGGCCATCGCCGCGGAGCGCCCGGCAGAAGAAGCCGGCGGAGCCGACTCGTCGATGTGATCACCCAAGAACGCGAGGCCCGCCATCAGCCCGGCAGTGAGGAGCCGGGAAAAGCGCTGGGGGAGCAGCGTAGACCTCACCCCGTAGTATACGCCGAAATGGAGGGAAGGTTTCGTCCTCGGCCCGCTGCGCGCGGCCGCCCACCGCGACCTACATCTGATAGAGCATCAGATAGACCGCGATGCCCGTCACTGACACGAACAGCCACACTGGCAACGTCAATCGCGCGATGCGCCGATGCGCGTCGACCAAGCCCTTGAGGCCGCGGGCGATGGTCACGAGCGCGAGCGGCACGACCGCCGCAGCCAGGATGATGTGCGGGATCAAAATCGACAAATAGACGACCCGCAGCCAGCCTCCGTGCTCGAATTTCACGCTTCCGACCTGGGCGTGATGAATCAAGTAGCAGATCAGGAACACGGTCGAGACGCCGAGCGCACCGAGCATGCACCTCTTGTGAGCCTGCACGTTCTTGCGCTTGATGAAGACGAAGCCGGTCACGAGAAGAGCGAGCGAGAGGCCGTTCAGGCAAGCGTTCACCGCGGGCAGAAGCATCGACCGCGGCATAGCGCATAAACGCCACGTGGGCGACTACGCCCCAAGCTGTTAGAACCGGGGTATGAGCGGAAACACCTACGAAATTCGGCTCGAAACCGTGGGCGAGGTGCCGCTGGCCGTCATTGATGAGCAGGCCCATGCGCAGAACATCGGCCCTCGGATCATGTCGGCGTCATCTCGCCTCTACCCCAAGCTTCGCGAGCTCGGCATCAAGGGGCTGGGCAAAGACGTCGTCGTCTACCACCCGGGTAACGAGAAGAGTTGGCACGAGCCTCCAGGCATTGCCATCGAAGTCGGCGTCCAGCTCCAAGAGCCGCTGACTCACGAGAGCGCCCCGGTTCGCCCCTCGCGTACGCCCAGCGGGCGTGTAGCCACGACGCTTCATCGCGGCCCCTACCAGGGCCTACCCCAAGCCCACATGGCCATTCACGGCTACTGCGAGCAGCACGGGCTAGCGCTCGGCGGTCGCAACTGGGAAGTGTACGACCAGCACGACCCCGCCGATCCCGACAAGCTCGAGACCCGCGTGTACTACGAGCTCGCGTGAGCGCAGGCGCGCCTCACGCCCAGAAGGTCACTTCTCGCTCTACCACGTGCTCGCCCGCCGAGCCGGACTCGGCTTGCTTCAGCAGCCGCCAGATCTGTGGCCCCATGAAATCGAGCTCGGTCGACTGAAAGCGCTCGCCGCCGAAGCGCCGAACGTTGTCGCTCTGAGCCTTGAGCATCACCGCGTCTTGGCCGAAGATTTTGAGCGCCACCGGCTCGAGCACCGCGCGCACCACCGGCTTGGGCAGCGGCGTCTTGAAGTAGGCGACGCCGTAGAGGCGCGTGTGAAAGTCGGTGACGGGCGTGCACAGCGCCGTCACCAGGAAATGCGTTGCTTCGCCGAGCTTGTACTCGACCTGAGCGACAGACGGCAGAACGAACCGATCCCAGTGCTCGACGCTGCCGAGGCTACCGCCGCGCGGCGCCAGGATACGCGCAGCCAAGCCCGTCGGCGCTGGCTCCCCTGAGTACTCGGTCTCCACGCGGTCGGGCGAGCGCCGCACCACCGCACGCACCTGATTCTGCTTGCCACCCCGAAACAGACCGCGATGCAAGAAGGCGGTGTGCGGCACGTCGAGAGCGTTCTCGAGCGTGGCGTGCAGCGTGCCCTCCGCTTCGACGACGCGAACGACGCGCGCGTAGTCGTCGCCGAGGCGCGGCAGCTCGAACGGGGGAGTGTCGGGAGTGACGCCCGGCTCGGGGCACACCCAGACCAAGCCATCTTGCTCGCGCACCGCGCACGCCTCGGCGCGGCGCTCGCGCGGCTCACGCTCGGCGTCCAGCCCAGGGATCTTCCGGCATACGCCGTCGCAGTCGAACTGCCAGCCGTGGTAGGCGCACTCGAGCCGGCCGCCCTCGACGACGCGCCCCAGCGACAGCGGCACGTTACGGTGCGGGCAGCGATCCAGGAGCGCGGCGGCGCGGCCCTGCGACCGAAAGAGCACCAGCGGCACACCCGCTACGACACGCGCCAAGGGCGAGGTCGTGAGCTCTTCGGCCAAGCAGGCGACGTAGAAGAAGCGCGTCAGCTTGGCGACCGACACGTGTGGTTTGGTGTGTGGAGGCGCGAGTATCGGCGTGTCCATCGGGCTATCCAGGGCTTGCCGCACCGCGGCGTGGCTCGCATAGTGTACATGTTCCGTAAACTTTGAAGGAGGCAGACGTGGAGAAGAAAACGGTGAGCTTCATGCGGTCTCTCTGCATGGGTCAGATCGAAGAGGACGTGATCCTCCCCTTCCCCACGCTGTCCGAATCGGAGCGCGACACGCTGCAAACGGTCGTGGGCTCGGTCGGTCAGCTCATGGCCTCCCACGAGAAGGACTTTCGTGAGTGGGACGAGAAGGCGGAGCTGCCGCCCGAGTTCATCTCCGAGCTGAAAGAGTTCGGGCTTTTCGGGCTAGTCATTCCAGAAGCGGATGGCGGGCTCGGCTTCGGCGCCGGCGCCTACTCGCGCGCGCTCCAGGAGATTGGCAGGTTCGACGCCTCGGTCGCGGTAACGGTCGGCGCGCACAGCTCGATCGGCATGCGCGGCTTGCTGCTGTTCGGAACCGACGAGCAGAAGGCACGCTATTACGCGAAGCTCGCCACCGGCGAGCTGATCGCGGCCTTCTGTCTCACCGAGCCGGGCTCGGGCTCCGACGCCGCTTCGATCAAGACGACCGCCGTCAAAGACGGCGACGACTGGATCCTGAACGGTAGCAAGATTTGGATCACGAACGGCGGCATCGCCGATTTCTTCACGGTGTTCGCCAAGACGGGCGGGGCCGACGAGCGCGGCAAGATGTCGGCGTTCATCGTCACGCGCGATATGCCCGGGGTGACGACCGGGCCGCACGAAATGAAGATGGGCATCCGCGCCAGCTCGACGACCACCGTCACGCTCGAGAACGTGCGCGTGCCCGCCGCCAACCTGCTCGGCGAAGAGGGCAAGGGCTTCAAGGTGGCGATGAACATCTTGAACTCGGGGCGCACCGGCCTCGGCGGCGGCAGCGTGGGCGGCATGAAGCGCGTGATCTCGCTCGCCACGCAGCAGGCCAAGGGGCGCGTGCAGTTCGGCAAGCCGATCAGTGAGTTCGGCTTGATCAAGCAGAAGGTCGGCCAGATGGTGGTCGATTGCTACGCGACCGAAGCGGTGGTGAGCATGGTCGCCAGCCTGACGGATCGCGGCTTCGGCGAGTACCAGGTCGAAGCCGCCATCAGCAAGGTGTTCGCGAGCGAGTGTTTGTGGCGCACGGTCGATGAAGGGCTGCAAATCGCCGCCGGCAACGGCTACATGTGCGAATACCCGTACGAGCGCGCGATGCGCGACAGCCGCATCAACCGCATCTTCGAAGGCACCAACGACGTGCTGCGCTTGTTCATCGCCCTCACGGCGATGAACGACGTGGGGCAAGAGCTGCGTGAGCTAGCGGGCAGCCTCAAGGGCGTGTTCAACGACCCGATCAAGGGCTTCGGCGTGATCTCGGAGGCAGCGCTGCGACGCGCCGCGCTCGCGACCGGTATCAAGCGCGAAGGCACGTCCTTCACCAAGTTGCACCCGTCGCTCACGCCCGTGGCCGCGATGTTCGAAGAGCAAACTCGAGACCTCGCGACGGCGGCGGATCGCATCTTGCGCAAGCACGGCAAGCAGATCATCGACAAGCAGTTCGCGACGCGGCGCCTGGCCGACATCATGATCGATTTGTTCGTGCTGGCCTGCGTGCTCTCGCGGGTCGACGCTGCGGTCCGCAGCAAGGGCGAGGACGGAGCCAAGCTCGAGCGCAACATCTTGGATACGTTCGCAGGGCAGGTGCGCCGTCGCATCAAGACGACGATGGCCGAGATCGACGACAACGAAGACGAAGCCATCAAGGCGCTCGCCGACAACGCCTTCGAGCACGAGAAGTACGGCTGGGATACGATTTAGCGGGGCGGCATGCGCCGCCCCTCCCCGCTGAAGTGAATTCAGCGGGACCCCACCCCGCGCGCCTCGTCGCCTGCCGCTCCTCGGGATTTGGACAGCGGCACGCGCCGCAGCCCGGGGCCGTCCGGAGGGCCGGGGGGGAAATGGCGGGGCGAAGGGGGCGTGAGGGCCGGTGAGCGAGGAATCCAGCTCGAAAAGCCAGCGAGGGCTTGTCGCCGGCTAAGTTTCAGCATGTATCATCGCCTTCGAGGACGTGTTGGCGCATTCCCCCCGTTCGGAAGCGAAGAGCCCCCAGGGCAAAGCCAAGCCGGCTGCATCATCGCGGTCCGCGAAGACGTCAGCGGCCAACGGAGCGGCGAAGAAGCACGCAGGTGCGGCCAAGAGTAAGCCGATCGCCCAATCGCCCGTGGCCGCCGCGACCCCAGCGCGCGCAAGCAAGCAGAGCAGCAAGCAGCCTCAGAGCTCCGCCCAGCGCTCTGCTCCCCCAGCGAGCGTGAGCGCCAAGAGCGGCAGCGCGCCGAAGACCTCCGCTTCGAAGCTGAACGTTCCGGCGAAGGCGCTCGCTGCGAGCGGCGCAGAACCGCTCGCAGCGAGCAGCGTGAAGAGGCTCGCGTCGACTAACGCTGGCGCCGGCAAGGTGAGCCGCAAGGCCTCGGCGAAGACGCTCGAGGCCGCGGCGTCGAAGAGCAATGGCAAATCGACCGCCGCAGCCGCGTCGCTGACTGATGCGACAGCTCGGAAGAAGCTCACCGCCGCCCCATCGTCCGAGAAGACGCCGCCGTCGGCGCCCGCCGCAGCCAGCGCGCCGCCGCCAAAGCGCCCCGCCCGCAAGAGCATCAAAGAGGCGGCGGGGGTGAGCACCGACGCCGTGGCGCGTCGCACCGGCAAGAATTGGGATGACTGGTTCGAGGTGCTCGACAACGCCGGCGCCGCGACGCTCGATCAACGAGGCATCATCGCCATCTTGGCGCAGAAGCACGGCATCGGGCCGTGGTGGCAGCAAATGATCGCCGTTGGCTACGAAAGCTTGCGCGCCAAGAGCGACAAACCACCCGCGGCCGACGGCTTTCAGATCAGCAGCAGCTGCACGCTCCAAGCGCCGCTCGCGCGCGTGTTCCGGCTGTGGAACGACGCCGGTGAACGCGCACGTTGGCTCTCCGACGATCGCTTCGTCGTGCGCGGCACCTCCGGCGAGAAGACGCTGCGGGCGCGCTGGGGCAAAGGCACGAGCCACGTCGCGGTCTCGTTCGCGGAGAAATCCGGGCGCACGCACGTGAGCGTCGACCACATGCAGATCGAGTCGCGCGACGCCGCCGAGCAGATGAAGGCGTACTGGGCGAAGAAGCTCGGACTGCTCGATCAAGCGCTCGGCTTGCAGCGCTAGAATTTTACTCACCAGCGGAAGCCGCGCGGGCGCTTGCCTCCCCGAGGCTGTCCCGTCATGCCTCCTTCCTCGGAGCGAGCTCTCCCGGCCAAGCTCGCGCTCGAGAATGTGGAACCGGTTGCCGATCTGACGACGGTAGGCTATCGCTGATGACACCGTCGCCACATGTCTCACCGCGCTGTCGCTCCGTTCAAGCTGAAGGTGGTCACCGTGCTGCTCGTGATGGCGCTGCCACTCGCCTGCGCCACCGGAACGGAGCCCGATGCCAACGACGGCGACGGCCCGGGCGGGGAAAGCGGATCGGCGGGCCAAAGCTCGGGCGGTAGCCCCGGCTCAAGCGGTAGCGGCCCGGAACCCACCGCCGGCACCAGCAGCACGGCAGGAAAATCGGGCGCATTCGGTGGCACCGCGAGCGACGGCGGCAGCCCCAGCACCGCTGGCAGCTCTGGCAGCTCTGGCAGCGGCGGGGGAGCTAGCACCGCCGGCACATCGAGCGGCGGGTCGGGAGGGAGCGGCGGCGGCGGCGGCGGCGGCGGCGCTGGCGGGTCGGGCGGCACCGCTGGCTCGGGCGGTGCGGCGGGCTCCGGTGGCAGCGGCAACGGCGGCTGCGAGTGCCCCAAGACCGTTGCCTGGGTCGACGAGACCAACATCACTCTCAAGACGGGTGACTGCGTCACGGCCGATGGCAAGACGTTCCTCTATACGGGCGCCCGGGACCAAACGTGGGCGCACCCCGACTGCCATCCCGGCGCACAGAAGATGGCATGGTGCACCCTCAGCAGCAGCGACTACGTTTTCATGGCCTGCAATTGAGCGGGTGGCGTAACGGGCGATCGCCCATTAAACCTCCAGCTCGGTGAGCACTCCCCCAACCCTGCTCGTGTCGCTGCTGCTAGCGCTGGCGGCCTCATCGCTCTCCGCGTGTGGCGAAGCACCGGCGACGGGCGGCGGAGCTGGCGGCACTGATGGCGCCGGTGCGTCGGGAAGCGGGGCCGACGGGACGGGAGCGACCGGCGAGCTGCCGCGCTCCCCGCTGCTCACCGACACGCTCTCGGAGCTGCCTTCGCAGCTGTCGGACATCGGACTGTATCGCGAGCTGCCGCGGCTCTCGGCTGCGGCACCGGCGCTGGAATACGAGCCAGGCTTCCCGCTCTGGAGTGACGGCGGCGAGAAGCATCGCAGCCTCGTCCTCCCCAGCGGCACGGCGATTGATGCGACCGATCCTGCGCACTACGAATTCCCGGTCGGAACGCTGCTCTTCAAGACCTTCGCCTACCTGACCCCCGCCAGCCCCGACGCGGTCGTGCCCGTGGAAACACGGCTGCTGCGTCTCACCGGCGACGGCTGGGAGCTGGCGGCCTACGCCTGGAACGATGAAGGCAGCGACGCCACGCTGCTGGATCTGAAGCGGCCGCAGCTGCGCGACGTACTGACGGACAGCGGTGACGTGGTCGAGCATTCGATCCCGAGCCGACTCGAGTGCCGGCAATGCCACGAGTCCGCGCCGAGCGCCGTGCTCGGCTTGAGCGAGCTGCAGCTGGCCCCATCGGGTTCGCTGAGGTCGCTGGCAGCGCGGCTCGAGCCCGCCCCTCGCGAGCCGTATGCCGCGCTCCCCGAGCACGGTCCCCTCACCACCGGCGCGCTCGGCTACCTGGTCGGCAACTGCGTCCACTGCCACAACGGCACGAACGGCGCCGCCTCCAGCTTCGATCTGCGCCCGGACGTCGCGCTCGAGAACCTGCTCGATCAGCCCACCGCCAGCAGCGCGACTGCGGACGGCATCCGCGTGGTGCCCGGCCGCCCCGACGAGAGCGTGATGCTGCTCGCGGTCCGCAGCGGCAGCGATTTCGAGGTAAAAGACATGCCGCCGCTCGGGGTCGCGCTGCGCGATGCCGACGCGATCCAGCTCCTCGAAGAGTGGATCCGCGAGCTTGGCACGAGCCTCGACCCATGACTCAGATCCTCCAGCGCCTATTCCTCGTCGCACCCCTCATCGCCCTCGGCTGCAGCGATAACGACCAACGCCCAACCCTGCCTAGCGGAGGAAGCGGCGGCGAAGGCGCCGGCGGGGCAAGCAACGCACCCACGGATCCAACGAAGCTGCGCGTCGAGTTCGAGGAGCTCGCGCTCGACGGGGACCCGGCTTTCGTGACCGACTTCGCCTTCTATCCTGGCGATAGCGCCGATTTTCTGGCGCTCGACAAGTCCGGCAAGCTCATGCGCTACCGGCTGGGTGAGCAGAGCGCCGAGCTCGTGAGCAGCGCGCAGGTCGAAGGCGTCTACGATCACCTCGACTGCGGGGCGATCTCGATCGCGTTCGAGCCCGACTTCGCCGAAGGCAACTATGTCTACGTGGGCACCTGCACGAGCCTGATCGACAGCGCCATCCTGCGCCTCGACCTCGACGACGAGCTCGACGTGGTCGCGGGGAGCGAAGTCACCATCACCCGCATCGGTGACGCAAACGCGACCCGACCGTGGCACAACGTGGGCTCGATCGGCTTCGAGCCAGGCGGCGTGATGTGGGCCATTTTCGGCGACAAGATGCAGGGAGCACCGGCCCAAGACCCGAAGAGCGGCCTCGGCAAGCTGCTTCGTTTCGTACCCAGCCGTGAGCCGGGCGTCGGCGGGCTGGAGCCCGCGCCCGACGGTCCGCTCGTGGGCGAGCCCGACGCCGATCCCTCGGTGTATGCGCTCGGCCTACGCTCGCCGTTTCGAGGCGCGCGCGACTCGCGCGGCTTTTACTGGATTGGCGACGTAGGCAGCGATTTCTTCGAAGAGGTGAACGTCGTTCACGCTCCGCTCCAAAACTTCGGCTGGCCCGATTTCGAGGGCCCGTGCGAGGAGTGCGGCCAGACCAAAACCCCGACCTTCTTCTGGGCGCGCGGCGCCTCACCGGACTACATCGCCGACGATCCCGAGGTGGAGACGACCATCGCGCGCGTGGCGTGGGCCGGACCGGAGGTGGTCCGCCATGAACCCGACCGCTACTTCGGCCTGCTCGAGGGCAGCGTGCTCTTCGGCGATTACTGCGCGGGCTTCTTGCGTCACGGCCGGGTCGACGACGACGGAGTGCCCACCCTGGACGCGCCGCTCGGTCACCTGAACAACGCTGGCGCTTTCCGGCAGCACAATGATGGTTACGTTTACGCGATGACCTTCGGGCGCTGCCAAACGGACGTCGTCAACCAGGCGGACGAGGGTCAAAGCAGGCTGTATCGCATGGTCCCCACCGAGTGAGCGCGCTGGTCCGACAGGGTCGCCGCCCCGAAAATTCCCGTCAAAGCTCGGCCTTGACGCGCCTGCGCTTGGGAAGGGACCTTTGCCTTCGATGGATCAGCCTCGAACGCCGCAGCCGCAGCGCGGCAAGCGGAAAAATATGGCTTGAGCACCCATCGTCGCCACCATTGTCCTTTTTATTCGAGCGACCACAAGTTACCTTCCCCCGCCTTTTGCGTGTGGAACTGGTTCCGGTCCGTATCTAGCCAGCGTACAGCGCCCGTGCCACACCAGCGGCAAGCCACCATCATGAGGATTCGAGAACTCTCTACGAAGCTGCCAGCGCTCGCTCTCCTGACGCTCGCTCTCGCGGGCGGCAGCGCCGGCTGCAAGCGCCCGGCCGGTGAAGACACGGGCGGCTTGCCGCGGGCAGAAACGTTCTACGTCGCCGGTCGCCAATGGGGCGAGCCGACGACGTTCAACCCGCTGCTCAGTAACCCCGCGTGGCCCGTCAGTCAGATCAACCTGATGTACGAGACGCTGCTGCTCTACAACCCGCTCACGGGCAAGATGGAGCCGCTGCTGGCCGAGTCGTGGCAGCAGAACGACGACAGCATCGAGGTCACCATCAACGCGGCCGCGCGCTGGAGCGACGGCAAGCCCGTCACGGGTTGGGACGCGAAGTACAGCTTCGACCTCGGTGAAAAGAACAAGAGCCTACCGATGGCTCCGGTGTGGCAGTACATCACGGCCGTGAAGCTGCTCGACGCGGGCGGCAACGAGGTGGAGGACCAGCCGACGGCCGCTCCCGACTACCCGCGCCGCGTCAAGTTCGTGCTCGACAAGGAGAAGGCGAACCCTCTCGTCGTGCTCGACAACTTGCAAGACATCCGCATCGTGCCCCGGCACGTGTTCGAGCCGCTCTTCAAGCAGCACGGCAACCTCGAGGCCGTCACGAACCTCAAGTTCGACAAGGACCCGGTCATCAGCGGCCCGTACCAGCTCAAGCTCTACTCCAGCGAGAAGATCGTGACCGAGCGGCGGCCCGACTACTGGGGCAACGCCGCGCTCTTCGGCGGCAAGCTACCCGCGCCGAAGTACGTCGTTCACCCGATTTACAAGAGCAACGACCACTTCAGCATCGCGCTGCAGCAGGGCCGGCTCGACATGTCGTCGACCTTCGTGCCGCGCATCTGGCGCAAGGCCGAGAAGGGCGTGCGCGCTTGGTTCGACGAGCCGCCGTACTTCGCGGCCGCGGCCATGCCGATGCTGATCATCAACGTCAAGCACGGCCCGCTCGCCGACGTCGCGTACCGCAGAGCGATGGCGATGTCGGTGAACTACACGGACATTCGCGAGCTGGCGGCCTCGGGCTACAGTGACCCGCTTCAGCCGGGCTTGATCCTGCCCTTTGGGCTCGAAGGCAAATATTACTCCGCCGAAGACGCCAAGCAGTACGGCGTCACTTACGATCCGGCGCGCGCCAAGCAAACCCTGGCCGAAGCAGGCTACAAGTCGGTCTTCAACAGCAAAGGTGAGCTGGTGGAGACGCGCGACAAGAGCGGTCAGCGCGTGCAAACGGTGTACATCAAGTCGCCCACCGGCTGGAGCGATTGGGAGTCGATCGTCAAGATCGCCGTCCGCGGCATGCGAGAAGCGGGCATCGACGCGCGCGAGCGCTTCATCGACGCGAGCTTGTTCTGGAACGCCGGCTTCCAGGGCGATTTCGACCTGATCATGAACACCCCCGCGTCCGCGCCGAGCCCGTCGAAGCCCTGGTCGCGCTTCGAGACGGTGCTCACCACGGCCGACTTCGCCCCCGAGGGTGACAAGGTCTACAAGAACTTGGGGCGCTTCAACGATCCCCAAGGGCCCGGCTACATCGCCCGCATCGATCAGCTGCTGAACACGATCCCGAGCATGAAGACGGAGGCGGAGCTGATGACCGCCTATCGCGAGCTGAACGTCATCTTCATGCAGCAGCAGCCGACGATCCCGCTCATGTACCGCCCCGACCAGTTCTACGAGTTCTCGACCCGCCACTGGTCGAACTTCGCGACCGCCAAAAACCCTTATCTGCCGCAGCAAGTGCCGGGCGAACGCATGGGCACGAAGATGCTGTGGTCGCTCAAGCCCGTGGCCCAGAACTAACGAGCCATCGATGCTGAAGAATCATCCCGCTCTCAAGCACATCCTCGGCCGCGCCGGCTGGTACTTCGTCACCTTCCTGGTGGCCGTCACCATCAACTTCTTCTTGCCGCGCCTGGGCAAAGGCAACCCTGTCGACGCCATCATGGCCAAGGTCTCGGCCGGCATGGACAGCAAGACGGCACGCGTCAAGGAAGAGCAGTACCTCAAAGAGTTCGGCCTGGTCGAGGTCGACGAAAGCAACAACGTCGTGCGCGGCGCCGACGGCAAGCCCGTGAAGGCATCGCTCGGCTCACAGTTCGTGAACTACCTCGGCATGAGCCTGCGCGGAGACTTGGGCGGCTCGATCTTGCAGCACCCCAAGCGCGTCAGTGAAATCATCGAGACGGCCATCCCGTGGACGCTGGCGCTCCAGTTACCAACCATCATCTTCGGCTGGCTGATAGGCAACGTCCTCGGCGCGCTCGCGGCCTACAAGCGCGGGATCTTCGACCGCATCTTCTACCCGGGGGCGCTCTTGATGAGCGCCATCCCCGCCTTCTGCTTCGGCATTTTGCTGGTGTATTTCTTCGCCATCAAGCGCGAGTGGTTCCCGGCGCTGGGCGGCTACGACGAAGGCCTCACCCCCGAGCTGTCGTTCGCCTTCTTGAGCAGCGCCGCCTACTACTACGTGCTGCCGTTCCTGTCCGTGTTCCTGCTGGTGGTCGGTGGTCAGGCCATCGGCATGCGCTCGATGTGCATCTACGAGCTCGGCACCGACTACGTGAAGTACGCCAAGCTGCTCGGCGTGAAGGAGAACAAGGTGCTCTTCTACATGTTCCGCAACGCCATGCTCCCGCAGCTCACTGGCCTCGCCGTGTCACTCGGCACGATGGTGGGCGGCGCGCTGATCGCCGAGATCATCTTCAGCTACCCCGGCCTCGGCATGACGATCTTGACCGCGATTCAGAGTAACGACTACCCCGTCATCACGGGCTGCTGCTTGCTGGTCACGACCACCGTGCTCGTCGCGAACTTCACGGCCGACGTGCTGATTGGCCTGCTCGATCCGCGTATCCGCGCCGTGCAAGGCGGGAGCAAGTAACATGAAGCTGTTCAAGAACCTGCTCAAGCAGCCGTCGTTCCTGTTCGGGGCGGGGCTGTTCTTGGCCACGTTGCTGCTCGCCCTGCTCGGCCCCGTGATCTTCGACGTCGACACGAAGACGCGCGTAGGCCTGGCCTTCATGGAGCCTTCGTCGAAGGCGCCCTTGGGCACGGATCACCTCGGCCTCGACATGATGTCGCTGCTCATCCAGGGCCTGCGCAGCTCGCTGTACGTGGGCTTCCTGGCGGGCATCATCGCCACGACCGTGGGCACCGCCATCGGCGTCTACGGCGGCTACAAGGGCGGCCTCATCGACGACGTGCTCACGGTGCTCACCAACTTGTTCTTGGTGATCCCGAGCTTGATCGTGCTGATTCTGATCAGCTCGAGCCTGGAAGAGGGCCGCAGCTTGACGCTGATTGCGCTGCTGATCGGTGGCACCACCTGGACCTGGAGCGCTCGCGCCGTCCGCGCGCAAGCGTCCAGCATCCGCTCGCGTGACCACGTCGCGCTGGCGCGCATCAACGGCTACAGCACCGCCGGCATCGTGAGCCTGCACATCTTGCCGTACCTGCTCAGCTACATCTTCATGGTGTTCATCATCCAGACCGCGACCGGCATCCTGGCCGAAGCCAGCATCAGCTTGCTCGGTCTCGGACCGTATGACTCGATCTCGCTCGGTAAGATCTTGAACGAGGCCAAGAACAACGAAGCGCTGACCGACGGCGCCTGGTGGGCCTTCATGCCCGCCATGGTGCTGATCACGGTGACGGTGCTCGCGCTCTACGTGCTGAACACCTCCCTCGAAGGCGTCTTCAATCCGCGGCTGCGAAAGTGACCATGACCACCCCGATCTTCGAAGTCGATCAGCTGCGCGCGCACTACCTGACGCGGTTCGGCACGAAAATTCAGGCCGTCGACGGCGTCACGTTCGCGCTCAAAGAGGGCGAGATCCTCGGCATCGCGGGCGAGTCGGGCTGCGGCAAGACGACGCTCGTGAGCGCTTGCATGGGCCTCTACATCCCGCCGCTGCATTTGTCGTCCGGCGACGTGAAGGTCGACGGCAAGAGCATCATCGGGATGGACGTCGAGAAGAACCGCAAAGACGTGCTGGGGCGCCTGGTGTCGATGATCCCCCAGGGCGCGCTCAACTCGCTCAACCCGACGCGCAAGGTGAAGGACCTGGCGACGGACATGATCCTGAGCCACGACGACAAGGCCGACAAACGCGAGATCGAAGGGCGCCTGCGCGAGCGCTTCGAGAAGATCGGCCTCGACGCGCAGCTCGTGCTGAACTCGTACCCGATTCAGCTTCCCGCGGGCATGAAGCAGCGCGTGGTGATCGGCATTTCGACCCTGCTCAACCCGCGCGTAGTCATCGCGGACGAGCCAACCTCCGCGCTCGACGTCACCACGCAGAAGGCCGTGATTCGGCTGCTGTTCGACCTGATGGACCAGGGCATCATCGGCAGCATGCTCTTCATCACCCACGAGCTGCCGCTGCTACGGCACGTTTCCAGCCGCATCGCCGTCATGTACGCGGGCGAGTTCGTGGAGCTCGGCACCACCGAGCAGGTGATCTTCGACCCGCGCATGCCCTACACCAAGGCCTTGATGGGCTCGATGCTCAGCGCAGAGCCGGGACAGAAGAGTAAGAAGCCGATCGCCATCGAGGGCGCCCCGCCCAATTTGGCGCACCGGATCGTAGGCTGTCGCTTCGCCGAGCGTTGCCCGCAAGTGCAGCCGGACTGCAAGGTGAACGAGCAGCTGATTCGATTGGTCGGGGGCCGTGAAGTGAGGTGCCAGTATGCCGAATGACATCAAGTTCGAGGCGCGTGGACTTTCGCGAGCGTACGGCCACGGCAAGAAGGTGAAGCTGGCCGTCAACGACGTCTCCTTCAAGATCCACGACAAAGAGATCGTCTCCGTCGTCGGCCAATCCGGCTGCGGCAAGACGGTGCTGGCGAAGATGCTGCTCCGACTCGAGCAGCCGACGAGCGGTGAGCTCTTCTACGAGGGCAAGCCGATCGCCTCCGTGCAAGACCCGCGGCAGCACTGGCGTCAGGTGCAAGCGGTGTTCCAGGACCCGTTCTCCGCCTTCAATCAGTTCTTCACCATCCGCGCGCAGCTGAAGAGCTCCTTCAATCTGTTCGAGAACAAGCCGAGCGAGAAGGAGATCGACGAGCGCGTCGATGAGGCGCTGCTGGCGGTGAACATCAAGCCGCGCGAAATCGACGGAAAGTATCCGTTCGAGCTGTCGGGCGGTCAGATGCAGCGCATGCTCTTGGCGCGTATCTTCATCCTCAAGCCGCGCGTGCTGGTGGCCGACGAGCCAACGAGCATGGTCGACGCCTGCAGCCGCGCCAACATCCTCGACTATTTGATGAAGCTCAAAGAGCAGCTCGACATGACGATCGTGTTCATCACGCACGACATCGGGCTGGCCTACTACGTGTCGAACTCGATCTTCATCATGCACGAGGGCCGCATCGTCGAGCAGGGCCCGCCCGACGACGTCACGCAGCGCCCGCAGAGCCCTGCGACGAAGCAGCTCCTCGACGACATCCCCGACGTGCACAAGAACTGGATCGAGCGCAGCCCCGCGGCCTAACGGCTACGTACGGCGCGAGGTGCGCGCGCATCAAATAGAAATCTCCGCAATCCGGCGCCGCCCATGCGTCGCCGGATGCGGAGTTGGGGAGCGGCGCCGAGTGCGAGGCGCCGTCCGGAGATAAACGGCTTGCGGCGGGGCGTGACGTTGCTTCGCGTTGGGGTGGTCGCGTCCGCTCGGGGGGTGTCAGGAGGGCGTGTGTCGAGCACGCGAGCTAGCTTGGCACCGACGGAGAGCCTAGATCTGGAGCGGCTCACCTCGAGCAGAACGAACGACTGGGAGCGAAGCGTCGCCGCGCCGCAAGCCTCGTTGATCATGTTTTCAGGAGCTTTCGCTTGGTTCCGCGGTGAGGCGGTACCTCCTTTCGACTGACCTATGAACAGTCATGGATCCGCCAGCGAGCTCGCGCAAGGTCCATTGCTCGCCATTTGTCGCGAAAGTTTTGCGCGCTCTCGCTGCGGGGTCAGGGCGCCGGGGCTGTCGACAAGGCGGCCTTCGCGGCGGCGACGAGCTCCCGCCCATCGAGGCTCATATCGAGCTCGAGCTTCGTACCGAGACGGCGCTCCAGGTTGTGTTTCGCGAAGTAGCGCACCAGCGGGTAGTCACTCCCGAGCAGAGCCACGATTCCGCTCGTAGTGTCAGGCAGGCCGTGACGAACCGCGGCGTCCGCCGCTACCACCTGCTCGTGCGGCTTGCCCGCCATCAGCGTGAGGCCCACGGGGTTCTGCCGTAGATCCCCGCCGTAGAGCGCGCGGAGCTTCGCGCGGTCGTAGCGCTTGCCCCACCATTTCTCCATCGTGCTGACGATTTGATCCACGCTGCGCTCGGCGTGACAGAGCGAGCAGTCGAGGGGACGATCTCCGAGCACGCGCGCCTCGTCCGTCGGTGAGCCGATGCGATGGTAGCGCACCAGCTCGTAGGCGAGCCCCATGTTCTTCTTCGGCATGTGGCAGCTCAAGCAGGCGCTGCCCGCGCTCGCGGGGCCGTGGTGCGTGTGGGCAGCCAGCGCCGTCGGAGCCGCAAGCTGGGCGTGGCAGCTGGTGCACACCGAGTTGCCGGTAACCTCCCCCATCGCGTCCAACTTGGACTGCGAGCCCTCAGCGTGAGGGTCGTGACAGGCGGCGCAGTCCATGGCGCTGCTGCATGCGCCGAGCAAGAAGTCGCGCGCCTCGCCCGAGTTGGTGGTGCTGCCGCCGGGCGAATGGCGCCGGGAGCCTCCCTCCCAGGTAAACCCATACTGCGAGAACAGCACCGTGTGGCACTTGGCGCAGCCTCGGTTCACCTCTTGCGCGCGCGTGAGAGGGCCACCCGCGGCCGTCTCTACGTGCATGAACGAGCTACGTACGCCGAAGCTCGTCTTGAAGCGCTCTGGCGCTTCCGCGTGCTGCCGAGAGCCGCCGTGACAGCTCTCGCAGCCGACGCCGAGCTCTATCAAGGCGCTCTCCGTCCAGCGCTCGCGCGTGTTCGAAATCGCGACCCCGAGCGCGTGACGCGGATTGGCGGGCAGCGAGCCGTGAGCGCCCAAGGTGCTGAGCTCGTCTCGGAGCGCGGCCCGCAGACCAGCGGCGTCGTCGATCACGTATTTGAAGGCCGTGTCGGCCGGCAGCTCGTTGCTAGCCGAGCCCTGGTAGGAAGGCGCCTTCGGCCCGTACAGCTCGTCGTAGAGAGCTACGAATTGGGGCGCGGTGTTGTGACAGAGGATGCACGCGCTCTGCCACACGAGCCCGGGGTCGAGCCGGCTTCGCTCCCGCACCATCACCGAATAGCCCTTGTAGCGCAGCGATGAGTCGAAGCGCAGCCACGTCAGCGGCAGCACGCGCTGCGCGTCGATGGGCTCGCCGAACGGGTCCGCGACCGAGACCTCCTGGCCCACGAAGTCTTCGCGGTAGCGACCGCCGATCACCTTCGTCACCTGGAAGAGCCTCTCGGAGCCGTCGCGCAGCAAGCTCATGAAATGACGCCCGTCGCGGCGCTCGAGCCGCGCCTCGTCAGCTCCGAGCTTCAGGCCGCGCCCATCGAACGGCGCCGCCACGTCCGTCTCGTCGAGCTCCCGCGTCATGCGATGCATCGGCGATCGCTGCCACGACGCGTAGATGCTCGCGTGGCACCCGGCACAGCGCGCCGAGCCGGCGTAGTCGGCGCGCAGCACGTTGCTGGCCACCTCGTCCGCGCGTCCCTCGACGCTTCGCGACCGCTCGCTCGGCCTCGCCTCGGGGGAGCCGGCTCGACACGCCGCCACGGCCATCCCTCCGAGCAGGAGCGTGACAACGGAAGCTCGGAGCATGCCCCGAGCTTATCCGCTAACGGGCCGCGTGCCTTGTTCAGCGCAACCGGACGCGCTAAGTCGGGAACATGGCTTATTCGAGCATCCGTTCACAGGGTCTGGCGTGCTCTCTGTTATCACTCGCGGCCTTCCTGGCCACCTCGCCGTCGCAAGCGGCTGTCTATAGCTACGTCGACTGGACGGAGGCCGACGTCGCGTCCGGTACCGCGGCCGGCACCATCACCCTTCCCGACGATTCGACCGTTTCCGTGACGTTCGAGGCCATCAACGAAGATGGTTCGGCGGGCAGCCTCCACGGCGCGCAGACCAGCGACGGCACCAACTTCTGGTTACCGGATGCTCCTTATCTGAGCGACGAGGTCGAGAACGCGCCCCCGACTCCGGACATCTTGCAACTGTCGGGCGGACTGAATCAGACCTACCGCGTCACGCTATCCGAACCCGTCAAAGATCCGCTGATGGCTATCGTGAGCTTGGGTCAGCCGAGCATTCGCTGCACCTATGAGTTCGATTCGCCGTTCACGATCGTGAGCCAGGGCGCCGGCTACTGGGGCGGCAACGCGAACGCGCTGAGCGCCCTCGAAGGCAACATCCTCGAGGGTTACGAGGGGCACGGCACGCTGCGCTTCCTCGGCACCTTCGACGAATTCTCGTGGACCGTGCCCACGCCCGAGGCGTGGCATGGCTTCACCTTCGCGATCCGCACCACCGAGCGGCTGGAGCCGACGCCCGGCGCAGGCGGCGCAGGCGGCGCGGGCGGCGCAGACGCAGGCGGCGCAGACGCGGGCGGCGCGGGCGGGACAAGCGCGGGCGGCGAGCCGAACACGGCCGGCGGCGCGCTGGGCGATGGTGGCACCGGGCTCACGGGTGAAGCCGGAAGCGGCGACGAGCGGCCGCAGGGCGAGGGCGGGCAAGCGCCGACCGCAGGAGCCGGGGCAGGCGGCCAAGCCGACGAAGAAGAGCGCCCTTTGGCGGGCGACGACGCCGGTTGCAACTGCTCGGTGCCGCGCGGCGGGCTCCCGGCCCCGCTCGCCGCCGTCGCGGCGCTGCTCGCAGGCGCGCTCTGGCGCCGCTCTCGCCGAGCGCGCCAGAGCCGCGTTTGAGGCGCGGTGGCGGCACCGGGGGCCGCGGTTCGAGACTCTCGACACGAGCAGCCCCCGCGCTGGCCGAGGTCGGGTCAGGCTTGGCAGACGCCGAGCTCGACCCTGACCGCCCTCCCCGACCGGCGATTCTCCGCGGCGGCGGCGGGACGCGCCGTCATCAGAACAGCGGAGGGCTCGCGTTGCGTGCAAGCTCGAGCGCCTGTTCCGGGAACCATTCCCCCGCGATCGGATCCACGAAGCCCCACAAGGGATCGAAGTGGCTCTGCTCCTCGGGGTCGCTCAACCCCCAAGGATTGTACTGCTCGTAGTCCCAGGCGCGCGCGCCGCCAGCGATGTCACAGGATCCGTCGGACTCGCCGGGCTTCTTCAGCCACAGGTACGCATCCACCAGCGGCACGCCCGTCGCGGCGGTGGGACGCACCCCGAGCCCTGCGCCGACAGGATTGCACCACCCGCCGTCCTTCAATTTGCTCAGTACGCTCGCGGGCTGATTGTACGGAGCCTCTCCGTATCGTACCGAGCTGAGCGGGCCACGACCATTGCGCGCGGTGTCCACGACGAAAGGCAACGTAGCGACCGCGCTGCCCATCATGTCTTGGATCTGCGCCGTCACGCTGGCGGCGTAGTCGGGCGAGTAGTCCAGCGCGTAGTCAGCGGCTGGATTGTACTGACTCGCGCACCACCCGAAGTTGCCGAGGCGCCAGCCGCCTTCAGCCGGGTTGGTGGCGAAGTTGGGCGCGGCAGACTTGAGCGTCACTCCCGCGTACTGTAGGAGGCTGTAGCGGACTTCGGGGCTCGCGCCGGGCGCGGGCACGAGGCTCCCGCCGGCGGCGGCGACCGTGGGTTGGCACCACTCGCTCGCGCCGTAGATCGTTGTGTTGTAGGGAATGATGCCAAGCCCGTCCGGCTCCAGGATCACGACCGCCTTGTTCCCGCCGATTCCCTTCGCGAGCGCGGCAATCCACGCCTGGTAGGCGGCCGCGTCGACAGCGCCGCCGGCGGAGTAGAGGGCACAATCGCGGAATGGCAGGTTGTACGCCACCAGCACCGGCACTCTGTTCACGAGCGCCGCGGCCTTCATCACCTTCTTGACCGACTTCTCGACCTCGCTCGGAGTGCCACCGACCAACCATACCGCTTGCGGGGTGGTGACCATGGCAGTCAGGCGCGCCGCGGTCCAGCAGCTTTCGCTTCTTCAGCAGGGACGCGATCTGAGAAACGGCCGCGGGATTGGCAGGCGGCACGTAGTAGCGAGAGGGAGCCCTGGCGGTGGCGGCGACCAAAGCCTCTTGCGCAGTGGATTCCATCCCGAAGCTTGGAAGGGTGCATCTGGAGCAGGAAAAGAACGCGAACCTTCAACGCGGGCCAGCCTGGGGTGTTCTTGGAGGAAATGGCTCACCACCTCGAGGGATCCTTGCGATGGACCGCAGAAGCCGTATTCTGGAACGAGTTGGCCGAGCGCTACGCCCGCGCGCCGCTCGCCAACCCTGACGCTTTCGAGCGCAAAATCGCGATCACGCAGGCCTGCATGAAAGCGACCGATGTCGTGCTCGACGTCGGCTGCGGCACGGGCTCTCTGGCGCTACGTCTCGCGCCGCGTGGCGCTACCATCCATGGGCTGGACATCTCGAGCGAGATGATTCGGATTGCGCAGGCCAAGGCTCGCACCGAAGGCGTAACGAACGTGAGCCTTCACGTCGGAGCGATCGATGCTTGCGAGCTCTTCGAGCAGCAGAGCCTCGACGGCATCTGCGCGTACAGCATCCTCCACTTGGTGGAAGACCTACCCGCAGTGCTCCAGACGCTCTGTGGCTGGCTTCGACCGGGCGGCTTCTTCATTACTTCGACGCCATGCCTGGGCGAGTCGTGGCTGCCCTACCGTCCCATCGTGCGGGTGATGCGATGGTTGGGGAAGGCCCCCTACGTCAGCGTCCTCCGCAAGCAGGAGCTCGAGCGCGAGCTGGGCCGCGCCGGCTTCGAAGGTGTCTCAGAGCACGATGTCGGCGCCGACTCGACGATCGCCTTCATCGTCGCGCGCAAGCCCGACGTTTCCAGCGCCCGTGCCGGCTGAGCGAGGGGCGTCGAGCAGCGCGCGCAGGCAAGGCGCGACGACGGCGCGAGCCACTGGCGAGTCGGGTAAGTCGACGAGCGCGCCTTCGATCAGGGCGCGGATCTGGACCGGAGCCTGGTCGCTCGCCCAGCGTAGGAACCGGAACGCGAGCTCGGCGTGACGTTGCTCGTCGGCAGCGATACGTGAGTAGGCCTCGCGCAGCGCGGCGTCGCTCGCGGCATCTGCGGCTTCGAGCGCTTCGACCGCTGCCGTCGTCTCGCCCACGCAGCCTTCGGCGATGACGAGCTTGGCAACCTCGAGCAGGGACATCGCGTCGAGGCTGCCGCCCACCTCCAGACGACCGGGCCCCAGCGCGCGGCCTGCGTAATGGCTGGCGATGGCAAAGCACAGCCGCGTGTGCGCGGTCTCGTCGGCCAGGGCGGCGGTGCACGCTTGCACCAGCTCGGGCGGGGCGCCCAGCGCTAGAAGTTGCAGGTTGAAGCGAGCGAACGCGGCGATCGAAGCGTGCTCCATCTGCCCGAGCTTGCTGAAGTGGCGGGCCTGGGCCGCTCGTTGCTCGGGGCTCAGCCCTACGAGCGAGGGAAGCCTGTGGAGCTTGACCGACCACTCGTCACGTTCGACGACGGGAGCCACGCGGGCCGTCGCATCGACCAGGAACGGGCGGCCGCATACGCCGCCATCCCTGCAAACGCGGCGCGGGTCACCTTGCGTCGGCTGGGTCATCCCGCAGACTTCGACTTCTCCTGTGCAATCCCGGTCGGACAGGCACTCATCGTCTGCTGTCTGGCATTCGAGCCAGAGCTCACCACAGGCGTCTGGCCACATCGTGCACAGCAAGCCGTCGCCACAGTCAGCGTCAGTCGCACAGTTCCCAGGCACGCACACGCCGCCGCTCGGCGACTGCTGGTCACCGCACACGCAGGCGTAACCTCGAGCGCAATCGCTATCTTGCGCGCAGCCCGACGCGCACTCACTCCCCTCGTCAAAGGCCGGCGACGGCTCTTTGCAGTAGCCGAGGTAGTAGCCGCTGCAATCTTCGCCTGCGCTGCCGCCGGCCCCCGGCGCACCGCCGACGCCGCAGGGGATGCCGTCGGGGGCGCGCGGCAGGTCGCTGTCCGCACCGCCGCCGCCGGCGTTCACGTCACCACACGTGACCGGCTCGGGACGGTGAGAAAAGCCCTCCGCACACCGGACGAGGCCCGTCACCGGGACTTTGACCGGTGAGGTGCACTGACCTACGGGGCGGTGCGTGCCTTCGCCACCCGCCCCACCCTCGGGAGGCGTTACGACCGTGCCGCCTGCGCCGCCCAGCGCGCCCGCCGTGCCGCCTGCGCCGCCCAGCGC
>JAEYWK010000207.1 GCA_023431345.1 Pseudomonadota bacterium
TGTTAGTTCCACGAGATTTGCAAACACATGTTTCTTCTGGTACGGCAATTCATTCTCTTATCTACAATGGCTTCGGCAAAAATATTATTCAACCAATAACAAGCGAGCCTTTCCTTGTAATTACAAAGGATGAAACACCAAAAGTAATTCTCAAAGCAGGTACACACATACCCTGTGACTTAATAGTAATAAATGATTTAGTTACGAATCAGGAAGGACAGCAAGCAATAGAATTGCCTATTTGTTTGGGAAATGTTAACAAACTTCTTTACAATATTAAAATTGTAAGTGGTAATATAAAAGGTTTTAAACGGAAGACACCTGTAAAACTAGAAATTGAAATTACAACAGATAAATTATTACTTGTACGAGCAACTACAGAAGGGCAACAAGTAATGGTTGAGCCAATAAATCCATTCGCAAATAAAGAACTAACTGCAGAGCAAAGAATAGTTCTAAAAGCAGAACGACAAGCAAATATTGAGGCTGAACAGAATAGCGGCAAACCTACTCAACAAGGTTTGGAAACGCTTTATAAAGCGTATGAAAAAGTAGGTAACGATTTAAGAGCCGCTGAAACATTGGAACTCTTAAATGAATTGTATCCTAGTGTTTATAATTATAATGCAATTGGTGTATTATATTCAAGTGCAGGTTATGATGATAAAGCATTGGAATATTATGAAATGGGTTACACTGCAAATAAAAATGCAACCACCGCCTTTAATTATGCATACAAATTAAAAAATATAGACAAAAATAAATTCAAAGAAATTTTAGAAGAATCTTTGCGTCTTGAACCTAATAAACCACATAGTCTATATGAATTAGGGCAATTGTTAAAAAAAGAAAAGAATCCTGAGGGTGTCAAGATGATTCAAAAGGCTTTTGACACTTGGAAAAGAAAATTTGATACTAACCAAATGAATGAAAGTGATTTCAGTTGGTTATCCTCAGCCGCTGATGAATTAGGTTTAAGAGACTTTGCTCAACAAGTAAGAGAATCGAAACCTATGTTCAGCGGGGATAAATTGTATAATTCAGAAAATCTAACCGTTACTTCAAGAGAAGAAAATTTACTAAAACAATAGAACATATGGCTTGGATGATAAGAGAAGACCAACTTGACCCTGACCAGAAAGAGTTTATCAATGTTGAGTCAAAAAAAACAGGAAACATCTGGGTAAAAGGATTTGCAGGAAGTGGGAAATCCGTTTTGCTTATCCACTCTTTGAAAAATATAATTCAGAAAGAACCAGATGCAAGAGTTGCAGTTGTAGTTTATACTCATTCACTTATTGATATGTTTAAGACAGGAATGCAGGAATTAAATATGCCCAATTCAATTCCTGTAATGACTTACATAGAATTTTGTGATAAGAATACTCAGAATTTTGATTATATATTTTGCGATGAAGTACAAGATTTACCTAGTCGAGTATTATATGCAATGAACAACCGAGCAAGAAAAATAATTGTTGCTGGTGATTCAAACCAATCTATTTATGACATAGACCCACGTTGGCAAGAGCCAACGGTAAATCCAGATGAAGTTGGTGATATAATCAATGCAAGACCGTTTGCATTGAATATGATTCATCGTTTAACACGAAGTATCATCAATGCGGTTCAAAAGATTCTACCCTCTATGAATATTTGGGGTGCAAAACGAGATTTGACCAAACAAGATGTAAACATACGCTTATGTGAAGCAACTAGCCCACAAGAAGAAGTCAAATATATTTATCAAGAAGCCTTGAAAGGTGCAAATGTTGGAGATACTTCGGTAATTCTTTTTCCTAAAAATGACTTAATAATTAGGTTTGCAAACCTAGTATTACTTGCAAATGGAAAATCCCCTTGGACTGAGAAACTCAATAGATTTAATAAACCTGATTATGCAGATTTGAACAATCATTTCAAGAGTAATGGTATAAAATTACAGTTTATTGGTAGTGGATATGGAGCATTAAAAGACGCAGAACTTAACAAAGATGCGATTATAATGACTTATCATAGTTCAAAAGGACTCGACTTTGATAACGTGTTTTTACCATTTGTTAATGCAAATTTACCGTTGCATCAAAGTAATGCCGAAACTCTGTTTATGGTAGCGATGACAAGGAGCAGAAAGAATCTTTATCTAACGTATTTCGGTTACACCCATGATTTTGTTGATAAATTTAAAGGTGAATGCACTGAAATATCTATTTCAGATATATTAAACCAAAGAACCCCAAATCGTTCAACAAGTAATTTTGATTTTTAAAATGAAGCATTTTTTAAGCATTATATTACGAAATCAGTTTAATCTGTTTTATAGATTTGGTTATACTGTAATACCTAAAGCAGGACTTATAGAATTTGGTGGAATAATCAATGCTGAAGTTAGACAAGACATCACTAATCACTTCAAAAACGTTACACCATTTGAATATGATGAAGAATATTTAATTCTGCATTTAGAGAAGCCATCAATTAACGATTCAGACAATTTTATTGAATTTGAGATTCAAGAATTGATTAGTATTTACCCACTTTCTCAACAGGCGAAGGTGTCTATTGAATCAAAAATTGACCAAAGAATAAGACTTGAATTGCCAATTTTTGAAACTGAATTAGCGGCAATAGAAACTGAAATTGAAAAGAAAGAAGTAAGAAAAGCAATTTCGGCACTTTGGAAAATCTGCAATATTGAAGTTCCGATAGAAAGATATATTTCTGAAATTGGACTTCACAATATATTTAGCGGTTTACGATATAGATTGCTAGGTACAAAAGCAAGTAAGATTCAAAATGGAAATTATTGGGAATACTTAATTGCATATGACCGCTTTGACTATTTCCCGAATTCTACATTAGGATATTTTTATGATGCAGGACAAGTCTTTGCATACAGTAAAGGACATACTACGTTTGAAGGAAGTGGGATGCATAAGTTTGTAGAGAAACTCAATATTGAAAACCCCACAATAAAATTACTCGATATTATAAAATATTTGGAGACAGATGAACAACCTAGAAGTTATGTATCTCAAACTACAACAGAAACAATAAAACAATCTATTGTTACACCACTTTATTTAATGCTTCGTGACGAAATACGCAAATCTGAAGACGTTACACAAACTAAACTATTTAAGAATATTGATTACCTTAAAGGTCTTGGAGATAGTTTTTATTATGCTGTTATCCTATTAGGAGCATTTTTCGGATTTCGTAAATTTTATGACCCGTATTATGAAGTCTTGAACTTACGGTTCTATAGAGATACTCAAGTTCAAACAAAACAAGCCGAAAAAGAGGAGCAAGGAAAAAGTAATACAATGGTTTTAGATAATAATAAACCTAGTGCCTTGAAACAAAGAAAGTCAAAACCTAAGCAGGAAGAAAAAGTAGAGAAACCCAAAATAGAGCAACCACAGAAAATAAATGACCAAATAGAAATTCAACCAGAAGAAAAGCAAACTGATATAAGCAAAAGCGACACTCCGTATATTCAAACAAACCACCAAAAAGAGTTGGTTTCAGACTTTGTAGTTGAATGTCAAAAAATCATTGAGGAATCACTGGACGGATACAAAGAGATTAAATTATCTGATATTGTTAAAATAATTAAAGATAAAACAGGAAATAACGTAAATATTGTTGTTGTTAAAAATATAGTTAAACAATTAAGCGGAATTGAAATATTTAAAATTGGAAATGCAAATGCTATTAAACGCATAACTAATTATTCACTCAATTTAAAGTAAACTAGGATAAGCAGTATTCCAACACCTCTAATTTCTCGATAATCTGAGAAGCAATTTTGCTATCAATCAGCCACCAGTCCTGAGTTAAATCAGAATCATCTGGAGGCAATCTAAGTTTGAGAAAAATCATCTCGTTCTGCTTTTGACTATATAAGATGATATGCAATTTCTCTCCATCATGGAAGACATCATTTAATTCAACAACTTGTACAGTTAACTTCAATTCTTGATTTAAGGACATTACAAGGAGGTAGTGCTTGCCTAAGGTTATTATGCCATTTGAAGCCAAAACCTCGTTACAATTGACGAGAAAGCGTTTGTCAGGAAAAGATATATACTGCTTATTGATTCCAAGTGTAAAGGAATTATAAGGGAATAGGTCTTGGGTTTTCATTGTCGTGGTTACTATAGAAATAAATACTTGGACAATGGCAAAGCATAAAAAATAAGTATCCCCC
>JAEYWK010000235.1 GCA_023431345.1 Pseudomonadota bacterium
GCGCCGCTCGGCGCGCGGGCGGGGCCGACGGACGCGGGCGCGGGACGCGCGGACACCGGCGCCGCCACGGGCTCGCTGCCCGAGGCGCGGAACGGAGGCACCACGTGCTCGACGTCCGGGATCGAGGCGGGGCCAGCCGGCACTGGCGTGCGCGACTTCTCGGCGTCGGACATGCTCGCGCGACCTGCCGGCGCCGCTACCGGCATGCGCGACGACGACGGCGCCTCGTCGACGCCTACCGGCTCCGCGCCGGGCACGCCCAGCTCGAGCTGCCGCAAGATCACGAGCACGTACACCAAGCGCTTCACGTCCTCCGGCGCCGCCAGCCCCGACGCGATCAACGACGACAGCGGCTGCGGCTTCGCGCGCAGCACGTCGATCAGCGCCTGCTCGGTGGACTCGAAGCGAAAGCGGCGGATGGGCGCGTCGACGTGCAGCTCGATCGGGCGCTGCCCGAGCCGTCCAACCACCGCTTCGATTTCGGGCTGGCTGGCGTGACGCCTCAAACCGCGCCAAATCAGGGCGAGCGGCCGGGTGCGCAGGCCCTCCGGGGCGCCCCAACGCTCGAGAAAATTGACCTGATCGTAATAGCCGTAGGCGGTGGTGGGGCCGAGCTTGAACAGCCACAGCACCTGCCGCGCCAGCTGATCGCGCAGCGCATCCTTCAGCACCCGGGGCGTGATGGCGCCCGTCTCGAGCAGCACTTGGCCGTGCAGCCTGCGCTCGCGCAGCGCACCTTGCAGGGTGCGTTCGTAAACCTCGCGGGTGATAGCGCGCTGCTCGACCAAGATTTGGCCGAGGTAGGTGACGGGCGTGGCCGTCTTCACCTTCGCGGGCGCGCCGGCCTCGAACCAGACCGCGTGCTTGGCGCCGCTCGGCTCCTCCAGGACCAAGCTCCCGGTCAGGCCTCGATCGAGCAAGTACACGAGTAGGTGACCAAACGGCGTGGCCTGCAGGTTTCCGGTAGCTGTGGCTTCGAAGCTCATCGCGACGACGCAGGCATCGCGGCCGGCGAGAAGAGAGCCCGTGCCGCGCTAGGGCGCTCGCCCTGGGGGCAAGAGCATAGCGTGGCGCGCGCCCCGCCGGCCCCCTCAAACCTGCGTGAGCATTTATTCAACCGTCACTGCAGCGCCCAAACGCCGGCCATTTCGAGTCGTCCAGCCGGGGGTGCTACGTTCACGCCTCGATGCCCCGCGCGCAGATCCTGGTCGTGGACGACGAGCCTTCGATCCTCGGGACCTTGAAGAAGGTCCTCAGCCTGGAGGGTTATGGGGTCGACGTCGCGGGCGGCGTGGGGGTGGCTGAGAACAAGCTCGCCAAGCAGAGCTACGACGTCGTGATGCTCGACGTCGCCCTGCCCGACGGCGACGGATTGACCCTGCTGTCGAAGCTCATGGCCGGCGGGCTGGATGCCCAGGTCATCATGATGAGCGGTCACGCGACGATCGACGCCGCCGTGCGGGCCACGCACCTCGGCGCCCTCGACTTCTTGGAGAAGCCGCTCTCGACCGACCGCTTGCTGGTGGTCCTGGACAACGCGCTGCGGCTGAAGCGCGCGGAGGCCGAGGCGGAGGAGCTGCGGCGCGAAGCGGGGCTCGGCGACGAGCTGATCGGCGAGAGCCGACCGATGCTCGCCCTGCGCGAGCAGGTGCTGCGGGCCGCCAAATCGAACGCCAGCGTGCTCGTCATCGGCGAGCGCGGCACGGGCAAGGAGCTGATCGCGCGCGCCATTCACCGCGCCTCGCCGCGCGCGAAGGGCCCGCTCGAGCGCCTGAACTGCGCGGCGGTGCCGGCGGACCTGATCGAGAGCGAGCTGTTCGGGCACGAAGCGGGCGCCTTCACGGGCGCGACCAAGCAGCGGCGCGGCAAGTTCGAGCGGGCGGGGGGCGGCACGTTGTTCTTGGACGAGGTCGGCGACATGCCGCTCGCGATGCAGGCCAAGCTGCTGCGCGTCTTGCAAGAGCGCGAGATCGAGCGGGTCGGCGGCAGCGAAACCTTCAAGGTCGACGTGCGGGTCGTGGCCGCCACCAACAAAGATCTGCGCGCGGCCTCGGCTAGCGGCGCCTTTCGCGCCGATTTGTACGACCGCTTGAACGTGCTGCCCCTCGACATCCCGCCGCTGCGCGCCCGCCGCGACGACGTACCGCTGCTCGCCGATAGCTTCTTGAAGAACGCGCGCGTGGCCAACGGCCGCCCCGGCCTGCGGCTCTCGGGAGGGGCGCTCAAGGCGCTCGCGGCGCACTCCTACCCGGGCAACGTGCGCGAGCTACGCAACGTGATCGAGCGCATCGTCATCTTGAACCCGGACGACGACGTCACGGAGACCGACGTGCAGCGCGCCATCGGCATGGCCGAGGCGTCGCAGAGCGCGGGCCTCTACCGCCCCGGCATTCCGTTCCGCGTGCTCTCGGAGGAGGCGGAGCGCACGATCTTGGAAGAGGCGCTCGCGCACCACGGCGGACAGATGGCCGCGACCGCACGCGCGCTGGGCCTCGAGCGCAGCCATTTGTACAAGAAGGCCAAAGCCCTCGGCCTGCGCGGCGAAGCCGAGAGCTCGGACGAGTGAGCTACTCTTTCGGCGGCGCGCTGGCGGCGAGCTCCTGCGCGCGCTTCCTGGCCTTGGCGGCGTCGCGGCCCCGACCCACCGACCCGTAGAGCTCGGCCAACGCCCGGTGCGCTTCGGCCAGCTCGTCGGGCTCGGCCGGCGAGAGCGTCGCGCTCTCCAGCTCGAACACCGCCCGCTCCTTGTTGCCCGTCTTGGCCAGCGCCTCCGCGAACAGCCGGTGAGTCGTGAAGCCCTCCATGTCGGCGAAGACCGCGGCGTCGCCGAGCTTCACCATCTCTTCCCAGCCGTTCTTCGAGGCGAGCAGCGCCAGCAAGCGACGATATACCTTGTTTTCGTGCTGCTCGAGCTCGGCCAGCCGGCGCAGCGCCGCGAGCTCGCGATCGTCGTCGGCGCGGTTGTGCGCGATCTCGGCCAGCATGTAGTGCGGCGTCGCCGACAGCGGATCGAAGCTCGACGCCTTCTCGAGCATTTCGCGCGCGACCAAGTCGTCGCCCTTGGCGACCAGCAGCCGCGCGAGCAGCAGCCGAACCGCGTAGCCGTCTTGACGCGCTTCGATCATGGTCTTGAGCGTGGTGATGGCCTTCTCGGGGTGGTCTTGCTGATCGAGCTCGGCGCGCAGGAAGCGCGCGTCCGCGTTCGTGGGCTCGAGGCGCTCGACCTGCTGCAACACCTTCTCGGCCCGATCGTGGGCGCCGTCTCGCAGCAGGGCCAGCGCCAGCCGCAGCTGCTTGGTGACGTCCTGGGGCGCCTTTTTGGCCTCGTCCAGCGCGCGCTCGGTGCGGCCCTTGCGCTGCATGGGCATGAACTGTCGCTCGAAGATGCCGAGCTTCTGGCGCGCGAACGCCTTGAACTCACGATCGAGGTCGCTCGCCTGCTTGCCGAGCACGCTCTGCATGACTTGGTCGCTCGTCTTGCCCGCGCCCCAGGCGCGCAGCATCGCGGCCAGCTTCTCGTGCCCGTAGCGCTGAGCCATCATGACCATGATTTGGCTGGAGGCGTAGTAGGCGGTGCCAACGTCTGCCAGCTCTTCGGCGCGCGTGAACGCGCGGCTCATGTTGCCGAGCGCGGGCAGGCGTTCGTTGCGCATCGCCTCGAACAGCTCTTGGTCATTCTCGCGAACCCACTCCGGCCGCGCGATGATCGTCTCGTACTCGGCGAGCCCTTCCGTGAACCAGCGCGGCACACGGCTCCGCGACATCTGGATGTGAAATACGTGACTGAGCTCGTGCCAGAGCGTCATACCCAGGTTGAACGACTCGTTGGCGGGGCTCATGGAAGCCAGCGTTTTTCCGAAACAAACGCCCTGAATCGCGATCTGCGGCAGGCCCCCGGTGCGGATGCCAAAGTTCTCGCGCTCGGCGTACAGCTCGACGCCGATCGGCGCCTGAGGCGTGAAGCCGTAGCTCTTCTGCATCGCCTCGAACGCCTGATCCATCATCTTCGGCACGTAGCGATCGAGCAGCTCGCGCTCGTCCTTGCGGTAGCGGATCGCGAAGCGCGGGTGGTTGACCGTGACGTAATCTCTGGCGATCACGCCCTCGTACATCTCGAGGGTGTTGTAGACGCGCACGTTGAACGGATCGAGACGGAAGCTCCGCGCGAGCGCCGCGACGCCCTCGCTGTCGTGGCCGGAGCGGATCAGGTTGAAGCCGAGCTCGGCGGACGCGCGCGCGTCCTTCGCGTCGAGCGCGACCGCTTCTTTCATCAGGACGACGATCTCGTCGTAGCGATGCTCCCAGTCCGCGAACTCGCCCACGATCGAGTACAGCCGCGAATATTCGGGGTTCAGCCGGAGAATCTCGGCCTTTTGCTGCTCGAAGCCGCGCGCGTCTTCGCTCAAGAAGCGCACGGCGGCGCGCATGCTGAGCAGCGGCAGCGTGCGCGGGTTGCCCTTCAGGCCCTCGCTCACGTACTTGTCGGCCGCGGCCAAGTCTTGGTCGCGCACCGCGATGCCGGCGAGCACGAAGTAGGCGTGAGTGAGCTTGGGATTTTGCGCGAGCGAAAGCCGCGCCAAGCGCTCTGCTTCGTCGAAATCGAGCGCCTGCGCCAGCCGCACCTCCGCCAGCAGCATGTTGGCCTGCGGGTGGTGGGGCGCCAGCTGCAGCGCTTCGGCGAGCACCTCCTCGGCGTGGCCCGGGTCGTACTTCTCGAGGTACAGCTCGGCGCGGTAGAGCAGCGTGCGCAGGTTGCCCGCCTCGGCGCGCTCCGCTTGGTCGAAGGCGTCGTTGGCGTCTTTTGGGCTGCGCAGCAGGTGGGCGGCGCGGCCGACGCGCGCGAGGCCCGGGCCGTCGGTCTCGGGCACGCGGTCTTCGTTGTAGTCTTCGATCACGCTGAGCAGCACCGGCTCCGCGGCCGCGCGCCGCCCGAGCTCGAGCAGCAGCTCACCCAGCATCAGCCGCACCGCGGGGTGCGCCTCCTTTTCGGGGATTTGCCGCAGCGCCGCCAGCGCCGCCTCGACCTCGCCCGACATCCAAAGCGCTTCGGCTTTCGCCAGCGTCGAGCGCTGCAGCTCCGCTCCGGCGGCTTTGGCTCGCTCGGCGCGCTCGATCGCCTCGGGGTAGCGACCGGTCGTGAGCATCAGCTCCGAGAGGGCCAGCAGCGCCTCCGCCTTCTTGGCGCCGCCGAGCGCGGCCGTGAGATCGGCCTCCGCGTCGGCGTAGCGGCTCTGCGACAGGCGCGTCACGCCGCGCGCGAGGCGCGCCTCGGGACCGAGCTCCTTCTCTTTGGTCACGCTGGGCGCTGGCCCCGCTGGCTTCGGCATGCTCGCCGAGCCGCACCCCGCGAGCACAGTGACCAACGCGATCGGTAACGCGCGCATCATCGGCATCATGTCCGACACCGCGCGTCGCCGCTAGCTTGGGAGCAGCTTGACGCTGGCGCCGGGCGCGGGCTGTAGCCGCGCGGCCGCGCTACCGTCGCGCACCACCACCTCGATCGCGTCGAACGAGCCCACCAGCGCCACGAGCTCGCCCGGCGCGGCGTCGGCGAAGGTGCGCACCGAGCGCAGGGTCTGCCCCGCGAGCTGCACGCGAAAGGGCGCGGCGACCGCGGGCAGCACCTCGGACGCGCGCAGCGTCGTGATCAGGTTCCCGAAATGGTCGCTGGTGAGCACGTTCCCCAAGAAGCCGTCGGCCTCGCTCACGATGCCCGGGATGGGGCTCGGTACCTGCAGGTGCGCGAGCGACCCCACGCGCGCGAAGGGCAGCTTCTGCGCCGCGATGCGCCCCGCCAGCACCGCGAACACGTCGCGCCCATGGAAGGTGCTGCTGGCGCGGAGCAGCCCGTGCTCCGCGAGGTCGATGGCGCGCGTCTCCACGTGGGGCGCGTGCAGCGTGACCTCCGCCAACAAGCCGTTGTCGGGGCCGACGAAGTAGTGGCCGTCGGCCGCGACGACCACGGCCGCGCGCGCCCCACCGACGCCGGGATCGACGACCGCGCAGTGCACGGTCCCCGGCGGAAAGTAGCGATAGCTGCGCTCGAGCCAGAAAGCGCCTTCGGCGATCGCGCCGGCCCCGATGCCGTGCGTGAGGTCGATGACCCGCAGCTCGGGGTGGGACGCGAAGAGCACGCCCTTCAGCACGCCCACGAACGGATCGGCCAGCCCGAAGTCGGTGAGCAGCGTCACCAGGCCCGAAGGGGTGTGGAGAGCCTGCATCAGTCGCTCGGCTCCGGGCGCCAGCGCGTGATGCGGCGCGGCCAGCGCCCCTCGGCTTGGCTGGTTCGCAGCGCCGCTTTCAGGGCCGCCCGCGCGTCAGCGGTCAGCCATGCCGGAGGCTCGGGAGCTCCGTTGCCCTCCGTCGGCGTCCACGCCCCGAACTCGACCTGCTTGTCCTGCGCGGTGGCGCCGACGCGCACCTGGGCGCGGTAGGCCGCCGACGAGGTCTGCAGCTGCGCCTCGTACTCAGCCGCGTCGCTCGAAGCCTGTCCGAGCCGAAGCTCGATCTTGCCGCCGTTCTGAGGGGTCATGGGAGAGCGCTTTGTCATGCCTGCCGGGGCCGCGGCAGGCGAAAAAGCAATGTCTTGTCCGCAGCATAGACCGCCGGAGCGCAGCGCCAATTAGTCAAACAATGTCCTAGCGTTGCACGATTTACTGTTTTTCCGTTCAGTGCCCTGATATCGGCGATCGCATGGCTCGCCAGAACCCCTCCACCGGCATCATCCCCCTCGATCCCGCCCCGATGAGGCTGCTCGTCACCCCGAGCGGTTACCGGGTCGCTTGCTACGCCGTCGCGCTCGAACAGTTCCCGGTCGACTTCTTCGCGGACCCGGACGGCCGCTGGACCTACGAAGGGCTGGCAGAAGCCGCCGGCTTCGCGCTCGAGGATGGCGTCGCCGTCGGCGTGCTCTCGCGCGACCATTTCGGCCACCCGGAAGGCTCCGCCGTCGTCACCCTCAACGCCGAGTCGAGGCCCTACGTCGCCATCGTGGAGTGCCCCATCGCCTACACGTGCGCGAGCGAGCACGCCCTCGCTCTCCTCGATCGCGACGTGGGCTAGGGCCGGCCGTGACGCCAAGTGCTCCAGTCTCAGCACGAACGTGCCCGTGACAACACGTCGAGGCACGCGGGGGGGGGCGGGCGAGGATGGAGTAGACTGGGGCCGATGGTGACTCGCGTGTTCTCGCAGCAGGCGGATCTGGTGGCGGCGTTGCCCCAGCTGCTGCAGCACGCGCGCCGCTTCTTCGCGGCGCAGGTGAACGTGCTGTCGGCGTCCCCGAGTGAGCGGCCCGACCCGCTGCTGGCCGAGGTGAGCATCGAGCTCGAGAGCGCTCGCTACCCCGCGCGCGGCCGATTTCGTCTCGAGTCGCGCGGCGCGAGCGACGATGACCGCTTCGCGGCGGACGCGGCCGAGGCCGCCAGCCAGGCGGGCGGTATGGCGCTGCTCGCGGCGCGCTGCCCCGCCGTCTGGCTGATCCACCCCGAGGGGGAGGTGACGGGCAGCGCCGAGCTGCAGCTGTCCGCGCTGCTCGCGTCGGTCGCGCTGGGTCCCGTGCTGCCGCAGGGCGAAGAGACGCTCTATGGCGTGCGGGGCGCCATGGAACGGGCTGAAAAGAGCGGTTAGCGGTTGGCCGTTGCTGGCCCGCGGCCGGGCGAGCGGCGCTCAGCCCGCGAGCGCCGCGTGGATGACCTGGACTAGGTCCGGGAGCCGCGCCCCGTCGAGAGGAGAACCTTCCAGCGCTCCGCGAGCTGCCTCTGGAGGCTCTCCAGCGGCCCCTGAGGCTTCGACGGCGCGCGCAAAGCGCGTCAGCGCCGCGGTGCTGGCGAGCAGATCGCCGGTCAGCTCGAGCTCCGGGCGCGCGACGGCTTCCACGACGCCGAGCGGGATCGAAACGCTCGCAGGAACGACTCCGCTCGCCGGCTCGGTCGGCGCGCGCGTCGGCTGCGCGAGCAAGGTGCCGGCGACGTCTTCAGCGCCGACGCCGTGCCGCTCGACGATGCCGGCGACGATGCGGCGCAGGTACTCGTGCGGCGCCACGGACGTGCGCAACAGCGGTAGCAGCGCCGCCGGCAGCTCGCGCTTCAAAGCGGGGCGCACCACACAGGCGTGCTCGAGCCCCACCAGCACCTCGATCAGCAGCGTGCCCGAGTCGACCCGGTCGTAGCCGATGAGCGCCACGGGATGACCGAGCAGCGCCAGCACCTCGGTGCCGAAGTAGCGGAGCGGCGCCCCCGCCGCCGTATAGCCGCGCAGAAACGCGCGCAAATTGCGGTTCAAGAGCGTGCGCGGCGACGCATCGGGGAACAGCGCGTCGACGCGCGGCAGGGCGAGCGCGTGATACAGCGCCGGACCCGACAGCTGCGCCTCGGTGCCCGTCGTCAGGCGCCGCACGCGCGCGACGTCGAAGCGCGCGGGGCTGCGCTGGCGGAGCGTGTCTTCGCGCTGCAGGGCGCCGAGCACGAGCGCTTCGGCGTGGAAGGAAGCGCTCGCCAGCACCGGCCGCTGCTGCGCCTCCGCGAACGACAGCGCGCGACCGCCGAGCTCGAGCGCGCCGGAAAGATCCGTTTCGAGCGTCGCGACCGCGAGCGCGGTCACGACTTGGCGACGAGTAGCTGGTCGAGCTCCACGCCCGCCATCGTCAGCGCCTGCCGCTGCACGCCGCAGAGCTGCGCGATGCCTTCGAGCGCCAAATCCGTCATTTTGTCGATGTCCGCGCGCGGGACGGCGGCGCCCTCGGCCGTGCCCTGGATCTCGACGATGCCGCCACCCTCCGTCGCGACCACGTTCAGGTCGACGCGCGCCGTGGAATCCTCCTTGTAGTCCAGGTCGAGCAGCAGGGCGCCGCCGACGTGGCCGACGCTGACGGCGGCCACCTGATCCCTGATCACGGGCGCGCGTAGCTTGCCGGCCGCGCCCAGCTTGGCCACCGCCAACGCGAGCGCGATGAACCCGCCGGTGACGGAGGCCGTGCGAGTGCCGCCGTCTGCTTCCAGCACGTCGCAGTCGATGTGCACGCTGCGCTCACCGAAGGCGTCGAGGTCGATGGCGGCGCGCAGAGCGCGGCCGATCAGACGCTGGATTTCGCGGGCTCGGCCGCCGAGCGGGCGCTCGCGACCGTCGCGGTTCTCGCGCCTCCGCGGGTTCGCGCGCGGGTGCATCTGGTATTCCGCGGTGATCCAACCCTTGCCGCGGCCGACCATGAAGTCGGGCACGGAAGCGTCGATCGAGGCGGTGCAAAGCACGACGGTTCCACCCGCGCGGTAGAGCGCCGAGCCCTCCGCCAGGCGATGAAAACCCGGCTCGACGCCGACGGGACGAATGGCTCGAGCGTCACGATCTTCGCGCACTTGCATGGGCGTACCTTGTATCACACGCTCCGAGCGAAGCTTTTGACGCTTTCGAGCGTACAAGCCTGCTCGGACGATCCGCGCGCGGCGACCTGCCCCTTACCGCGAAGCCGGACCGGCCGATCCCGAAGCACCAGCCTTTGGGAAATCCAGGTGGCGCCATGCTACCGTAACCCTTCTTTCCCGAAGAAAAGGACGGCGGGGAGCCACAGGCCCCACCACCCGAGCGCGCAATGTCACTCAGCACCGGCGACCTCATCGACGGCAAGTATCGAATCGTCCGACTCATCGGCGAGGGCGGCATGGGCGCCGTCTACGAAGGCGAGAACACGCGCATTCACCGCCGCGTGGCGATCAAGGTGCTGCACTCCGGGGTCGCCGCCACCGGCGAGGCCGTGGCGCGCTTCGAGCGGGAGGCGCAGGCCGCAGGCCGTATCGGCTCCGAGCACATCGTCGAGGTGCTCGATTTGGGCAATTTGCCGAGCGGCGACCGCTACATGGTCATGGAGTTCATGGATGGCGACGCGCTCTCGTCGCGCATCCGCGCCCGTGGCCGGCTCACGCCGGGCGAGATTTACCCGATCTTGCACCAGCTGCTCGAAGCGCTGCACGCCGCCCACAGCGCGGGCATCATTCACCGCGACTTGAAGCCGGACAACGTGTACCTGCTCAAGAGCCGCGGCGGCAAAGCCGACTTCGTGAAGCTGCTCGACTTCGGCATCTCGAAGTTCAACCGGCTGAGCGGCGATAGCGGCCTCAGCATGACCCGCACCGGCGCCGTGATGGGCACGCCCTATTACATGGCGCCCGAGCAGGCCAAGGGCTCGCGCGACCTCGACCACCGCGTGGATCTCTACGCCGCAGGCGTGATCCTCTACGAGGCGATCACCGGAGAAGTGCCGTTCAACGCCGACACGTTCAACGAGCTGCTCTTCAAGATCGTGCTCGAAACCGCGCGCCCCATCGAGCAAGTGGTGCCCGGCCTCGATCCCGCCTTCGCCGCCATCGTCACCAAGTCGATGGCGCGTGACCCGGGCCAGCGCTTCCAGTCTGCGCGTGAGTTCCAGCAAGCGCTGGAGCAGTGGGCGTCGGGTGCGGGGCCGCAGCTGACCGCGGGCTTCAACGTTTCCATGCCGCAGGCGCCGCACCAGCCGGTACCGACCCAGGCTTCGGCGGTGAGCACGGGGCAGCATCCGGCCGCTCCCGCACACGCGCTCGGTACCGGCACGCCCGGCACGTGGGCCAGCGGTGCGTACTCGGCGCCTCGAGACGCGATCCCGAAGAAGAGCAACGCGGGCCTGTTCGTCGGCCTCGCGCTCACTGCGGTGATCGTGGTCGGTGGCGGCGCCTTCCTGGCGATCAGCCTCTCGAACGGAAAAGAAGCCGCCGCGGCCGCGAGCAAAGCTGAAGCGGAGAAAGCCGAGGCCGAAAAGGCCAAAGCCGAGCAAGCCGACCGCGAGCGAGCCGCGCGCGAAGCCGCGGACAGGGCGAAGGCCGAAGCCGACGCGGTGAAGGCCGAAGCCGAGAAGATGAAGAGCGAGGCCGAACAGTTGAAGGGCGAAGCCGACAAGGCTCGCGCCGAAGCCGCGGCGGCCGCCGCCAAGGGGGCGAAAGCGGCGGCGGTCACGCCCCGAAAGGCGACGCCCGCCAAGACGAGCGAAACCAAAGCGCCAGCTACTCCCACCGCCGCTCCGGCGACGACCGGGCGACGCATCCGCACCAGCCTGTGACCGTAGCGGTTCCCGATCCCGAGCAAGGCAGCGCCTCGCTGCTGCGCCTGTCGGAGGTGTTCGACAGCCTCCAAGGCGAAGGCGTGAGCCTGGGTAAGCCGTGCCGCTTCGTGCGGCTTTCGCTGTGCAACCTGCACTGCCACTACTGCGACACCAAATACACGTGGGATTTCGAGCATTTCGACTTCGAGCGCGAGGTGCACGAGCGCTCGATTGATGCCGTAGCGGAAGCGATCCGCGAAGCGCCGTCGAGGCACGTCGTGATCACCGGCGGCGAGCCGCTGCTGCAGCAGCGGGCGCTGTCGCTCGTGCTCGAGCGCGTGCCCGCTGACGTGTTCATCGAGATCGAGACGAACGGCACGCGGGTGCCGCTGCCGGCGCTGGCGGCGCGCGTGAATCAATGGAACGTGTCGCCCAAGCTGACGAGCGCTGGCGACCCCGAAGCTTTGCGGATCCGGCCCGACGCGTTGACAGCGCTCCGCGATACGGGCCGCGCTTACCTCAAGCTGGTGGTGCGCAGCGAGGCAGATCGCGCCGAGGCAGAGGCTCTCCGCGAGGGGCTCGGCTTCGCGCGCGAGCGCACGCTGTTGATGCCGGAGGCGTCGACGCCTGCGGAGCTCGCCGCGCGCTCCGCCGAGGTAGCGACCTGGGCGCAGGCGTTGAACGTACGGTTTTCCACGCGCTTGCACGTCACGCTGTGGGGCGGCAAGCGCGGCACCTGAGCGACCGTCGCGACAGAATCGACTTGGCGCCGCGCGGATCCTAAGGTTTGCGCATGCTGCTGCTGGCGTGGCCCCGGCGGGCTCGACTCTCGATCGCCGCGCTCGGGCTGTTCGTGGTGACGCTGCTGCTCGCGGCGGGCGCGTACCCGGGAGGGAGCTGGTTCCACCCGACGCCGGGAGGCGGGTTCTCGTGGTTGGAGAACTTTTGGTGCGACCTGCTACGCGAGCCCGCGCACGGCGGCGCGCCCAACCCGCGCGCGGTGTGGCTCGCCACGCTGGCGTTCGGCTGGCTCGCGCTCGCGCTGTGGCCGTTCTGGCTCGAAGTGTCGAGTCTCCTCGCGCCGCGACGCGCGCGCTTCGTGCGCGTCGCGGGCCCCATCTCGGCGCTGGCGACCGCGAGCGTCGCGCTGATGCCGTCGGATCGCTTTCCGCTGCTGCACGCGCCGGTGGTGCTCACGGCCGGAGGACTGGGCTTCGCTTGCGGCTGCGTGTGCTCGGGCTGGGCGCTGGCCAGACCGCGTCAAGCGCCGGTATTCTTTGTCTTTTCTGTCGTTCTCGTAGCAGCCGCGGCCGTCAACCTGGCGCTCTATGTGGCCGTCGTTTACGGCAGCGCGGAAGACACCGTGGCGCTACCAGCGGTGCAGAAGCTGGCGACGGCAGCGCTCGTGGGCTGGATCGCGAGCGGCCTCGCGGCTAGCGCACGTCGCCCCACACCGTGAGCGCGGCCAGCGTCTCCGGATCGAGCTCGACGCGCTTTCGCTCACCCAAGCGCGCCGCCGCCCGCGCGTTTCGACTGGCCAGGTCGAACGCCGAGAGCCACACCGCGCGCGCCGCGCCCGGTCGCAGGTCGAGCGCGTCGTTGATGCAGGAAGGATCGATGTCGGCGGCGCACAAGCGCGGCGTCTTGCCGACAGTACCGCGGAGCAGCCAGCTGCCGAGGCGGGCCGAGTAGTCGGTCCCCGTCGTGGCCACGTCGAGGTCACCCTCGAGAGACGCCACGCCGCTGGCGCGCGCGAACAAGTCCGCGCCGCGCGTCGGCGACTCGAGCCCGAGGGCGCGCAGGATGCTCGCGGAGACGTCGAGGGCGCTGGTTTGGAGGCTGATTTCCTTGCCCGCCAAGGCGCTACCCGGGAAACGCACGATCAGCGGCAAGAGCAGGCGATCTTCGGTCAGCGGAGGCGCCGGGTCGAACGGGATCTCGGGGCCCGCCCCGAGCCCGACGTCCGAGGTGACGATCAGCAGCGTGTCTTGCCAGGCGCCCTTGCTCTTCAGCATCGCTATCAGCTTGCCGAGCGCCGCGTCTTGCTTGGCGAGCGCGGCGTCGTGGAGCGCGCGCAAACGAATCCAATCGTCGTCGCCGATCTTGCGGGCGCTCTTGCGCTGTCGCTCGCGCAGCGCGCCGAGCACGATGCCGCCACGTCGCGGATCGAGGATGCCGCCATACTCGAGCGGCTTCAGCACCGCCGTCTCTTCACGCGTGAGATCCCAAGGTGGGTGCCCGCCGCGCAGCTGCACGACGACCAACTGTTGGGCGGTCCCGCCGCTCGAAATTTCCTGTTCGAGGAAGCTCTGCGCGCGCGCGAGCGGCTCCGTCGCGGGCAGGTCTGCCACCGGCGAGAGCGCCTCGAACGCGTCGAACCCCGCCGCAAACCCGTACGGTTTGAAGCTGGTGGGTACGCCCGTGAACAGCGCGGTCCGGCCGCCGGCTTGCTTGACCGTTTCGGCGATGGTCAGGACCTTGTCGCGGAGCTTGTCGCCGGGGCGCTCGATACCGTGGACGGCCGGAGGCAGCCCGGAGACGAGCGACGCGAACGAGGCGGACGCGACGGTGGACGGCGCGCGGTGCGCGCTGAACACGACGGCGTGCTTCGCCAGATCGCCGAGCACGCTCAGGCCCGCGACTGGTCCCCATGGCGGCAAGCGCCCGCGATCGACCGACGACAGCACCACGAGCACGACGGTGCGCGCCGCGGGCGAGTGCTTCACCTCCGCCCTGGCGCGGCTGATGATCGGATCGCCGAAGACGACGCGCCCGCCACGCGACCCTTCGAGCGCTCGCAGCTCGAGCCCCACCAGCTCGCCGGCGGCGGGGGCCAAATCGAGCGACACCGGCACGAAGCTCCCGCCTTCGCCGCCCGAAATTTTGCGCGTCGACAGCACGCGCGGGGGCTTTTCGTCGCTCACGAGCGCGATCTCGGCGGTGCCGCGGCCCGCCCCCCAAAAGCCCAAGCCCGCGCGCAGCTGGGCGTCGGACGCGGGGCGCATGAAGCAGCGCACGACGCTGGGCGCGCGCAGCACGATCGCGCGCTTGGGCACGCCGTCGAGCACGACGTCGCTCACCACGTCTTGCAGCGTGGGGGCGGCGTAGTTGGCGTTCGCTTCCAGCGGCGGCCCGATCCGGATCCAGTCCAGATCGACGAGCGGCTCTTTGCTGCCGCGCGGCGCGCCGGAGAGCCTGAGGCTCAGCCGGTGGCGACCCTTCGTCAGCTGACCTGCCGGCGCGTTGAACGAGAGCGACCGCGTCTCGTTCAGCGCGAGCTTGTGCTGGCCGACGCGCTTGTCATCGACCGACACGTAGAGCCACTTCGCGGTCAAAGCGTGCAGCCGCACGGTGATCGAGACGTCGCTAGTGGCCTCGTCGAGCCAAAAATCGAGCTGCGTGTTGCGGCTGAAAATGCGCTCGAACGAGTCGCCGCCGCGATCGATGGAGGGCGGCGGCTGGGCCGTCGCCTGCGCGAAGCCGCGCGCGGGCTGCTGAGCGCCGCCGAAGTCGAGCAGGCGACCGCGGTGCTCGATTTCGCAGCTCGAGAGCTCCTGCAGCAGATCGATCCGCTCGGCCACGGGCGGGCGCCCGGCCGCGGGCGGCTTCACGGCCGTCGCAGCTTTTCCGGCGTCGGGGCGCGGCGGCTCTTCCTTGCGACAGCCGAGAGCTACCACCCCACACAGGATGGTCGCGAGAAGTGAGAACGAACGCTTCACGGGGACTGGGCGGGGGCTTCCCCGGCACCCGTAGCAAGGATCGCGAGCGTGCGCTGCCCCGCCTTCACCGTGACGGTCACCGGGTCGGCATCACCGAGCTGCAGCCGGTGGGGGCCAGGGGTGAGCGGAACGCGGCGACCCGGCCCCATCCCCAGGTATTCGCCGTCGACACGAATGCCGGTACCGGCAGGGACTTGCACCTCCAGCAAGCCGCTACCGGCCGGCACGTCGGTGCCCCGAGGCAGCGGCGACTCGCTCAGGGTGATGGGCGGCCGAGCCGCTGCTGCCGCGGAGGCCACCGGCACCGGCACCGGCGCTGCGGACACGGCAGGCGCCGCTGCAGGCGCTGGGTTGAGCCTGCCCGACAGCGCCGTAACGCCGTAATAGGTCGCTCCCGCCGCCACCAGCGACAGCACCACCGTCGTGAGGATGCTCCCTCCGCCCTCGCCGGGCGCCGCCGCAGCGGGTTTGTCGGCCGTCTTCGCGCTCGCCGCTCGCACCGCGACCTTTGGAGGCTGCGTGGAAGCATCGCTCGGCTTCGAGTCGTTCTCGGTCGACTCGGCCGCGGGGCGCGCCGGGTCCGACTTCGGGCGGGCGTGATCGAGCGGCAGCGTTTGCCCCAGCTTCGGTTCGCGCGGCGCGGGCGCCAGCGGCAGCGTCTGCCCGAGCATCGACTCCGTGCGGGGCGCGGCGGCCTCGATGACGGGAGTCTGCGCGATCGGCGGGGCGGCGGGGAGCGGCGCGTCCGGCTCCGGCGCGCGACTCGGCTCGGCGGCGACGGGCGGCTCGGCGG
>JAEYWK010000178.1 GCA_023431345.1 Pseudomonadota bacterium
GGCGCCGCCACGCTGAGTCAGGACTCGGGGTTAGAGCTCGAGGTCGAGCACGTAACGCGTGATGTCACCGAGCAGGTAGCGCGGCTGGATGCCCTCCGTGTGGTCCGCGTCGTTGAAAACAACCACGTACGACTCGCCTGAGGGCAATGGATGCGAAGCGGCGGCGCTACTGCAACGCTCGGTCAGCGGCGGGCCGGATACGGGCACGACGCAGAGCTTCAGGTCCAAGTTCGAGCTACCGGACAGCCGCATGACGCGCACCGCGCGCGCGCCCGTGACTGTCTTGCTGATGCGGTAGACATCCTTCTCGCCGTAGCCGATGTAGCCGGTGACGCCGCTGCCGGTGAGCCAGAACTCTGGTCCCGAGTAATAGGCAGACGTCAAGTCGAGCAATCCCCCAAACACGGGCGTTTGGGAGAGCGGGTTCCAACTCAGGGGGTTGGTGAAGATCTCGGTGCGGCCGGGCGACACACCTTGGATCACTAGCGCCGCCCGCCCGTACTGCGCGCGCGGGGTGATCGCCTCTGAGTGCAGGGTGAACGGGTGCGGCGTGCCGAAGAGCCCGAAGTTCCCTCTCGGGTCCGTCGCGTCGAACGCGTACCACGGGTCCGTATCGCTGCTCGCGCTAGCGCTGCTGCTGGTGCGCTTGCCACCGTGCCGCCCAGCTCCCGGGATGTACGCTTCGGCAAAGACGTGGTTACCCCAGCCGCCCACCCAACCCATGCTGGAAGCCGGGCGCGCCAACATGCCGGCGCTACGCGCCAGCGCGGTCAGCAAATGGCCGTACTGATAGCATTGCCCGGTCGTCGTGATGTTGAGGTCCATGCCCTGCTCGGCGGACCAGAATGCAAGATCGGGTGTGAACGCGCCTTGGGCGGTCAGCAGCTCCGACGTGTCGTCGAAGGATGGTGGGTTTTGGTATTTGATGCGCTGGCTCGCGAGCCGATAGAGCCGCACCATCGACTCGAACTCGTTCGTCGTTCCGTCGGCGGCGGCCATGGCGTAGTCCAACACTGAAGGCAGGTTCTCGTCCCTGGTTCGGCGGAAAGAGCCGTTGATCATCGTCGTGACGGAGTAGCCACCCTCGCCTCGAGCCTCGTAGTGCGCGCTGAAGTGATCGCGCAGGTTGTCGTGGTCCGTGCCCGAGGGGCCCTGCATCGCCACGCCGTCTTCGTCCTCGTCGTAGCCGTACACCTCGAGCTCCGCCTTGGTGACCGCGCCGCTCGCGACGAGTGGGTACGGGTTGTAGGTCACGTAAAAGGCGACACGGTCTCCGATCGGCGCGCCGTTCGGCGCCGTCACGGTCAAGAAGTAGCGGCCGATGGGCGCGTCGCTCGGCACCGCCACCCGCCAGTTCTCGCGGTTCTGAGCCGAGGGGGCGCCGGACACGAACAGAGCGCCGCTGTAGTCTCCGTCGGTCGGCAACGTCTTCACCCAGGGGAGGTTGGTCGACGACAGGACGCGGGTGATGCGCAGCGTCGCGTTACCGCTGCTCAAGCTCGGGTGCGTCACCGCGACCGCGAACGTGGTGCCGCGGCGGACGGGGGCCGGGCGCGCGCCGGTCGCCGAGGCCTGCCGGAACGCCACGCCGTCGCTCCAGGCGTCGTAGTCGCCGGTGCGCATCGAACCGAGGTAGAGGAACTGCACCGGATCCCAGGTCGTCTTCGCGCCGAGCGTGTCGAAGCTCTTGGCGTCGACGCCGAACCAGTACTTTGCGGGGCCCGAGCTCGAGGCGAGCGAAAATTCGAGCGTGTGCGCGCCTGCGTTGAGGCGCCCGATCGGGAAATTGAAGCGCCCCTGATCGAAGCTGCGCCGGTAGAGCAGCGTACCGTTCAGCTTGACGCTATCGGCATAGGCGAACTGCGACGCATCCGCGTTGCGATAGGTACCGCCCTTGAAGAACACGTTGGACGCTTGCGTGACCGCCAAACCCACGCGCACCTGCGTATTGACGCCAGGCGGGTCACTCCAAGCCAGCTTGAGCGAGTTCCCCGCCGCATCGTAGGCGCGGATCGAGAGCGTGCGACCGCCGCTCGGCGCCCCGTGCGTGAAGGCGAAGCGGTACCAGCCGCTGCGTGACGTGGCGACCGCCCACACCGTCTGACCGTTGCCGTTCGCGAGCGTCACCTGCGTTTGATCGGACTGCCCCGGTCGTGAGACCAAGCTCACTGACTGGAAAGTGTGCGTCGTGTCGACCGCGCCCCCGCTCGTGCGCGCCGCTACCTCGAAGCGAATGCCCTCGCCCGTCGCGTCCGGCTGATACACATGCACGACGTGCGCGAAGCTGCCGGCGCTGGCGCTCGTCTGCTCGATCGAGGTCATGTACACGTTGCCCGGCGTTTGCAGCGAGCGAATCGGCGCCGTCGTGCGGGCTACCGCCGCTTCTTCCGTCGACTTCAGCGCCTGCGTCGCGCTCTCAGCCGGCGCTTCGTCGGTCGGTGCGCCGTCCGCACCAGAGCACGCCGCCAGCGCTCCGCACAGCCCCATCACCATCCACGAGCTGGACCCCACCCAATACCGTTTACTATTCAATTCACTCTCCCTAAAGGCTCAGACACCATCACGACGGGCCAACGTGGCCCCGCGCTGCCGTTGGCGGCGCTGGCTTCAGGTAACACAGGGTCGGGCGAGTGCGCGCTTTTTCCTAAACGCCACCGGCGCTGAACAACACCATCCGGCATCCGCAGCGCTCAAGCCCGCCATCCCCAAGCGCGCTCGATAGCGAGCTCGGTGCTCGATATCGGCTCATACCTCGTGAGTGATAAACGGGCGTCGCAGCCGCACGCTCGCGGCCGCCGCCCACCCGGCGTGCGTTCAGCGGACCGTTGCGATCTGCCGCGCCAGGTAGATGCAGCGTCAGAACAGTGGACGTAGCGAAATGCCCATTTGAGGCAAGACGCCAATCGACAGGATGTAAAGACGTGGAGTCTTAAGTCCATCGAGGGAGGAGCGTTGCCGACCCTGGTGACAGGCAGGGCATCTGTCTCCTAAGATTCGTGAGGGCTGACGGGAGCGCGACTCAGCGCGCTGCGACCGTCTTCGAAGCTGGCGTCACCGAGCTCGTCGACACACGCGACTGCTCGCTGCCGAAAGTACTTGGGAAGGACCGATACGCGCATGCGATCTCGCTCTCGCTTTCTTCTGACTTCGGTGGTGCTGCTGACGGGCGCGCTCTTCGCTTCCCGCGCGCGCGCGCAGCAGAGCGGCGATTTTTCGCTCAACCATTTCAATCCCTCCGAGCGCGGCAGCGAGTGGTTCGTGCTCGACTCGTTGGATTTTCGCGGTGAGGTGCGACCCGCCGCCGGCATCGTCGGCGATTGGGGTCATCGGCCGCTCGTCCTCTACAACGGGGACGACACCATTCAGTCAGTGATCGTGCGCAACCAGGTCACCCTGCATGCGGGAGCGAGCTTGGTGCTGTCGGAGCGGCTGCGCGTCGGCATCGATGTCCCGGTCCAGATCTACGCGAACGGCGCGCGCGGACGCCTGGGCGGAGATCGCGTGATCTTGCCGCCTGAGGATTCGGCCGCGCTCGGCGATCTGCGCTTCTCGGCCGATGTTCGGCTGTTCGGCGAGCACGGAGAGGCCGTGACAGCGGCGCTCGGGGCGTCGCTGTGGGCGCCGACCGGCGATCCGAAGTCTTATTCGGGTGACCCGGGCGTGCGCGTCGCGCCGCACCTGCTGGTGGCCGGCGAATTTCAGAGCTTCGTGTACTCGGGCTCTTTGGGCGTCGTCTACCGCGGCACGGATGGGTTTGGGGACGACGCGGTCGGAACGCAAGTGACGTTGGGCGCGGCCGTCGGTCTGCGCCTGCTCGACCGCAAGCTGGTGATCGGCCCGGAGCTATTCGGCGACACGGTGGTCGCCTCGAGCGACGCGGCGTTCTCGAAGCGAGCCACGCCGTTCGAAGCGCTGCTTGGCGCGCACTACACCATCGCCGACACCCTTCGACTGGGCGCGGGCATCGGAACGGGCCTCGGGCGCGGCTATGGGGCGCCCCGGGTGCGCGGCGTGTTGTCCGTCGAGTGGACGCCGCAGCCGGAGAAGCCGCTGCCGCCCCCTCCCGTCGCGGACCCGACTCCGCCCGATCGCGACCGGGACGGCATCGCTGACCCCACCGACGCTTGTCCCGATCAGCCTGGTCCCTCCTCACAGCTGGCGGCGACGAATGGCTGCCCTCCACCCGCCGACCAGGACGGTGACGGCGTGAACGATGCCGAGGACGCGTGCCCCGGCGTGGCTGGAGCTCGCGCCGAAGATCCGAAGAGCAACGGGTGCCCCGCCCCGACCCCACCGGTCGTGGAGACAATCGACCCGGATCGCGACAAAGACGGCGTCTTGAACGAAAGCGATGCCTGCCCCGACGAAGCGGGCGCGGCCGACGCGGATCCGAAGAAGAGCGGATGCCCGAAGGCCTTCGTCAAGGCGGGGCAGATCCAAATCACCGAGCAGGTGACGTTCGGGCACAACAGCGGCGTCATCCTCCCCACTGCGGAGAACCAAGCCACCCTCGACGCGGTGCGGAAGGTGTTGGCCGAGCACCCCGAGATCCAAGGGCTGAGCGTCGAAGGCTACTCCGACAATGTCGGCAACGCCGAAGCCAACCAGAGGCTGAGCAAGCGTCGCGCAGACGCGGTCGTCGCCTGGCTGGTCAAGGGCGGCGTCGACCCCAAGCGGCTGCAGAGCGCGGGCTTGGGCTCTGAAAAGCCGATCGACTCGAACGATACGCCCGAGGGGAGAGCCAAGAACCGCCGGGTGGAGTTCCGCATTCTGGAAGCCGCTCCGGGAGCGAAGCCGTGAGCGCGAAGGCCGAGAAAAGCAAGGTGAACGCCATGAACCAGACCTCGTCTTCCTCAGCATTTTCGGCGCGAGCTGCGAGCGCGCGTGTGCAGCGCTGGGCGCTCTCGCTGCTCGCCGCCATCGCATTCTTCGCGACGACCGCGGCGGCTCGAGCGGTGACGTACGACTACGCTCTGGCGAACCAAACGTGGGGTCGGCCGCCGTCGGGGGGGAATTGTAACGGCCCGACGACCACGACGACCTATTCGACGCTCACGTTCAAGCTCGCCGGAACGGTGACTATCAGCGCCACGCGCGCGAGCGGAACCGGCATCTCGCTCACGGCTTATCAAGGCTCCTTCTTCCCGGGTATCCCGTGCGCCAACTTCTGGGAGACGACGACCGTGTCGGCGACCGCGACGGTATCCGGTAGCGTCACCTATACGCCAACTATCGAGTTCCCGGGGCCGACGACCATGGTCGTGGTCGTGAGCGGAAATAGCGCGGCAGACCTCGCCGGCATCACGGTCACGGTCACGCCGAACGGCGGCACCACTTATGAGCTGGTGTGCACCTCGAGCTTCAGTCCCGGGAGCTTCAACCCAACCAGCGCGGCGGCGACGCTTTCGACCACCTTCACGCCTCAATTTGGCGCGATCGGCTGCGACAGTTGGAACCTGAGCACCGCTAGCAGCTGGATCAAGAACATCACCCCATCGAGCGGCGTCGGTGTCGGCAGCATCTCCTTCAGCATCGACGCGAACCCCAGCAGCAGCTCTCGCTCGGGACAAATCCTAGGGCCGGGGTCGAGCATGGTCTCCATCGTTCAAGCCGGCGCTCCCGCGTGCGCCTACACGCTCAATCCCACGAGCGCTTCCGTGGGCGCGGGCGCCTCGAGCGGCTCCTTCGCGATCAACACGACAGCAGGCTGCGCCTGGACGGCCTCGACGACGAGCCCGTTCGTGACCGGCGTGACCGCGAGCGGCACCGGCGCTGGCACCGTCAATTATAGTGTCGGCGCCAACACCGGCCCCGCCCGCACGGCCACGATCACTGCCGGCAATCAGACGTTCACCATCAACCAGGCAAGCGGCTGCAGCTACGTGCTCAGCTCCACGAGCGCTGCCGCCGGAGCGAGCGGCGGCAGCGGTAGCTTGACCGTGACACCGAGCAACGCCGCATGCGCGTGGACCGCCTCTTCCAACTCAGGGTTCATCACTGGCGTGACCGCGAGCGGTACCGGCACCGGCACCGTCAATTACAGCGTCTCCGCCAACAGCGGCCTCGCCCGAAGCGGGACCCTCACCGTCGCCGGACAGACGTTCACGGTCAATCAAGCCATCGGCTGCTCGTTCACCGTGACACCACCGTCCGTATCGCTCCCCGCGCCAGCTATTTCGGGCCCCTTGACCATCACCGCTAGCGACCCGTCCTGCCCGTGGACCGCCACCAGCAACGACGCCTGGCTCGCGGTCGGCTCCACGAGCGGCACCGGCAGCGCGCAGCTCGGCGTCGACGTGGCAGCGAACGCGGGCCCGTCGCGCGTCGGCTCACTCACCGTCGCAGGGAACACCGTCACCTTTACTCAGGCCAGCGGCTGCGCCGCCAGCCTCGCCTCCGCCACCACCGCGGTCGGCGGCTCGGGCGGGAGCGGCAGCGTCACGCTGACCATGAGCTCACCGATTTGCGCCTGGACCGCCAGCTCGAATAGTCCTTGGGTCACGGTTCAGAGCAGCGGCACCGGCTCCGGCGCCGTCACGTTTACGGTGGCTGCCCACGCGGGCCCGGCGCGCTCGGCCACCCTCACCATCGCCGGCCAGACGTTCACGATCAACCAGGCCAACGCCTGCACGTACGCGGTGACTCCGGCGAGCGCCTCCGTTGGCGCGGCCGCCGGCATCACCAGCGTAGACGTCACGGCGAGCGATCCGGCGTGCCCCTGGAGCGTCGCTTCGAACGCGGCCTGGCTCGCGTCCACCACCACCACCGGCACCGGCAGCCAGACGCTCAGCGTCGATTACAGCGCGAACGTGGGCCTCGCGCGCGACGGGACGATGACGATAGCGGGCCAAACCTTCAGCGTCTCGCAGGCGGATGGTTGTACGGCGAGCATCGCTCCCAGCTCAGCGCCGCTCGCGGCGACCGGTGGGGTCTCGTCGTTCGCGGTCACCATGAGCGCGCCCGCGTGCGCTTGGTCGGCCGCGACCTCGAGCGACTTCATCAGCGGCGTCACTGGCTCGGGCATCGGCGACGGCAACGTGAGCTTCAGCGTCGCCCCCAACGCAGGGCCGGCCCGGTCCGGCACGATCGCGATATCGGGCCGGACCTTCACCGTGAATCAGGCTTCGGGCTGCACGGCGTCGCTCGAGACGACGAGCGCCACCGCCACTGCCGAAGGCGGCCAAGACAGCGTCGCGATCAACATGAGCGCACCGACGTGCCCCTGGACCGCCTCTTCCAACGTCGGCTGGCTCAGCACCGCGACGAGCGGGACGGGCAGCGGCGAGGTGTCTTTCACCGCCGCGCCCAATCCCGGCCTCGCCCGCACCGGCACCCTCACCATCGCGGGTTACCCGTTCACCGTGGAGCAGGAGAACGGCTGCACGTTCACGCTGGCTTCGACCCAGGCCACGGGGCCCGCCGCCGGCGGCACCGCCTCGGTGGTCGTCACCGCCAGCGATCCGGCTTGTCCGTTCACGGCGAGCGCGGAAGCTGACTGGCTCACGAACGTGACGCCTGGCGGCGTCGGCAGCACGACCATCAGCTACACGATGGCGGCCAATACCGGCCTCCCGCGAACTGGTACCCTCACCATCGCCGGCCAAACCTTCACCGTCGAGCAAGGCACGGGCTGCACCGCCACGCTTTCGACGCCGTCGGTGTCGGTCGGTAACGGCGGCGGCTCGCTCTCGGTCGGCGTGCAGCTGAGCTCGCCGCTCTGCACCTGGACCGCGTCCGCCAATCAGGCGTTCATCAGCAACGTCCAGTTCGACGGCACCGGATCCGGTTCCGTGACGTTCGACGTCGCCGCCAACGCTGGCGTCGCGCGCACCGGGACCGTCACCATCGCCGGCAAGACCGTGACGGTGTCGCAAGGCGACGGCTGCTCCTTCCTGATCGCCCCGACGGGCGCCGAGATCGCCGCGAGCGCCACGGGTCCATTCAGCTTCGCCCTCACCGCGAGCGACGCCTCTTGCCCGTGGCTCATGTCGGCCGAAGACGCGTGGGTGACGGTGAACACCGCCGCGGGCACCGGCTCCGCCACCCTCTCCTATTCTACGACCGCCAATGTCGGGCCGGCGCGCTCGTCGACCATCGAAGCGGGCGGGCGCACCTATACCCTGGTGCAGGAAGAGGGCTGCAGCGCGACCGTTTCGCCGAGCGGCACCCTCGAGCTCTCGGCCGACGCCCAGGCCTCTGAGTTCGCCCTCACGCTGAGCGCTCAGAGCTGCAGCTGGACTGCGACCTCGAACAACTCGTGGCTCACGATCGAGGACGCGGGCGGCACCGGCAACGCTACGGTGCCCTTCACGGTGGAGCAGAACACCGGCCCCGAACGGACGCTCGATATTCAGCTGAAGGGTGGGCAGACCGTCACGGTTCGCCAGGCCAGCGGCTGCTCGGTCAGCTTGCCCGCCGGCTCGGCATCGGCGCAGCCGACGGGCGGAAGCGCGGCGTTCAACGTCGATACGGTCAACGGCTGCGGCTACACCGCCGAGGCCGACGTGCCGTGGCTCACCGACGTGACCGTCACGGAAGCGGGCGTCTCGTACACCGTCGAGCCGTCCGACGGCGTGGCGCGGGTCGGCAAGATCACCGTCGCGAGCACGAGCACCGAAGCCTCGGCCGTCTACACGATCACTCAAGCCAGCGGCTGCGTCCTCGTCCTGCCGTCGGCGGGCAGCTCGCCCAGCGCGGAAGGCGGGCTCGCGACCTTCGAAGTGCAGGCGGCGCCGGGCTGCGGCTTCACTGCGACCACCACCGACGCTTGGCTCGAGCCGGTGACGGTCTCGGACGGCACCGTCTCCTACCAGGCCGCCGCTCACGTCGGGCCCGCACGAACCGGCACGATCTCGGTCACGAGCACCGACACCGGCGTCGTCACCCAGTTCGCGGTATCGCAAGAGAGCGGCTGCACGATCGCGCTCACCACGACCGAGCTCTCGTTCGACGAGGCGGGCGGGACGGGCACGTTCGGGTTCACGACCGCGCCCGGCTGCTCCCTCAACGTGACGTCGGAGGACGACTGGCTGTCGAGCTTCACCTACGAGAGCGGGGAGGTGACCTTCGTCGCCGCGCCCAACCTGGACAGCGATCGTGCCGGCACCATCGTCGTCACCGTCACTGACACCGGGGAGTCCGCCACCTTCACCGTCTACGAAGCGAGCGGGTGCACCGTCACGCTGCCGGTCACGAGCGCGGAGGTCGCCGTCTCCGGCGGCACCTTCAGCTTCGACGTCGACACCGGGCTCGAGTGCGGGTTCCAGGTCGCTACTGACGCGCCCTGGCTCGAAGGTCTGCAGGTGATCGAAGACGAGCCTGTCGCCTCATTCACGGTGCAGGAAAACACCGGCGTTGCCCGCACCGCCACCATCACGATCACGGACAAAGAGACCAACGCCTCGACGACCTACGTCGTGCACCAAGCAGGCGCGATCACCCCGCCGATGATCAGCGGTCAACCGCAGGGCGCACAGCTCGTGGTCGGCGAGGCCCTGCGCTTGGAGGTCGTGGCGTCCGGCGGTGATCTTCGCTACCAATGGCGCAAGAACGGCGTCGACATCCCCGGTGCGACCTCCCTGGAGTACCGCGTGATGTCCACGACGACGGGCGACTCGGGGTCGTACGACGTCGTCATCAGCAACGATGCCGGCTCCATCACGAGCGACGAGGCCGTCGTGGTGGTGAGCGAAGAACCGCCTCCGGGCGGTGAGGGTGGCGCTGGCAACGGCGGCGAGGGCCCCGACAACGAAGCCGGCGCCGCAGGCGCGGTCGACGGCGGCGGTACCTCCGCGGGCGGCACGGCCGGCTCGACCAGCGACTCAGGCGGCGAAGGCCCTGCCGGAGCGCCCTCGGATCCGAACAAGGAGAGCTACCTCGGCGGAGGCAGCTGCAACTGCGCCGTCGTCGGCGGCACCCGACAAGGCCTGCTCGGCAGCGCCGCAGTCCTCCTCATCGCAGGCCTGCTCCTCTTCCGCCGCCGTCGGCTCGGCTAAAGGCGAGACACCCACATGCACTGGAACCCAGCGAAAACGGGCTGTATCCCGCGCTCACTTCTGCCACCAGGCGGTGACCTCCCGCTCGAAGAACGCCTTGACGTCGGGCCACGCCACGAGGCGAAGTAGCAATAAGTCGGGCTCCCGCTCGGCGTCCTCGAAGTAGGTGAGCGCTTTGACGCGATGAAGGAGATCGGGGCGAGCGGATGCAAAGCGCGCCTCGAAGGCGTCGAGTGCCGCCGTCAGGTTGAACCCGGGCTGTTGGCAAATGAAATAGAGGTCCACGAAGTCCTTTCGAGCACCTCGTGAGGCGATAGCCTCCACCTTCATGGCCGCGATGTCCGCGATGGACGCTACCGGCACCCCCAAGCACACCTCGGGCTCAACCAGGGAGAGATCGAGGTCGATGGAGCGGCGATGCGCGAGCCGCAGGCACAAGGCGCTTCCACCGGCCAGGTAGAAGCCGCGCTCTGCTGCGGGCCTCAGCGCCAGAAGAGCGCGGCGCTGTTCCGGCGAAAGGGCGTCTTGGTGCACGGGGTGGCCTCCTCGGAAATCACGTCGGCCAGGACGACTTGTAGAAATCGGCGCGTTCTGCGATCGAGGCGGTGGGGGGCGCGATTCAGGAAGGCGCGCAACGCCGCATCACCGACCTCTGCACGCAACGCTCGAACCATCTCGAGCGTGCCCTCGCTCAGCACGCGACCCAAGATGAAGTCCTCATGCTGCTTCGGATCGAGAGCGCTCATATCCACGTCCCAAAACAGGCGACTCCCCGCCTGCAAGATGACCTGGGGGATGCTATCCACGGTGAGCCCAGGCTACCACGCGATCCAGAACGGGGCGACGCCCGCAGTTTACGCGGGTGGGAAGCGCGGAACCGCTGCCAGGGCTGGTCGGCTGTCGGTCACGCCGGGGCTCACGTCGAAGCTGCAGCGCGTAGGCTCGCGTGAGGCCGCTCGGACCTCACGAGGACTCTGAAAATGCAGGGCTTCGGCCTTCGCGCGCGGGGGCCGGATCGTTGTAGCGGGGCGTGGTGCGCGACCAGTCGTAGTTGGCGCGGATCCAGGTGCGCATGCCGTCGACGTAGCGGAGGAGGTGGCGATCGATCGTCGGCGTGAAGCGCGGCAGGCAGCGCTCGAGCTCCTGGAAGTGCAGTACTTGAGCATCGTGAATCGCCACCGCCCGGGCGTAGGCGGCGCTCAGATCCAGGCGTTCTTCGTGCATCAACACGAGCACCAGGTTGTGCACGTCTTGACTCTGGGCCTCCTTGCGCAGGGAGTAGATATCGTTCGCGAACGAAGCGATGGCGTTGCCGGTGCGGCGGAGCTCAGCGACGAGCGGATGCTCCACCACCTCATCGGGCAAGAAGTAGTCGCCCGCGTACTCCATGAAGTCCCAAAACTCGTACATGGTGGAGGTATGCATGCGCATCGCCTCGAACACGGCGCGGCTCGGCACGCGACCGAGCCGGCGGTTTTGCGCCTCCCACACGCAGCCATCGACGTAGTTCTCTACGTGGTGGGCGAGGCGTCGTCGCCAGAACGGCGGGCAAGGCTCGCCGATACGCCGCCAGATATCGGCCAGGGCCGCGACGAAGCGCGGGTGCGAGGCGCGCGCTGTATGCCCGCGCAAGAGCGCGTAAACATCGGAAAGGAGCCGCAAAATTCCCTGAGGATCCGCCCCTCGCAGCGAGAGATCTTCGCACACGTCGTCGAAGAAGAAGAGCCAGCTGTAGTAGTCGCAGATGGCCGAGAGGCGCTCGAGCGGCGCGTCTGGGTAGCAGCGCGCGGCGAGCGCGGAGTAGCTGCGCACCTTGTCGAGAGTGCGCTCGGACTCATCAGGCAAGAGGCCGTGCTCACGCGCCCAGGCGATGCAGCCTTCCGTGAGCGCCGCCGCCTGCGGGTGAGTGGACGTCGCAGGGAACGGGCAGAGGAGATCGCGCTGCACGCCTTTCTTTACGCGGTCGCGCGACGGCGCGACCATAGTCAATTGTGCGCGCGTGCTCAGCCGCGCTGCGGCGTGCGCCCTCACCCGCGCTCGTGCTCGGCGCTGTCGACGAGCTCAGCGACGGCCGTCTACTTTCCGTAGCCCGCTTCGACGATGGCGGCTTGCAGAGCGTCTACCGTCTCGCTCGAGGCTGCACCCTTGGCGATGGCGCCTTCGTAGAAGCGCCCGCCATCGCCGTCGCTGTTGTCGCCGGCGACCGAGAGGATGATGGAGCCTTGCTTTTGCATCGGGACATAGCCCGGTTTCACGGGCCGGATGCCGTCGTACATGGTTTGGAGCGTGCCGGCCGCGGCGTCGCCGCCGAAGAGAGCGAAGCGACCCATGCCGTCATTCTTGTCCGCCGTATCGCCGACGAGCACCGCCGTCACGAAGTCGTACTCCACGGAGTTATTCGTGGAGATGTTGCTCCACTGCCCGTTCTCCCAGCCCGGAAACAGACCGTTCTCCAGGTCTGCCATCACCCACGGCCCTGGACCAACGCCGCTACCCCAGATCACGCCCTGGCCCAGATACACGGCCTCCACGGTACCGTTGCCATCGTTGCTCGCTCTTCTTCCCGCGTTGCCGTAGTCGAAGCAACAGCCGTTCAGCAAGTCGTGCTGGCTGCTCACCATGTAGATGGTCTCCGGTTCGTCGCCGACCGCCATCCCGTTGCCGATGACCCTGCGGTAGCCTTGGCCCGGGCGAAAGAGCATTGCGTAGACTTCCCGGCCGTCGATTTGCACCTTGAGCGCGCTGGCGTCCACGGGCTTTCCGGGGGTGGGCTTGGCGCTTCCGGGGGGCGACTCGGTGAGGTCGTTTCCCATCGGAGACTGGTCATAGATGACCTTGATGACGCAGCCACCGTTGCTGCTGCAGAACTGCGCGTGCGCTTCGGCGTCGGCATAGCCGTTGATGGAGCCTATGTCCGTCGCTTGACCGTCTCGGCGCTCGACTCGATAGAGGCTGCCGGTGTAGCCCGGCACCAGGACCCGCACCGTGCTGTGGGCGGCAACGCACTCTTGCCCCGCCATCTGCAGCACCGCGCACGGCAACCCATCGGGCGCGGGCCCGCTGCTGGCGCCTGCGCCCGCGGGCGTGCCTCCTGCCGCGCCAGCGGTCTCGCTGCCACCACCGCCCTTCCCCGTCCCGCCCGTCACCTCGCCTCCGCTCGCGTTCGACCCACTTCCCCCCACGCCCACCTCCCCAATCGCAGTGGAGCCACCGCAACCAACGAGCATGAAGCCGAGCGCAGCGCAGACAGAGAGACCAATGGCGTTCATCAGTGGGGTTCCTTCGAAGTCGAGGCGAGTAGGCGCCATGGCCCACCCGTACGGTACGCCTATCTCCAGATCACGACGAATCGATCACTGATTTTTGGAGAGCACGGCGCGAGCCTGTGCCGTGTGAAGGCTGTTCGGGTAGCGCGCGAGCAGGCGCTCCGCGACGGCGCGGGCCTCCGCTGTTCGGCCCAGCGCGGACCACGCTTCCATCCGAAGGTAGAGCGCCTCCGGGGCGAAGCCGCGCTTGGGGAACAGGCGCTCGTAGTCGTCGAGCGCTAGCAGCGCCTGGTCGGGCTTTCCCGCCGCCAGCGCGGCGCGCGCGCGATCGATGCTCTTCACTTCCGCCGCCAGCGTGTCGGCGTCGACGGAGCTCGAATCGGGAGCGAGCTCGCGCGACGCAGGCGGTGGGGCGGCGGCATCGCGGTCCGTGACGGCGAAGCGAGGCGCATGCGGAGCCGCAGTCGTCGTGGTGGATTCGGGCGGAACGGCGGCCGGAGCTGGCAGCGCGGCGGGCGACGTTTCCGTCGGTGCGACGCGCACCCGCGACGCATCGGACAGCGCGAGGCCGGGACGAAGCGGCGCGGAGGAGTGGCTGGACGACGACGGCGCGACGGCGTGAGGCGCTTGCGTGGCGACCTCAGCCACGCCGACCGCCAGCGCGCCGCCCAGCGCTCCGAGCGCCGTCCACTTGGCGAACACGCCCGCCATGAGGGGCGTCGTCGCCTTCGTCGCGCCGCCGACGGCAGCCGCCGCGGCTTTGGCGTTCGCAGCCACGTTGGCCGCCCCGAGCCCCACGCCCGCAGCCGCGAGCGAGCGACGCAGCGACGCGCTGTCGGGCTTCTCCGCTTGCGCGGCGCGAAACAGCTGCTCCACGTCGGGCGGCGCGCCTTGCTCGAGCCAACGTTTGGGTTCGCTCATCGCACACCTCGTCGTTGCGGCAGGTTTCGGTAGCGGGCCACGCGCTGCTCGACCTCGGCGCGGGCGCGACGCAGCCGCGAAGCCACGGTGCCGGCCGGTATGCCGAGCGCTTCGGCGATCTCGGGCGTACGGAACCCCTCGATTTCGAACAAGATGATGATCGCGCGTAAGTCCTCGGAGAGGTCGCCGAGCACGCGATCCAGCAAGGCACGAGCACGACGCTGATCGAGCAGCTCATCGGGCGCGGAGGAGTCGGCGGGCTCTTCGCTCTCCTCCAGCGCGAACGTCTCACGGCGTCGCCGCGCTGCGCGGTGAGCGTTGGAGGCGACGCGCGCAGCGGCGCGGTACAGAAAAGCGCGCTCCGAACCGGTCGCGATGGTGCCAAGCCGCGCCACGGCAGTCATGAAGACGCGCTGGGCGGCGTCGTCGGCATCAGCGGGCGAGAGACCCGAACGCCGCAGCACGCGCCAAACGAAGGCGTGGTGCTCGCGCACGAAAGCCTCGACATGAAGCGGCTCCGCGCTCATCGCGGGCGGAGCCACGCTCGCGTCGACGGGGGACGGCGCTGCGTCGAGGTACACCCCGGGGAAAACACCGGGCGGTCGCTGTCCGATCACGAAAAATGACTCCCCTCGGAAGATCGTCTAAAATACTACCCCTATCCCAGCCGAAAACGCGCCGTAGTAGGCGGGCACGCGGTGAACCTCGTCACCTTTTTCGAGGTAAAAGCGCTCCCTCCCGAACGGAGCGCCCGCCGCCCCCTCCAGCTCGACCGCCACTTTGCCGAAGCGAGCGACGACCCGCCCTAGCCCGCCCGCGGCGTACCACGGCGCGCTGCCGCGGCTGCCGCGTACGACCCGAGGAGGGTCTTCGAACGCTTCACCCGTGATGACGCCGAGCTCGACGAACGGGCACGGCTCGACCGACGCCCAGCTCGAAAGCGCGAGCACCAGCGGGCAGCCCTCGAGCCGGGCGTTCAGGCGCTCGAAGCGCGCACGGACCTCCCGCACCTGCGTGCGTCCGGTCTGCCAGCCTTGGAGCGCCACCCCCAGCCGGGCCTGCCGGGTCTCGATGACCATGCCGAGCCCGGCGCCCAGCGCCGGCGTCGGGCCGACCCCGGTCGCGAGCAGCGCGCGTGCGCTGAGCCGTACGCCCGAAAGCTTCCAGCGATCGGCGGCCGCTGCGGGCGGAGCAGAGCGCGGAGCTGGCGGCGCCTCTGCCCTTGCGGCCGGAGGCGGCGGTACGGCGGCTGCGCTCGCCGTCTCTTCCGGCGTCTCCGCCGCGGGCGAAGTCGGGGGCGCCGCTGCGCTCGGCTCCGGCTCCTCGAGCTCTCGCGGCTCGATGGCGAGCGCGGTCGCCAGGGCAACTCCATCCACGACGTTAGCGCAGTCGGCGCCGCTCACGGTCTTCGCGCCCCGCGCCCCCGCCTCGTCGGCGAGCTCCACGGTGCCGCTGTAGTCGCCGGATTCACTGGCGACGATGACGACGACGAGACGCCGAGCAAATTCGCCCGGAGCCGCCTCCCAATCCTCCAAGACGCGACGGCTGACCAGCCCCTTGAACACGTCGACGTCTGGGCACTCGGCAGGCGCGCGGTACTCGATGCGCACCCTCTCCCTCGGCACGGGAGCAGGTGCAGACTCCTCCTGCTCCGCGGCCGCACGCGTGGAAAAACAGACCACCGCCAGCGCCACGGCCGCGCGATATTGAGTCAAGGAATGGGCCACGCCGACCACCGTCGTACCATTGGATCACGTCGGGGGTTCAAGCAGCTATTGCGGCGCGCCGGCGTCGCGGGGTCAGAGCGCCCGCGCTCGTTCGCGTCGAGCCCACGGCCTGATCAACTCTCGCGTCCTTTTTGCAAATCACGCGCGCCGATTTGGAAGGGCAACGCACAACACGGCAGGGGCCGCGCTTTCTTGATCTTACCCGTGCGTTCTTTGCAACTAGTTCCAAGGAGTGCATGGCATGACTTGGCTGATGGACGGCGCAGCTCCCCCGAGCCACCCGGCCGCTGTGCAGCTTCGAGCGCTGGCCAGCTCGGTGTCGAACGGCTTGCCGGCGTCTGCCTTCTCGTTCGCTCCGGCCACGGTCACCGCCGCCAGCAGCGACTTCGAGCTCGCGCGGGCGCTCTCGGCGCGCGATCCCGAGGCACAGCGCATCTGCTGGGAGCGATTTCGACCGCTCGTCAGCGGCATGGTGCGGCGCGCGCTGGGCAAGGGCGCCGAGCACGAAGACGTGGTGCAAGACGTCTTTCTGCGGGTGTTCGCGGGCATGCCCGGCCTGAGGGAACCAGGAGCGCTGCGCGCGTTCGTGATCACGGTAACGAAGCGCACCGTCGGCCACGAGGCCCGCAAGCGCCGCGCGCGCCTTCCCTTGATGCTCGATCATGAGAGTCAAGTGAGCGCGCTGCCGGGCATGACGGCCGACGGCGCCGCGCGCTTGGCTTTTCAGCACCTACGGCACTTGCTCGAGCGCATGAACGAGCGTGAGCGACACGCGTTCGTGCTCCGCTTCGTCGACCGCATGGAAGCTAGAGAGCTCGCGCAAGCGCTGGGCGTCTCCGAGCCTACCGCGCGGCGCGCCTACTCGCGCGCGTGGAAGCGCATGCTGACCTGGGCCACGCGGCACCCCTTCTTGAACGAGTACGTGGAGAGCTGGGACGTGGCGATGAGGCCGCCCATCGCCCGCGGCGCCGCCCACAGCGCGCGGCCGCCCGCGCTCGAGAAGTAGGCGGAAGCCCCGTCGCGCAGCATGGACTCCGGCAAGCTGAGCAACAACTTTCTCTCGCGCGTCAAGGTGCCCGCCGACTTCGACGTCTTGTTCGAGTACGTGGCGGACGTTTACTACTTCGTCAAAGACGCCGACGGTCGCTTCGTGCGCGCCAACCAGGCCTTCGTCGAGCTGGTGGGGGCTAAATCCGAGCGTGACGTGATCGGCCTACGCGACTCCGACTTCTTCCCGCCCGAGCTCGCCGACGCCTACGCCCGAGACGACGCGGCCGTGCTCGACACGGGGCAGTCGGTCATCGACAAGCCCGAGCCCGTCCGCAACCCCGACGGCAGCATCGACTGGTTTTGCACCACCAAGCTCCCGCTGCTCGATCGGAGCGGAGCGGTGATCGGCATCGCCGGCATCACGCGCGACGTGAAGCGCATGAGCAGCAACAACGCCCGCTTCACGTCCTGGGCCCCCGTCGTCGAGGCGATGCTCAACGACTACGCGAGCCCCCTGTCGACGACGAGCCTGGCGCAAATGCTCGACATCTCGGTGAGCCAATTCAATCGCCAGTTCCGCAAGCGCTTTCACACCACGCCGCGCGCCTACTTGATGCGCGTGCGCCTGAGCGCCGCCTGCCACTTCCTGGTGCGAACGGATCTCAGCCTCGCGGAGATCGCGCTGCGCACCGGCTTCTACGACCAGAGCCACTTCAGCAATCAGTTCGTCAGAGCCCACGGCATGGCGCCGTCCAAGTACCGCGCGCGGCACCACGAGCAGCCCGCGGGCGAAGCAACATCGTCGGACGGCGACGCCGCCACTTGAGCCGGCAGCGCACGCAGGGTCGAGCTCGCCGCGGGTGGCATCACCGTGGGGCTGGGTTTCGGCTTGCCGCGCTGCCGCCGCCTGCGGCTCTCGTTCGGCCACGTTGAACAAGTGAACCCACAGCACCAGGCGTCGCGGACTTGGACGCGCTGCTCGTGCTTTTGTGTCGCCGCGAGACAACCCGGGTTGCTGCGCTCTCACTGCGCGCACTAGCGTCCACGCCGCCGCGATGAAACCCACCTACCTGATTGCGACGTTGCTCCTGACCACCACCCTGCTCGGCTGCGAGGAAGAGCCGGCCAAGCCCGCGACCGCGACCACTCCGGCGCCGAGCGCCATCGCCGCCGCCGCGCCGACCCCAGAGCCCAGCACACCGCCCCCGCCCAAGCTCCGCGACGACTGTCCGAAAGGGTCGAGCGGCGTCGGCACTTCGGAGGCGCCGTGCCTCGGCAGCGGCGACGCGCGCATGATGGAAGTGAAGTACACGGGCAAGACAGAGGACCAAGGTCCGAAGTTCAGCATCGTGAACAAGTCGGACCAGCAGATCTTGTTCGGTTCGCTCGCCGTCTACTTCTACGACAAGGCCGGCAAGCAGCTGCAGGTGAAAGCGGGCGACAAAACCAAGCCCCTGCAAACGTGCTCGGGCAACGTCTTCGCGGGCGCGGTCAAACCCGGCGAGAAGATCTTCATGTTCTTCTCCTGCGTGAAGAAGGAGCACGTGCCGGAGGGCACCGCCAGCATCGAAGCCGAAGTGAAGACGGTGGGCTTCGCCGACGAAGCCGGGACCAAGAATGAGTTTTATTGGTCCAACCCCGATCTCGTTCCGGACGAGCGTCCTAAAGGTGGCGTCAAAGCCGCGAAGAAGTGAAGTGACGCGAAGCCGGGGGATCCGCCGCGTGAGACGCTGCGTTTCAGGCTGATTTCGCGGGCGGCGCGCGCGAAATTGCCCCGCGCGCCGAATCACCCCGGGGCATGCTGCAGCATCGCCCCGGGCCGGCCTTCTGCTAACTGATGGCGATGGTCCAGCCGGCGACGGTGGTCGAGCACGCCGCCGCTCCCCTTTCGAATCGGCAGATGTGGCAGGGGTTGTGGCAAGCCGTACGCGCCGTGCTCGCGTCGGAGATCGGCGGCAAGGTCAAGCTGCTGCTGCTCACCATCTTGCTGCTGCTCGTCGGCATCAACGCCTTGAACGTGCTGGGCAGCTACGTCGGCGGCGACGTGATGACGGCCGTCGAGCAGCGCAGCTTGCCGCGCTTCTTCAGCAACATCGCGCTTTGGGCGGGCGTGTTCGCCTCGCTCACGCTGACGGCGGTGGCCGTGCGCTACGTCGAGGAGCGGTTGGCGCTGCTTTGGCGAGAGTGGCTCACGAGCGAGCTCGTCCGCGGCTACTTGGAGGGGGGGGCCTACCTGCGGCTCAAAGAGCGCGCCGATCTCGGCAACCCCGACCAGCGCATCACCGACGACGCGCGCGCTTTCACGGGCACCACGCTGTCGTTCGCGCTGATGCTGTTGAACGCGCTGTTCGGCATCGTCGCCTTCTCGGGCGTGCTGTGGTCCATCAGCCCTGCCCTGTTCTTGCTGGCCGTCGGCTACGCCGCCCTCGGCTCGCTGGCGACGATCGCGCTCGGCAGGCCCCTGGTTCGCCTCAACTACGATCAGTCGGACCGCGAGGCGAGCTTCCGGGCCGAGCTGGTGCACGCCGGCGAGAACGCCGAGTCCCTCGCGCTCCTCCAGCTGGAAGGTCGCTTGCGCACACGACTCCGCCGCCGGCTCGAGTCGCTCGTGGACAACATGAAGCGCATCGTGTCGGTCAGCAAGAACCTCGGCTTCTTCACCACCGGCTACAACTACGGCATTCAATTGTTGCCGCCTCTGGTGGTGGGCCCGCTGTTCATCACGGGCAAGGTCGAGTTCGGCGTGATCACGCAGTCGGCCATCGCGTTCTCGCAGCTGCTCGGCGCCTTCTCGCTCATCATCAATCAGTTCGGCTCGATCTCGTCGTACGCCGCGGTGCTGGTACGCCTCGGCAGCTTCTCGAGCGCGCTCGAACGGCCGCCGACGCGCCGGCTCCCCACGCGCACCTTCGATGGACGCGAGTGCATCGTTTACGATGCGCTGACGCTGCGCTCGCGCAGCAGCGACGAGTGCCTGGTGGACGGGCTGGTGCTGACGATCCCAGCCGGTCAGCACCTGCTCGTCACGGGCACCGACGAGGCGCGTCGCGAGCTATTTCGTGCCACCGCGCTCGGCCGCGAAACGCTCGACGGCCGCGTCATCTATCCCGGCGCAGAGCGAGTCTTGTTCTTGCCCGAGCGCCCGTACGTGCCTACCGCCACGCTACGCGAGCTGATCGTGCGCCATGGTCATGAGCACCAGTCCCCCGACGCGACGCTCATCTCGACGCTCGAAAGCCTCGGCCTCGGCCCTGCCCTCCGCCGCGTCGGCGGGCTCGACGTCGAGGGTGACTTCAGCCACGTGCTCTCGCTCGGTGAGCAACAGCTGTTGGCGCTCGCGCGCGTCCTGCTGGCGCGGCCCGCGTTCGTGGTCTTGCACAACCCAGGCACCACGCTCGCCCCGGAGCAGCTCGCGCTCGCGCTCGAGTGCCTCGCGAAGTCGGGCATCACGTACCTGACGCTAGGTGGGCTCGACGCCCCGCCGCCGATCTACGACGCGGTGCTGGAGCTCCACGCTGGGGGTACCTGGGGGCTGCGCAAGCACTGACTGGAAGAAGAGAGAAGAGAGAAGAGAAGAGAGAGAGAGAGAGAGAGAGAGAGAGAGAGAGAGAGAGAGAGAGAGCGGAGAACAAGAGGGGGGGTGGGTGGGGGGGGGGGGAGAGAGAGAG
>JAEYWK010000136.1 GCA_023431345.1 Pseudomonadota bacterium
CTGAGCTGGCGCGTCACCGCCGGCCTACGCGATGGCCATCGCCTTTTGTGGCAGCCATTGCGCACCGTCGCCAATGCCCATCACGCACCCTGCTCGAATCGCCATCAGCCAGCGTGCGCGGCAACACCAGCACACGCGCGCGCACGACGTGACCGCCCTCCTTCCGCCGCCAAACTCCCGGCAGCACTGGCTTCGTTGACACCCAACTGTTCTTGAACAACTTCCAATTCTCGTGCTTTCCCATGTGTTCCTCCATTGGGAGGCGCACCCGGGCGTTCCACGGCCATCTTAGCGGGCGCCTCGCCACGAAGAAACCGATCCAGCTCCTCGCGCCCCCACATCCAAGTGCCCGTCCCGCCCCGGCGCCCCGCCGGCACAATCCGTCCTTCCAACCGCGCCTTTCGCAAGGCGCCCGTAGTTTTGAAGCCGCAGTACGCCGCCGCATCACGCGTCGTCAGCAGCAAGCTCACCAACCGCGGAGCAGCCCCAACGTGGCCGCCCCAGCGTGAAACGTCATCGCGCTCCGCAGTCAGGTCGACCGCGGCCGCTTCGCCCTTCGCCACGACCTCACCGCCTGCGCGATCGCGTGCAGCGGGCCGCTAGCCCGCACCCTTTGCGCACCCGCCCAGAATTGCGTACCGTCATCCTCGCCATTGGGAACTTATCCTTTCCGGTGGCCAGGGGCTCGGGTGTTACTAGCACCGCGAGCCCCACCAACTTCCATCTACCGTTTCGTCTTCGACCGCTTCGCAGCCGTCGCGCCCAAAAGCGCGTGCTCCCTGCGAATGCAGTTCCGGATCCACTCCGACATGCTCACGCTGTGCCGCTGAGCCAGCTCGCCCAGCATCTCCATCTCGGCGTCGAGCACCCTCACGTTGAGTAGCTTCTCCCTCTTTCGCTCAACCATTCTCGACCTTCATGTAATGACACACCACCATACGCGCGTCAATCCATCGGACGCGCTTTTCAGCATGATTTATGCGCGATCGTCACGCTTCCCGGACCCACGCCAGTAGCTCGGCCCCCATCAAAGGGCCGAGCCCGGGACCACGCTGGCAGTCCCGGGGCGACAGCAATCGCGCGTCTGTCACTCATCCACAGGTTTGCCGCGCCGATTCAACTCCTCCCATGCCGTTGCGAGCTCGCGCCGCGCTTCGTCAAGGCAGTCACGACTGAGCGTAAGCGGCGCGAACCTGGTGGATAGGATCGGTCGATCCGGATCGCCGAGAAACACTTCCAGCCAGAGCGAGCTCATCGTCTCCGCCTCGAGCGGTGGCGCCTCCGCGTACTTGTAGAGGCCAATCCGCCCTTTCTGCCCGCGCAAGCTGAAGGGTACAGCAAACCCATGCCAAGCCCAGCCACCCCCACTCCGCGGGCGCCCATCACCAGGGGTCATATACAGGGGTTCTCCGTGCACGCCGCCCTTCAGCTCAGCCACGCAGTCCATCAAGAACTGTTTCAAGCAAGCGACGGTCGTCGTCGCCTCCTCGAAGTCGACCAACGTCATCGGCCTATCGATTCCGGGCGGATGTTCCATTTGCTCCTCAAAATGCCGAATCGCGTGCGTGGTCAATGCTGATTCGGAACGGAGTTCGCGAAGGCCCTGAACCAGCGCTTCCCACGCAAGCACCGGCAGCATACCGTCAATCTCGGAGACCCGCCGGCAGAGGCGATCCGGTGCGAGGAGGACGCTGCCACGGATCTGCCCCGCCTTCACCGCTAGCTTGCGGCTCGACTGGTCGCGAACCTGGTCAGCGACGCGCGCTGCATCCCAGCCGTCGTGCGTCTTGAGCTCGATGAAGGCGTAGAAGGGCTCTGGCCGCGCTTCGAACAAGAGCCAGAGGTCGACGCGCGCGTACTCGTCGTCCTCCGTCTTGCTCAGCCGCGCCTCGCGACCAAAGCCTAGGAGGTTCAGCTCGTCGGCGATCCCAAATCGGGCAAGGACCGTTCGCGCTACGAAAGACGCTACCGTCGGGTCCACCTCCATGACCAGCAGAAGCACTGCCGCGCAGAAGTTCTCGCGATGCGAACCGTCGAAATGCGCGAACCCGTTCTTCACGGGAGCGCAGACTAACAGGACTGGAGGCGACGGACGTCGTGGTCGAAACATCGCTTGAATCGTGCCAGCCATCCAACCACACCGGCAGCCGCGCACCGGTGGCCGACGACTAAGTTCACCAACAGCCCGTTGGTGAATTGTCCTGATGCCAGAGACCCGTAGCGATTGCCGGCCCGGCTCACCGCCCGCGACGGCGACGAACGCCTGCGGGCGATGAAGCAGGTCGATCAAGAGCGCGGGCATTGCTGGGCACAGCTGAGTCTGTCCCTTACTTACTGCCCTTACGAAATGGGCTGCCATCGTTCAAGCGACCGAGATATTGTCCCCGGTCCGCATGACCGACCCGACGCGCTCGTACTACCAGGCCGCCCTTACCGGCCTTCGCTTCATCGAGTCGCGACAGCCTTCGCAACGACGGTTCGGTGAGCAGGCACGGGCCCTTTGGTCTGAGTTTCGCGGAGACCTGACGGACGCAGACCGGATTGATTTGATGCTCCGGGATGCGGACGTGCAGTGGCCGGGGTCTTTCGGTGCGCAGAGCGTGTTCGCCGCTGACGGCGTGGCGGAGGATGATGCGTTTGGCCCGGCGTGGGAGGGGCTAGACGCGGTCGATTCGGCGGAGTTGCTCCGCGAGGTGGAGCGCGCGCCCGCTGCGACCGATGCCGTGGGAGCACTTTCGGCGGCGGCGGCCGCCTGGGGGCTCAGCCTTTCACCGATGGACGCGCCGGCCGTTGGCGCCTCTGACCACCTCGTGGTGGTGGGACCCAGCGCGGTGACGGCGATGATGCGGGCGTTCGCGGACAGCCGCGACCTGGATTGGGCTTTTCAGGTGACCTGCGTGGCATCGAGCCCCGCGCACCGCCAAGTTGCCGCATTGGCGGGGGGATTTCTGAACATCTCCAAGCGCGCGAGGGTCTTCTCGGCGTTGCAGACAGGGCCGGTCAAGCCCGGGTCGAAGCTCTTGACGTCACCCGATGCAGACGCCGCCGACCTAGCCGCCGCGCAGAAGCTGGTCGAGGGGAAGTAGGGGCAACATGGCGCGACCAGCAGGAGGGGCCGGCACGACATGTTGAGCAAGGCGCGCATCGTGCTGCAGGGGCAATCGGCGTACGCGCACGAGCAGGAGGGGCTCGAGTTCTTGCGCAGCGTACTGCCCGACCAAAATCCGTATCACGTATGGGAGCTGGTGGAGCTTTTGGATCCCTCGACGGGGCGGCTACTCGAGATCGACGTGATCGTGCTCGGATACTCGGGCCTGTACGTGGTGGAGATGAAGGGCGGGCCGGGAGTTTACGAAGGCGACACCATTGACTGGTACCGCGCCGCGCCGGGCGAAGCGCCTCGCTTCATGGAGCCGCCCTATCGGCTCACGAACTTCAAGTCGAAGGTCCTGAAGAGCCTGCTCCAGTCCAAGCTGCGGGGTGATGTGCGCTGCCCTTGGGTGCAGCCGCTGGTGTTTCTGAGCCACGAGAGCGTGGAACTGCGCTTCCGCAACTTTGGCGACAACGGCGTCGTCACGCGCAAGACCGTGCTCGAGGCGCTCAAGAATCACAAGTTTCCGGGCGCCGATGAGCGCCCGCGCTCGCGCGTGAACGAGCCGCAAATGCGCGCCGTGGCACAGGCGCTCGATGCCATCGGAATTCGCGCCAGTAAGGGCGTGGCCCGCGTCGGCGCCTACGAGCTCGGTAGCATCGTCGAAGAGGGCTCGGGCTATCAGGACCGCGCGGCGCAGCACGCCGAAAACACCAGCTTCAAGCGCCGCGCGCGCATCTACCTCGTGCCGCAGCAAACAAGCGTGGAACGCCGGCAACAGCTGCGCCGCGCCGCGGATCGCGAAGCGCGCCTGCTCGAGGACGTGAAGGAGCACCCCAACGTGCTCCGCCTGCTCGACTACGTCACCGACTCACCGCTTGGCCCCACCGTGCTGTTCGATGCCTTCGACGGCGTGCCGCTCGACGCCTTCTTGCGTAGCCACCCCGACCTGAGCTTCGGCCAGCGCGTCGAGCTCGTCGATAAGGTGGGGCGAGCGCTCCACCACTGTCACCGCAAGAGCGTGGTCCATGGCGGGCTCGCTCCCAGCGCAGTCTTGGTGAGCGAGCCCGAGCCCGGCAACCTACAGGTCCGGCTCTACAACTTCCAGCTCGGCCGCGGTGAAGACATCACGCCGACTCAGCATTTCACGTCTTTCGCCGATCAGCCCTGGGCTCTCTATCAAGCGCCCGAGCTGCGCGACAACCCGGCGGCGCGCGGAGTGATCTCGGATGTGTTCAGCCTGGGCGCGCTGGCCTACCTGATCCTCACCGGCCACCCGCCGGCTGGCAGCGTGCTCGAGCTCGATGAGCGCTTGGCCCGCGACCACGAGCTCGACCCCCGAGCGTCCGCTGACGGCATCCCCGAGAAGGTGGCACAGGTCGTGGGGCTCGCCACGGCCTCCAAGCCCGTCAACCGCGCCGACGACGTTCAGGAGTGGCTCGAGATGCTGCTCGCCGAAGCCACCAGGCCGGACGCGGCCGAGAACGCACCGGAAGTGGATCCGCTCACGGCCCAGAAGTCAGACGTCCTCGGCAATGACTTGCTGGTGCTCGGCGTGCTCGGCCAAGGCGCGTCGTCGCGCGTGCTGGAGGTCGAGAAGGACGAGCGATCTCTGGCCCTGAAGGTCGCGCTCACGGCCGACGACAACCAGCGCCTCAAGGACGAGGCGCAAGCCCTCAAGGCCCTCCGCCATGCTCGCATCGTGCAGTTCTTCGAGCTGCGCGAGTACTGCGGGCACACCTGCATCTTGATGGCGAAAGCCGGAGAGCAAACCCTGCAGCGCTACTTGGCCCGCGAAGGCGCCGTCTCGCTCGACTTTGCGAGCCGCTTTGGCGAAGATTTGCTCTACGCGCTCGAAGAGCTGGAAGAGCGCCAGCTCCTTCACCGCGACATCAAGCCCGCCAACCTCGGCGTCGGCACCACCTCGCGCAAGGCACACCACCTCACGCTGTTCGATTTTTCGCTGGCCCTCGATTTGCGCGCCGAAGCGCCGTCCCATGCCGGGCGCACGCAGCTTAGTGTCGGTACGGCCGTGTACCGCGATCCATTCTTGCGCGCGCGCGGCGCTTGGGATGCGGCGGCCGATCGCTGGAGCGCCTCCGTCACACTGCACGAAATGCTCACCGGCGTGCGCCCCAGCTTCTCGGTCGACGGCGCCGTCGCGCTCGAGCCCGACGCGCAGCTGGTTCTAGCCGCCGAGCGCTTCGACGCTTCGGTGCGTGAGCAGCTCGTCCGTTACTTCGAAAAGGCCCTGGCGCGCGACGCCGCCGCCCGTTTCGACAGCGCCGCCGACATGCGCAAGGCCTGGAACACCTGCTTCGGCCCCGTCGCAGTCCAGCAGTCGAGCGCCGCTGGCTCGCCTGCCAGCGCCGAACCGACCGAAACACCTCCAGGGCCGGAGCCGGCCGAGCTCACTGCAACCCAGCTCGCCGCCATCGGCCCCGACACCCCCGTCGAAGCCTTGCCGCTCTCGGTGCGCGCGAAAAACGCCCTCGATCGCGCCGGTCTCACTTCGGCGCGCGATCTGTTGGAGCTGCCCGACAATCGCCTCTCGGCGGTGCGCGGCGTCGGCAGCCTGGTCGCCAAGCAAATCTTGGCGTTCCGCGATCGGTGGCGTGCGGCCCGCAGTGATGCGCCCGCCGAAGGCAAGCCGTTCTTCGCCGCATACCGCGGAGAGGACATCCTGATCACCACCGCCGGCCTCGAGCCCTCCGCGTCCACGGCTCTGCGAGATGCCGGTCTGCAAACACTGGGAGCCGTGGCCCAAGCCCCCGAGCGCAACATCCAGGCACTCGCCCAGCGCCACGCCTTCTCCGAACCGGCGCTGCGCAAGGCGCTGGAAGATGAGAATTCGCGCTCCAACGCTCGCCAGCGCCCTACCACGCTCGAGGGCTGGGTCGACGCGCTCTTGCCGCTCAAGAAGGCCAAGAGCGCCCACAACCTGCGCGCGCTCTTCGGCCTGGCCGAGCCCTTCCTGGCCCGCATCGACGTGCCGATCGCCGAGGTCGCGGCCGCGCTCGGTATGACGCGCGCCAATCTCTACATCCAGCTCGGCAAAGAACGCGACCACTGGCTTCAGCATGGCGCGCTGCCGGAGCTGCGTCGCCTCGTGCACTCGCTGGTCGACGAAGCGGGCGGGGCGCTGCCGGTTGACCGCGCCGCCGAACAACTGCGCGAGCGCATCCCGAGCGACGGTTCTTCGTCCAAAGAGCTCGCGCTGGCGCAGGCCGCCACGCTGCTGCGCATCGTCGCCCAGGTCGAACGCGACGAGGACGCCGGCATCGTCTGGGAACGCCTCGACCGCGTGCCGTGGCTCTGCGCCAGCTCGGCGCTCGTCGCCACCCTGCAAGGTTTGGGCAACTTGGCCGATGAGCTCGCGGCTCGGCCCGTCTTGGCGGCCCCCGGCGAAGTGACGCGTTTGCTCGCCGCGCGTGTCGCCGGCACGCCCCTAGCAGCACTTTCGCCCGAACGTCTCACCGAGCTAGCGACCCAGGCCAGCAAGAACGCCGCCCGCTCCGCGCGCCTCGAAATCTACCCGCGAAATCTCGAGCCGAGCCGCGCGCTCTCGCTCAGCAGTTCGGTCCTGACCGGCGACCTCACGCCCGCCGCCATCCAGCAGCGCGTCCTCACTCGCTACCCAGAGGCCGCGCCCCTGCCGCCCCGTCCCGAGCTGGATGCGCTGTTGGCGCAAGTCCAAATGAAGTGGGACGAGGGCTCTCAGCGCTACGTGCGCCCGGGCGAGCGCCGGCAGACCGACCACACGAGCCTGACCAGCTTCACGAGCCTGCCCACGCTCAGCTCCTCCCAGAAGCCCCTCGACTCACGCTACATCGCGCTCGAAGAGTTCGAAGAGCGGCTGCGCATCACGCGCGACCGCCGCACGTTGAAGGTCCTGGGTGTGCGGGCCGATCAAGCGCACGTCGCCGCCCTGGCCCTGACCCGCGCGCTCGGCATCCGCCGCGTTTCGCTCGACGCCGAGCTAGCTCAGGCCCTTCACGACGTTATGAAGGAGCAAGAGGTCAGCGACGAGGTGCTGTACGCGGCCGATCAGCTCGGCCCTGGCGGCCCCGATTGGCCGGAGCTGCGCAGCGTGGTGCAGCAAGCCGCCGAGCGCGTCGCCTACCGCCTCTTGCCCGCGACCGAACCGCTGCTACTCGTGCAGCCGGGGCTGGTCGCACGCTACCGGCTCGACGCCTTCTTGCGACGTTTGCTCGAAGCGTCGCGTGATCCCAAGTGTGCCGCGCTCTTCCTGCTAGTGCCAAGCCACGACAAGGCTGGCGTGCCCAAGATCAACGAACAAATGGTGATTCCCGAGATCGGCTTGCCGCAAACGCTGTGGGTGCCGCTGGAGTGGCTGAAAGAGCGCGCTAGCGCAGCGTGAAAGGTCGGCACATGGCTTCGCGACGCAAGACTCCCAAGAAGACGGCCGAGCCGTCCGGCAATCCCGATCCCCGAGCACCGCTCGACCGTGCCGCGTTGCTCACCGAGGTGCGGCCCCTGCTCAAAGCGCTGGCAGCGGATCTGCTGAAGCGCGCCGACGACTCGCCCGGCATCACGCATGCTCTGCAGGCCCGGCACGCTGCCGAGAAAGCCGCTGAGCGCACCGCCGACGCCTTCCCCGATTGGCGCCGCTCGTTCGTGGAGCAGGTCGCGGCCGCCTGGCTGCTCTCGTGTGTGTTCGTGCGAACGCTGGAAGATCGCCAACTGCTCGGCAAGAACCGCATCGCCGGCCCGGGCGCCCTCGACAGCTGGAAGGCCTTCCTGCAGCTCGCGCCCTCCCTCTCCGAACGCGAGTACCTGCTCACGGTGTTCCGCGAGCTCTCCCGTTTCCCGGCCGCCGCCGATCTGTTCGACGTGCGCCACAACCCCGTTTGGCTCCTGGCGCCCTCGGCCGAAGGCGCGCGCCAGCTGCTCGAGCTGTTCCGCGGCGCCAACGCTGAGGCCCCGACCTTTCGGTTCGGCGGCGCCGACACCCGCTTCCTCGGCGATCTCTATCAAGACTTGAGCGAAGACGTGCGCAAGCGCTACGCGCTCCTGCAAACCCCGCGCTTCGTCGAAAGCTTCATCCTCGATCGCACGCTCGAGCCCGCCATCGAGCGTTTTGGTCTCAACGACACCCGTCTGATCGACCCCACCTGCGGCAGCGGCCACTTCTTGCTTGGCGCCTTCGAGCGCATCTTCGACCACCGCCTGCGCGCCGAGCCCGGTCTCTCCCCGCGCGAAGCCGCCAGCAAAGCGCTCGACGCGGTCGCGGGCGCCGACATCAACCCCTACGCCGTCGCGATCGCCCGCTTCCGCCTCACGCTCGCCTTCATCGAAAAGTGCGGCCTGCAGAAGCTCAAAGACGTGCCGCGCCTGCCGCTGCACCTCGCGGTGGCCGACTCGCTCCTTTACAACCCACAAACGGGCCAACAGCTTGGCCTCGCCCCCGGCACCGACCCCGAAAAGTGGGAAGGCTCACACTTCTCGCTCGAAGATCCCGCCGCCGCCCGCGACGTTCTCTTCAAAAGCTACGCCGCCGTCGTCGGCAACCCACCGTACATCACCGTGAAGGACGCCGTGCTGCGTGAGCGCTACCGCGACCTCTATGCCTCCGCGGCCGGCAAGTACTCGCTCGCCGCCCCTTTCGCCGAACGCTTTTTCCAGCTCGCTCGCGACGGCGCCTCGGTTGGCATGATCACCGCCAACTCGTTTATGAAGCGCGAGTTCGGCAAGCAGCTAATCGAAAAGTACCTGCCCACCGTCAACCTCGAGTTCATCGTCAACACCTCCGGCGCTTACATCCCCGGCCACGGCACCCCGACCGTGCTGCTGTTCGGCACCCGCGACAAGCCCAAGGGCACCGACGTGCTGGCGGTGCTGGCCAGCCGCGGAGAGCCGAGCACGCCGGACGACCCCGAGCGCGGCTTCGTCTGGTCCAGCATTGCCGAGCACTGGAGCGAGGTCGGCTTCGAGAACGAGTTCATCTCGGTCGCGCGCGTCGAGCGGACGAGCCTCGCGAAGCATCCGTGGAGCTTGGGAGGTGGTGGTGCGGGGGAGTTGAAGGAACTGCTGGAAGAACGCGCCGAGGCAACGCTCGGGACGCTCACGACGAGCATCGGCATCTCTTGCGTTACAGGTGAGGACGATGTCTATCTTCTGCCTCCTGACGCCGCGAAGCGATTTCGGGTGGGTCGGACACGCCCGCTGGTCACGGGCGAATACGTCCGTGATTGGTCGCTGGCTCCTGCCGGCCTCTGCGTGTTCCCGTTCACGGACGACTTTGCTGTGCTCAAGGAAGTCGAGGCCGCGCAAGAGCTTCGCCACCTCTGGCCGTACCGGTCCGTAATCAGCAAACGGAAGCGTTTCGGCACGCCCATGCTGGAGCGGGGCCTCACCTGGTACGAGCTGCAGGAGCTCTACGCCGACAAGCTCCGCACGCCGCTCACCATCACCTTCGCCTTCGTCGCCACCCACAACCACTTCGTCCTCGACCGCGGCGGCAAAGTCTTCAACCGCTCCGCCCCCATCATCAAGCTCCCCGAAACCGCCACCGAAGACGACCACCTCGCCCTCCTCGCCTACCTCAACAGCTCCACCGCCTGCTTCTGGATGAAGCAAGTCTTCTTTCCCAAGTACGGTGCCGTAAAGGCAGATCACCCCGACCCGGCGCGGAACTTCTACGAGTTCGCCGGGACCGGACTGAAAGAGCTACCCCTCCCTGGCTTTGAGGCCAGTGCGCGGGGTGCCGCAACCTACTGTGCCAAGGAACTCAATTCACTTGGCTCGGAACGCGCGAACGTATTGTCGGCAATTCGACTCGCGCGCTTACTGACGGAGGCGAAGGACGAAGCTTCAGCCCAACAAGTGATAGACGAGTCCTGGCGAGAAGCGGACCGCCTACGCAGGCGAATGGTTTTCCTTCAAGAAGAACTTGATTGGATTGTGTACCAAGCTAGCCGCTTGTGTTCCGCCGACTGCGTCGAGACGTCGAAGGACTACCTAAACCACTCGGAGCTCACCCGTGGACAACGTGCCTTCGACCCAGTCGATGGGGAGAGAGCTTCACTGGTCAGGCGCGGCGGCGAGCTCCTCCCCGCAGTGGTAGCGGAAGTCGAAACAGCCTCGCCAACCGCATTGTCACAGCAGCAACTCGATCTCCTTGAGCGGCGTCGAAGCGAAACTCGAAAAACTGCAGAACTGGCGCTACTGGAGCAGGCGGTTTTCAAACGTCTATGGCGGGATACTGAGCTGAACATGATCGAGGCTGACTTTCGGCACAGACGCAATTGCGAGGCCATTGAGGAGGCGATCGCGGGCACGATGGAACGAGCGTCGAGCGCTTCGAGCCAGGTTTTGCGGTCCGGGACGCTCGTCAACACAGTGGCGTCAACCCTGCTTTCGCTCTGTGCGACACGCGGGCTTAACCCACGGCATCTGCTCGCCGAGAGGGCGGTTCCTTTCCTTGCGGCCTTGCGCCATACGGAGGTCGGGCTGGAAAAGCGCGCTACCTGGGAGAACGTTTGGGAACTCCAACGAGCGGAAGATCGCGGCGAGGCGGTGGGCACCATCACGCCGCCACGGAAGTACGACCCGAAGGATTTTCGAGACCCAAACTACTTTACGCTCCGCGGCAAGCTCGACGTCCCCAAAGAGCGCTTCATCTCCTACCCCGGCTGCGAGAGCGACGAAGACAAAGACCCGGTCTATGGCTGGGCAGGCTGGGATCACCTGCAGCGCGCCGTGGCGCTAGCCGGCCTCTACCAAGATCGCAAGCAACGCGAGGGCTGGAGCAAGGACCGCCTGCTGCCCATGCTCGCAGGCCTGCTCGAGCTCTTGCCCTGGCTCAAGCAGTGGCACCACGAGCCCAGCGCCGACCTCGGCGGCGAGCGCCCGTCCGACCAATTCGCAGCGTTCCTCGACGCCGAATGCGCCGAGCACGGCTTCACCCACGACCAACTCCGCGCCTGGCGCCCGCCCGCCAAAGGTCGCACAGGTGTCGCCAAGCCTCGCCGCAAACGCGCCGACGATGACGAAGAGGTTCCAGAGTAGTTGCCATTGCCAGCACCACCGCGTGTGGTGCGTCAGCCACGTGACGAAGCCAGGAGGGATACAGGATGGCCGAGACTGCCGATGCTCAGCATGAATCACCAGGCCGCGCGCTTCCTTGGGTGCGCTTTATGCCCAACATCGACACGCACGCCGGTGGCCGCAACGGGACTGATGAAAGTTGGCTCCACGAAATCGAGCCTCGGATTGCGGCGCTGATTCAGGCTGAGCATGTCAGTCTGCTCATAGGCAGCGGGCTCACGACCGCAATCGGCTACGAGCTCGGCGCATCTACGCAGGGTATGGAGCGGATGACGTTGACGTCGCCCCTGGCGCCCGCCATCAGGAGGGAAGCCGACGCGTCTGCCATGCGAATGGGCCGCAACAATGCGAATGTCGAGGACGATATTCGCGCCGCTCGTCAGCTGCTTGACGGTCTCAAAGTTGCCGCAAACCTTACTGGTGAACCAACGGGGGTGGATGCGGACACGAGCAACGCTTCGCCGAGTGCGGCCTCGTTTTCCGCTGCCGCTCGCCGCTACCATGACGAGCTCGCGAAGGAGCTGGATTTGCTTCTGACGGCCTTCGCCAAGAATGTCCTCGCTGCGGAGCGTGGGATCCGAGGCGGCCTAACGCCCGCAGAGCCTGGGCCCCAGCAACTGGAGAAAGCCAACGCCGCGCGCAGGCTGCTCGGCAGCTTTCTGCTGACCTTCGCGAGCAGAGCCGCGAGTCGTGAACGACTCCACGTGTTCACGACCAACTACGACCGCCTTCTCGAGTTCGCGTGTGACCTGGCGGGCGTCCACGTGCTCGACCGGTTCGTTGGGAGCATTGAGCCCGTATTTCGCAGCAGCAGGCTCGGCCTCGACTTGCACTACAACCCGCCGGGGATCCGTGGAGAACCTCGGTACGTTGAAGGAGTCGTCCGGTTGACGAAACTCCACGGCAGCCTCGATTGGCGATATCAGCATGGGCCATGGGGCCGTCGAGAGGTGGTCCGCACCGCCTTGCCGTTCGGGGCTGACGACAGCCACCCCGCTGTCGGACAGCAGGGCTCGAGCATCATGATCTACCCGAACGCCGCCAAGGACGTAGAGACGCTCGAGTATCCCTACGCGGACCTGTTTCGGGACTTCGCCGCGGCGGCTTGTCAGCCGAACGGCGTCGTCGTGACCTACGGGTATGGGTTCGGCGATGACCACGTCAATCGAGTGCTGCGCGACATGCTGACCCTGCCTTCGACGCACTTGCTGATCATTTCGTTCGACGACAAGGACGGCCGGATAGCCGCATTCGACGAGTCGGTCGGGCGCCCCGCCCAGGTCAGCGTCATGGTCGGTGCCGCGGTCGCCGGCCTGGAAAGGCTCGTCTCACGCTTCCTGCCCAAGCCCGCCATTGACCGCATCACCTGGCGACTGGCCGAGTTGTTGGAGCGGCGCGGGGCTGTGAGGCGCGGCCTCGCCGTGTCGGACACAACAAGAGCGGCGGGCGTGCCTGTCGAGCCTGGAGAGAGCGATGACTCGACTCGTTGACGCGCTGGGAGAGCGCATCGTCGGCATGGTCGAACGGGTCGCTCCGGACAGCTTCACGGTTGCGATCGACGTGGACGCGCCCCACGCGACCGCCCTGAACACCGGCACGCCAGAGCGCTTCCCCAGAGTCAACGGCTATTTGATTGTGCCGCACAGCGGCGGTGCCACCGTCGGCATCGTGTCCTCCGTGCGTATCGAGCGCTCCTCGTTTCCCAAGCGGAAGGGACTGAAGGATTTCGATCTCGTGGACCTCCCTTTCCCGCAGCGGATCGTCGTCGTGACGCCGATTGGAACGCTGCAGCGTCGATACGTCGAGGGCAAGGACTACCAGCTCGTGATGGAGCGCGGCGTCGACGTCTTTCCCTCCGTGGGTGATGCGGCACACCTGCCCGGAAGTGATCAGCTTGCAGCGATCGTTGGCCCAGCTGATGGCGGGGCGGTTCCCATCGGCCGGTCGCCGTTGGCGGACGGTCGCGAGATCAGAGTCGACCCGGATCGTCTATTCGGTCGCCACCTCGCAGTTCTGGGCAATACGGGCTCAGGCAAGTCCTGCTCCGTCGCCGGCCTCATCCGATGGTCAGTCGAGGCGGCGGTCGAACAAGCTGGGCGGTGGCGGGGGCGCGTCATCGTGCTCGACCCGAACGGCGAATACGCCCACGCCTTCGAGGGGCTCCCGGCCGATGTGCGGGTCTACCGAGTCTCCCCGAAGCAGAACGAGAGGCAGCTTCGCGTGCCGGCTTGGCTCTGGAACGCCGACGAGTGGGCCTCGTTCACGCGGGCCGCGCCAGGCGTTCAGCGCCCGCTCCTCGTGGATGCGCTACAGCAGGCCAGGGGAACTGGCACGGGACATCCGGGAGTCGCTCAGAAGGTGGGCAACGTGCTCCGGTTGGCGCTGTCATACTTGAATGAGTCCATTCGGACGGACGAGTTCCGAAAACAGCACGGGGCCTACCCGCAAACGCTGGCAACCTTTTCGATCGACCTCAGCTCCGCCATCACGACTTTCGATGGCTCAGACACCACGAGAAAGGCTCTAGAGGCGCTCCGGGAGGCCTTCGCTAAAGCGGAGGAAGGGCTCCGAAACGGCCCGAAGGGCGCCAACGGACACTGGTACAACCTAGCGAATCTCCCGGCGGTTGAAGCGCTGAGGGACCAGTGCTCGGAGGTTCTTGACCTTCTCGGCGTTCGCAACCTCAGAAGAGTCGACGAGCACGCGCCCGTCCCGATGGATGTTCGATTGCTGAAGCACCTGATCGACTTGGCAGCTCGAACTTCGCCCATCCGAAACGCCGACCAGATGGCCGCGAGCCTTTCGCTTCGCGTCGAGATGCTGCTCGCTCAGGAACGGCTTCGCGTTGTGGCCCTGCCCGACAGCGAGCCCTCACTTGCCGAGTGGTTGACCGAGCACCTCGCCCCGATGGATCCCCCGCCAGGAGTGGACGGATCGATCGTGGTTCTGGATCTCTCGCTGCTCCCGGCCGAGATCACGCACACCGTGGTGTCAGTGACTTGCCGCGTCGTATTCGAGGCACTTCAGCGACATCGGCGTCTCGCCTCCACGGTGTCCATCGACAACTCGGAGAGTTCCTCGGCTGCGTCACCATCGCTCCCGACATGCCTCGTGATCGAAGAAGCGCATACCTTCGCGCACGCGCGACTTGGAGCCGACGGGGCCAGCGCCCCGGCCCAGCACTGCAGCGAGACGATCGAGAAGATAGCCCGTGAGGGACGCAAATTCGGGCTTGGGATGGTTCTCGCCTCGCAGCGTCCATCGGAGCTCTCCTCGACTGTGCTGTCGCAGTGCAACACTTTCCTCCTCCACCGCATCGTCAACGACCGGGATCAGGACCAGGTCCGGCGCCTCGTCCCTGACGGATTGGGAGATGTGTTGCGAGAGCTTCCGAGCTTGCCGACGCGGCGAGCCATCCTGCTCGGTTGGGCAACAGCTGCACCGGTCGTCGTCGAAATGCGCTCACTGGACGAGAAGCACCGCCCCCATTCCAGCGATCCTGACTTCTGGCGAGCATGGACCGAAGGGCCCGAGTCGGAACGGAAGGTCGACTGGCAAGCCGTCGCAGACGATTGGGTCGCCGGAGCCGTCGTGGGTGGCGAGTTGACGAACGACGGAGCGCCAGCCGATGCGGCGGAGCGCGAGCCCGATGAGTAATCGAAGCCGCGTGCACTCAGGCAGCACGTAGGCTGAACGGGACTGGCTCGACGTTAGGGGCGGCCTGAGCCGCGCTGCTGATCGCGGCCTCGGCCTCCGTGTGAAGCTGTTCGAGCTTCTTGCGGGAGCGATCGCTGAGCCCGTCAGCAAGATAGCGCTCGGCGAGTTGGACCGCGCGGAGCAGGTCACCAGCGCTGAGCGAGGCCGCCACCGCGCCAAGTCGGGCGACCTCGCCCTCGACAGTCTGCGCGCCCAAGATTGCCGCGAGCTCCTGCTCCAGCTCAGCCACGTCGCGAAACGCGCGTTCGGCTTCCCACGAGCCGGCAGGCAGCGCCTCAGCCCGCAAGATGGCGCTCGTTACACTATGGTTCAGTTCCTCGAGGCCCATCGTCGACCGTCATCCTAACGCTAGGGTCCGAGAAGCGTACCACGCAGGCCGCCGGTGTGCCGCGCTCGGCGAAGGGAGAGCGCCTCGCCTGCGCGATTTTCCGGGCTAACAGCGCCTCGATATCCTGCTCGTCCGTCCCACCGATCTCGAAGACCATCGTCCGCCCCGTCGAGACATCGGTCATCAGCCAGTCGGCGCCCTCTGCAAGCCGGGCCTGGAGCCGTCGCGCGATACGCCAGTCGCATTGGGAGCGGGCGAGCGCGAGGCCGATTGCCTCGGCACCCTCCTCGGTCACCCGGTTCATGTCCTCGTACGTTGCGGTGTGGGGCTCCCGCGGTCGCCAACGGAGCTCTTCATCGACGACCACACCTCGTACTGTGCCACTGAGGTGCACTCCGGGGTGATGGCGCACTTCCAGCGCTACAGCAGCCCGATGAGCGAGTGGCGTGGCGGTGTCCGTGGGCACACCGATCAACGCACCGAGTGCATCGAGGTCGATCATCTTGCCAGTGTCCCAAGCTGCAGGTGCAAGGCGGCCATGAAACCGGCCACGACACGCTCGAAGACATCGCGACCGAACGTCCCGCCCAGGGGATGAGCTGGCGACCCAGTTGACGGAGCAAACTCGAGCTCGAGGTCGGAAGTGCCACCCGATCTCGCCACACGCGCGCTCGCGTCCACGAGCTCGCGGAGCGACTCGACAAAGAAATGCTTGAACTCGCTCCCGCCCGAGCGGCCTCGCTGTGTCCGATAGGCAGCCACGTGCGCGGCCAAGCGATCGCCCGCGGCTACACGGATGACCGTGTGCAGCGGTGTCGACTTGGCGAGCTCGCCGTAGCCTTGTAGCTCTAGACCTAGCCACCGCACACGCACGGCATCCTGGGCATCCGTGAAGAGCCGCACGGCTTCGGTTGCAGCCGTGACGGGATCAAGGCGCCCGTGGTTCAACCGAAGCTGCAGGGAGCGAGCCTTCCCGCTCAGTAAGGCTGCCAGCTCCGGCGTCATCGCTGAAGCTCGAGTGTGGCGGGGCTCGCGATCATTGCGGCCACTTTACCCCTGCTTAGACCGCACTGGCCACCGCTACGTAGCCAACGCGTGGAGCCCATCGGCGGTTTAGCCGCTGGGAGGTCGAGGGGCGTGCCGGCAAGCGCACGCTCCGTGCGTGCCGCGGGCGCGCGATGCGTCACGGTCCCCCCAGCGCGGAATGTCAGCCGGATACGCCTCCGGACGCCTTTCTTGTGGCCAATTTCGCCTGCATTCGAGCATGATGGCGGCAATTTCGTGCATACCGTCCGACCTACTGCCCGCCCGAAGGGCGGCCTCACTCGCTGAAGGCCCGGAGACGCCCAGGGGATGATCGAGCTCAGCCATGTCCGTGACCTGTTCGCGCTGCCCGACCAGGTGCACGAGGGAGACTTTGTTCTCAAGCTCACCGAGGGGCTGCAACACGCCGACGAGACGGCGCGCACCTACGTGGCCACCGATGCGCTGGTGGATGCCTTCAACCAGAGCTTGACGCTCGTGGACAGCGCGCTCCGCGACGGACGCAGCAAGGCAACCTACCTGCATGGCAGCTTTGGCAGCGGCAAGTCGCACTTCATGGCGATGCTGAGCCTGCTCTTGAGTGGGCACGAGGCGGCCTGGCGGAATCCTGCCTTTCACGCGCTGCGGCAGAAGTTCGACTTCGTCGGCAAGAAGAAGCTGTGCCAGCTCAGCTTTCATATGATCGGCGCACAAAGCCTGGAGGAGAAGATCTTCTCCAGCTACGTGGCGCTCGTCCAAACCGAGCACCCGGACGCGCCGATTCCGGGCCTATTCGCGGACGAAAAGGTGTTCGAAGACGCGCGGCGGTTGATGGAAAGCCTGGGCGACGAGAAGTTTTTTGCTGCCATGGGCAGCCCCAAGAAAGGCTGGGGCAAGGTAACCCAGGCCTGGGACCGAGCGCGCTTCGATGAGGCATCGACCTCGACCGAGCCGGCGGAGCGCGAGCAGCTGTTCAGCGCGCTGGCCAAGAGCTGGTTTCAGTCATCAGGGGCGGAAGCACGGCAGTTCAAGGACCTCGACGACGGTTTGGCCATCATGGCAAGGCACGCCGCGCAGCTGGGCTACGACGGCATCGCGCTCTTCCTGGACGAGCTCATCCTGTGGCTTTCGCACCGCGCGAGCGATTCGTCTTGGCTGCACAACGAGGTGCAGAAGATGGTCAAGCTGGTGGAAGCACAGGATAGCGACCGTCGCATTCCGATCGTCAGCTTCATCGCGCGCCAGCGCGACTTGGCCGAGATGGTGGGAAAGATCCACACCGGCGCCGAAAATGCGCGCCTGCACGATTCGCTGAATCACTGGGAAGGGCGCTACGGCACCGTCACGCTCGGCGACCAGAACCTGCCCGAGATCGTCGAAAAGCGTATCCTCACCCCGCGCGGGCCCGAACAGAAAGCGGCGCTGGACAAGGCGTTCGAGACGCTGCGGAGCGCAGCGGGCGGCGCGTGGAATACGCTCGTCGCGCAGCAAGATGCCGGAGCATTTCGCAAGCTCTATCCGTTTAGCCCTGCCCTGGTCGATGCGTTGGTCGCGCTTTCGAACTCGCTACAGCGCGAGCGCACCGCCATCAAGCTCCTGATGGAGCTGCTCGTGGAGCACATCTCGGACTTGAAGGTCGGCGAGGTGGTGCGGGTCGGCGATCTGTTCGACGTGCTGGCTGGCGGTGAAGATCCAGCCGATGGCCTGATACGAAGCCGCTTCAACTCCGCCAAGCATCTGTATCGTCACCAGTTCTTGCCGGTGATCCAGGAGAGCAATGGCACCGCCAACAAGGAGCGCTGCCAGCGCCTGCGCCCCGGACATCCCCCACGGCTGGGTTGCTCGGGGTGCGGTGAGCAGCTGTGCCGCAAGGACAACCGGCTCATCAAGACGCTCCTGATTGCGGCGCTGGTGCCAGAGGTGCCGGCGCTCAAGGACCTGACCGCGAGCCGCCTAGCTCAGCTGAACCACGGCACGATCAAGGTGCTGATCCCCGGGACCGAAACCGCGCAGGTAGCGCAGCAGCTACGAAAGTGGGTGTCGTCGACGACGATTGCGCAGCTGCGCGTCGGTAGCGAGACCGATCCTTCCGTACGCGTGCGGCTCGAGGGCGTCGATTTGAAGCCGATTTTGGAGCGGTATGGTCGTGCCGACAGTGCGGGAGCGCGGCAACGGGTCGTGCGCGAGGTGCTGTTCGAGGCGCTAGGCATCGACAAGGTGAGCGACGCCGGGCGGGACGAAAAGCTCGACGATTGGCGAGGAACGCGACGCTACGGGCACGTGTTGTTTGGCAACGTGCGTACCATGCCTCCCAGCGCGCTACGCTGCAGCGAAGAACACGACTTTCGACTGGTCATCGACTACCCGTTCGACGACGAGGGCATGAGCCCCTTGGATGACATGCGCGCCCTCGAGCGCTTCATGGAAGCCGAGAAGTCATGGTCGCTAGTCTGGCTGCCGCACTTTTTTTCCGCTTCGGTCAACCAGCTGCTCGGGGAGTTGGTGATTCTGGAGCATATCTTGGGGGACAAGACGGTGCAGCGAGAAGCCGTCAAAGACCTGAGCATTGAAGACCAAAGCCGCGCGCTTTCTGATCTCGATAACCTCCGGGCGCAGAAGAAGTCGCGCCTGCACGAGGTGCTCGAACAAGCGTACGGCCTTCGGCCGGTTGCGGATGCGGATGTCGATGGCTCGTGCCGCGTCGAGCAGCACCTGCACGTGCTGACGCCGGGCGCCCAGGTGCCGATCGGCCTGGCGCCGAATCTAGCTGGGGCGAAAGAGGCACTCCTGGCTGGCCTGCTCGATGCCCGCTATCCGCGCCACCCGAGCTTCACCAAGCCGCTGTCGTCTCAGCGCGTCGCGCGCCTGCTGCAAAAGTTCGATGAGCTGCTCATGGCCGAGAACAAGCTCATCCCTGCAGATCGCGAGCTGCACGGCGAAATGCTGGGTACTCTGGGCGAGCTCGGCATCGTGCGCGTGACTGAGACTTCTGTGCAGCTGGTAGAAGACCGGCGCCTGCAGGCCCTCGAGAACCGCCGGCTGCAACTCGGTGTGGAGCGGCCGACGGTCGGCGAGGTCCGGCACTGGATCGACGAGAGCGGCAAGATGGGCTTGCAGGTCGAAGCGCAGGATTTGGTGGTGCGCTGCTACGCGCTGTGGGCGCGCCGCACCCTGGAGCTGCACGGCAAGCCATGGGAGGGCAAGCCGCCGCTCCCCGCCGATGCCGTGCTCGAGAAGCCGGAGCTGCCTGACCAAACGGAGTGGACACTTGCGCTGGGCAAGGCCAGCCAGTGCTTGGGCATCACGTTTGCCGGGCGGTTCTTGAGCCCGGAGAATGTGTCGCGGTTTCGCGCGCTGCTAGCGGCGAAGGTCGAGAAGAACGCGGAATGGTGCGCTGGTTTGCCACCACTTCTGCTGCAGCGGAGCGTGCGCTTGGGTCTGGGCGAAGACACGGAACGCATCATGACCGCCCGCTCCGCCGATCAGCTCTGTGCCCTGCTGCGGGGCAAGAGCGGTATCGACCAGGTGCAGGCGCTCGCCGCCTACGAGCCGAAGACGGGCCCCGTTGCAGTCGGGCGTCACGTGAACGAAGCCGAAAGGCTCTCGCCGCTCCTTCGCGATGACATCGTGTTCGGGGTCTTCGACCAACTGATGGCACGTAGCACCGAACTGGTGGGGGCCGAAGAGTTGGTCGAGCAGGCCCGGGCGGCGCTCAGGCAAGACGAGGTCAATGTGGCGCTCGGCGAGCGGCTGCGTGATCTGGCTCGCCAGGCGCAGAAACTGCTGCAGCCGCAGACCAAACCGGGCAGCTACGAAGTCGTGCTCCAGAAGCGGGTTCATGCCGCGGGAGCTGCGGAAATTCGCAGGAAGCTCGGCGAGCTATTGAATGAGGTCGAGAAGGCAGCGGCAGGTGGCGACGACTCGCTCGATCTCGTGGCGACCGTGGTCCTGACGAAGCGGCCATGACAAGCCTGCCGGAGCTCCAACCACGCGAGATCAAGGAAGAGCTGACCCGCATCTATGCGCGCCCGCGCACGAAGCATCTGTTTGCCATGTACGGCACCGGTGCTGAGGAAGCGCTGCGTGTGGAGAACGCTGGTGACTTCGTGGTCGTGCCGGTGCGAAGCGAGCTCGAGTTGCGAGAGCGCTTGCCGCCGCTCGAGGCGGCCGATCCGCGCGTGGTGTTCCTGGTGCCGTGGGAGGGCGTCCTTCCGCTCGACATTTCGGGACGGTTCGACAACGCGCGAGTGCGCACGATCGATGCAACGCGGCGGTTGCTCACCTTGTGCGGGGCCAAGGAGGCTGACGATAGCGGCCGTTCGGCATTGGCCCGCTACCTGCTCCGCCCCAAGAACCCAACAAAGAGCTATCCGATCGCCGCCGGGCGAGTGACCAAAGACGCCCTGTGGGCAGCGTGGCTGGCCAAAGACTGGGGCCTCGATGCTAGCGGCGGTTTGGCGCGCGACACACTCTTAGCGTGGGCCGGCACCGACGGCCGGGGCGCGCAGTTCAAAACTGCGCTCGATGTGAGCACCGAGCCGACAGCGAACCGCGTTCGCGAGGAGCTGTTCGAGCATCTGGCCGCGAGCATGGGTGCGGTCGGCCCTGTGATTTGGCGCGCGTGGGAGCAAGGGCGCGGGCGGGAGCTGCTGGAAACCGCGCTGCTGTGCGAAACGCTCTGGTCGAGCCCGGACAAGGCCGTGACGATTTGGCTCGGGGAGCGCCTAAAGCCGCTGCTCGAACCAAGCGAGCAGGAACGCCGCGCGGAGATAGTGCGAGGGCTGGGAGAAGCGGCGCCGTTGGCCTTCCGGCTCCTCGAGCTGCGGCTAACCGCGAGCGAGATCGACGGCATCGTCAGAGCCGCCGACCTGCGAGTGGACGACCCGGACATTCGACAGAGCCTCATCGGCAGCGACAGGCTACCGTGCGCGTGGTTCGGTCGCCTGGAACGTCTGGGCAAGGTGCTGGAAGGTGGTGCGACGGCCCTGGGGCTCGAGGCGGTGGCGGAAGCGGCAGGGGAGCTCAAGGCCCTCGAAGGTCACGCTTGGTTCCAGAAAGAGGCGCAAACACGTTCAGTGAAACGTGCCGAAATGGCCGTGCGTTTGCTGGCATGGTTGGTGGCGCGTCCTGATCAAAAGCTGGAGATTGGCGACACCGACTATGCCGACGCGGTCACGCTGGGGCGCTGGTACGCCGAGGAGGGCGGCTTCGTGGATTGGGCGCGGCGCTGGGCGCGTGGCGGCAGCGAAGGCGCTTTGGGCCGCGGTATCCAGGCGATCGTGGCTCTGGCCGACCGCGAGCGGAGCTTTCTCGAAGCGCGCTTCACCATGTCGTTACAGCGCTGGGTCGCCGCCGGTCGGCCCTCCAATAAGCTCGTTCCGATCGATCAGGCGCTCAAACGCTTTGCCGTCACTTTCCTGGAGCAGAGCCGCGAACGGCGCCTGTTGGTGCTGTTGATGGACGGGATGGCCTGGGCGCAAGCGGCGGAGCTATTGCTCTCCCTGGGCAATCGCTCCAACGCTTGGGGCCCGCTCGCCTGGCACGGGTTGCACCGCGTCGGCGATGGTGCCTACCCGGTGGTGCTCGCCAATCTGCCGACCACGACCGAAGTGAGTCGTTCAGCGTTCTTGGCAGGCAAGCCGATGCCGGATGGCGCCACCCTGAACACTCAAAAGGACGACGAGCGCTTTCGCGACAACAAGGCGCTGCATCCGTTTTGCGATCCGTCGTCGGGGCCACGGTTGCTGCTGCGCGCGGAAGGCCACTCGGGTGACGGGTCAGCGTCGCGAGAGGCGCTCAGCCTGATCGCGGATCCGCAGCGGGGCGTGGTTGGCATTGTCGTCAACGCCATTGACGCCTCGCTCAAGGGTGATTCGCAAGAGCAGCACGACTGGACGGTCGATTCCATTCGCTCGCTCGAAGCTTTGCTCGAAGCTGCGCGCGAAGCGCGTCGGACGATCTTGCTGGTCGCGGACCATGGTCACGTCCCGGCCGATCGTCTGCGCACCCTCTCGTCTCCCGGCCAGGGTGGCGCACGCCACCGTCCTTGGCTCGGTGACGCTGACGTGCTGCAGCCGGGTGAGCTGAAGTTTTCGGGCTCCGGCGTGTACGCGCCCAAGGGCGCGCAGGGCGCGGTCCTGCTCGCGACCGAGGAGCTGCGCTACGGCTCGGCGGCGCACGCAGGCGAGCACGGCGGCGCGACGCTGGCCGAGGTCGTGGCGCCGTGCCTGCTCATCGGCTGGGACGAGCCCGGCCCTGATGCTCTGGCCGACAAGGCATTGAAGCCTCGTCCCGCTTACGTGCCCGACTGGTGGCACTTCGCGGTCCGGCCAGCAGTCGAGATCCCGCGGTCTCCCAAGCCACCGCCGGTGGCGAAGAGGAAGGGCAAAGCACCGCTCGAAGGGCAACTGGGGCTGCCACAGGTCGCACCCGACGTCGCACCAGTCGCGCCACCGCTCGCCCCGGCCGCACCGAACAGGGAGGGACCGATCGCATTGTTTGCAGCTTGCGACATGCTCAAAGCACGCGCACCCAAGGCGGCACAGCGTGAGGACGTGGTGCGAGCCGTCGACCTGCTGCTCGCTCGGGGCGGTGCGCTGGCGGCGGAAGTGTTTGCCCAGCACCTCGGCGTGCTGCCATTCCGGGTGGAGGGCTACGTACGCGGGTTGCAAGAAGTGCTGAATGTGGACGGCTATGCCGTGCTGCGCTTCGATAGCCGGACACGCCAGGTGTTTCTGGAGAAGGCCAAGCTCGAGCAGCAGTTCGAGGTCAAGCTGTGAAGACGCCGAGCCCGCTCAAACGACGCGAAATCATCGATGCGCTGCGCATCGGAGCGGTACCGCGCCGGGGACTGGAGCTGTTTGCGGCGGGGCTTGAGCGCTTCGAGCGCGCAATCGACGAAGAGCTCGAAGGCGTTGCAGCGGGCAACGGCAAGTTCAAGGCCGTCAGGGGCGAATACGGCAACGGCAAAACGTTCTTTTCTCGTTGGCTCGAGCAACGCGCTCGCCAGAAGGGCTTCGCCACGACTCTGGTGCAGATCTCGGAGACCGAGACGCCGCTGTACCGGATGGAAACGGTGTATCGGCGGGGCGTCGAGCAGCTGCAGACCGAAGAGTGGAGCGACGGCGCTTTCCGTTCCCTGATCGATCGGTGGTTCTTCGCGCTTGAGGAAGAGATCCTCGGCACGGGGAAAATTGACCCGAATAGCGCCGAGAGCATTGCCAAGGCGGTGGGCGACTTGCTCGAACAGCGATTGGCCACCGTCAGCGCCACGCAGCCGCAATTCGCTGCAGCGCTTCGGCGCGCCCACACCGCGCGCGTGCGGGGTGAGCACGCCTTCGCCGAAGGCTTGATCGCTTGGCTCATGGGGCAGCCCAACATCGGGCAAGACATCACCCGCTCCGCCGGCTTGAAGGGCGAGATCGATCACTTTGGTGCAGGTGGATTCATCCGCGGCTTGCTCGAGGTTCTCAAGCAAACGGGCCGCAAGGGACTGGTCCTGGTGCTGGACGAGGTGGAGACGATCCAGCGCGTGCGCACGGACGCCCGCGAGAAGAGCCTGAACGCCCTTCGCGTTTTGATCGACGACTTGATGCACGGGGCCTACCCGGGTTTGTACGTACTCATCACGGGCACCCCGCAGTTCTTCGACGGACAGCAGGGCGTGCAGCGAGCACCGGCCCTAGCGCAAAGGCTGCACACCGAATTCGGAAAGGAACCCAAGTTCGACAGCGCCCGCGCGCCGCAAATTCGCCTCCAGCCCTTCACGCTCGAACGTATGGCCGAAGTCGGACAGCGCATTCGAGAGCTATACCCAAGTGATCAGCGCGCGCGAATCGAACAGAAGGTCACTGACGCGGTAATCGGTGATCTGGCGCGCGGCGTCGCTGGCAAGCTCGGCGGACGGGTGGGAGTCGCCCCGCGCATCTTCTTAAAGCGCATCGTGGACCTGCTCGATCGCGTGGATGAGCACGCCGACTTCGACCCCCGCACCCACTACAGCCTCGTCGTGGACTCGACTGAGCTCACTGAGGAAGAACGCGCTGCTACCGGCATTCCGCGCACGGTCGACGACATCCCTCTAGATGTGGGGGAGCCCAGCAAGGGAGAAGTGGACGGCAAGGAATGAGCGCGTTCGAGCGCTTGTCCGGAGCGCTCCAGTACCACATCGTCAACACGCTCGGCTTCGCGGAGATGCGGTCCGTACAGCTGCTCTCCATCGAAGCCCTCCTCGACGGCAAGAATGCCGTCGTGTTGGCCCCCACCGCGGGTGGCAAGACCGAGTCGGCCTTCTTTCCGTTGCTCTCGATGATGGACAGCGAGGATTGGCGGCCCGTCTCGGTTCTCTACCTGTCCCCCATTCGCGCCCTGCTCAACAACCAGGAAGATCGCATCTCGCGCTATGCGGGTCTCGTGGGGCGCCGGGCCTTCAAATGGCACGGAGATACGGCGCAGGGTCCGAGGAAGCAATTCCTGCGCGAGCCGACCGATATCCTGCTCATCACCCCGGAGTCACTAGAAGCAACGCTGATGAGCGCGCGGGTGCCGTCACGCGAGCTCTTCGCGGGACTACGAGCGGTCATCATCGACGAGGTCCACGCCTTTGCTGACGACGACCGCGGGGCGCATCTCGCATCGCTCGTCGAGCGCCTCACGCGGCTCGCCGGTCGCGATGTCCAACGCATCGGACTATCGGCGACTGTTGGCAATCCGGACGAGATCCTGCGCTGGCTCCAGGGCAGCTCTACGCGGCCGGGCGCCGTCGTAGACCCCGGCGGCGCCCGGCGCAGCGCCGAGCTGGCTTTGGACTACGTCGGGAGCGCAGAGAACGCCGCTCGGGTCATTGAGGCGCTGCATCCGGGAAGGAAGCGGCTGGTGTTCGTAGACTCGCGTCGCCAAGCCGAACAGCTCGGTCACTTGATCGGCGGTCTGGGCGTACCGACGTTCGTCACGCATGGCTCGCTCTCGGTGAGCGAACGGCGCGATGCGGAACGAGCGTTCCAGGAAGGACAAAACTGCGTCATCGTGGCCACGAGCGCTCTCGAGCTGGGCATCGATGTCGGCGACCTCGATCACGTGCTGCAGATTGACGCGCCCTCATCGGTCGCGAGCTTCCTTCAGCGCATGGGACGCACGGGTAGGCGCGGCGGCCCGCCAAACTGCACGTTTCTGGCAACCAAGGAGACGGCAGTCGTCCAAGCGGCTGCAATCTTGCAACTCTTTCGCGAGGGTTTTGTCGAACCGGTGCGACCCAGCTCGCACGCTTACCACATCTTGGCCCATCAACTGATGAGCGTCGCAGTGCAACACGAGGGCCGCGCTCGCAATGCCTTTTGGGAGGAGCTCAAGGGTGCAGCGCCCTTCGCGAGCATCACCGCAGAAGACCGCGAACGCGTGTTTGACCACATGCTGGCGCATGAAATCTTCGCGGACCAAGGCGGCCGCATTTGGCTCGGCCCCCAAGGCGAGAAGCGCTACGGACGCGCGAACTTTCGGGAGCTCTACGCCGTGTTCGACACGCCCCGACTGATCTCGGTCCGCGCCGGCGTTGAAGACGTCGGCACAGTCGACGCCAGCTTTCTCGCGGCCATCAGCTCCGAGTCCGAGCCGGGCTCCTTCCTTCTCGCAGGTCGCACCTGGCAGATCGTCACCATCGAATGGGAGCGCGGCATTTGCGTCGTCAGGCCCGCCCCGAGCGGCCGAGCCCCACGCTGGTTCGGCTCGCCTCGGTTCCTCGGCTACGACCTCTGCCAGGCCGCCAAGCGTGTTCTGCTTGGCGAAGTCGACGACCCGGCCTGGTCGACCCGCGCCCGCCGCGTCCTCGAGACCTCACGCGCAGAATACGCGTTCCTCCACGACGCGCCCACGCCCATCCTCGAGTCAACCGAAGGCCTGCAATGGTGGACCTTTGCAGGCGGCGGCGCCAACCTGCTCATCGCCCGCATGCTCGAAGCCGAGCTCGGCGCCAAGGTCACCAGCAACAACCATTCGATCCGCCTGAAGGACAAGGCAGGCGAGAGCGCGGTGGCCCTACGCCAAGCCCTCGACCGGCTCCGCGAACGCGCCGCCCCCACTTCGGCAGATAGCGCTCGCTTCGCAACGGGCGAAGAGCGCAAGCGCTTCTCGAAATTCGACCCGTGCCTCCCCGACGACTTGCTGGCTCAGCTGATCGTCGAAAGCACGCTGGATGTCCCGAGCGCGAAGAAGCTGCTCGCTGCGAGTGTCGGCGCCCAAGCGGCGCTGGCCGCCGACGCGGCCATAGCAGAAGAACTTCCCGTCCAATCTTTGGCAAAGGCGAGCACGGCCGAGGGAGACCCAACACCCGACACAGCCACTCTGAAGTGTCTGAGCGTTCGTCCGGCGTGGGCATGGATGATCATCTTCCTCCAGGCTAAGCGATGGAAGGACGTCGAAAACCGCTCGTGGTCTACCAAACACCGCGGCCCCTTGCTGATTCATGCCTCCCAAGGCCTCACTCGCGAGGAGTTTGACGACGCTTGCCTGCTCGCGGCGAGCGCCGGCTACGCGAACCGTGCCCAGCTTCCCAGCTTCGAGCAGATCGAGAAGATTCGCGGCACCCTGATCGGAGCTGTTAACCTCACGGGCGTCGCCGAGCCCGGTAGGTCCGTCTCTCCCTGGCACAGCGCCGCGGAGTACGGTTGGCAGTTCGCCGACCGCGTCGCCTTCGAGCCACGCCCGCTCGCCGGCAAGCTCAGCCTATTCAACGTCACCGCGACCCCCGGCGAACTAGAGGCACTGCGGCAAGCTGGCCTCGTCAGCAACGAACGCCAGAACCCGTAGCTCGAGGCCTCCCGTTCGCACCACACGCATGCCGAGGCGACAACACGTGGCCCAATCGCCGACACCGGACGGCTACACAGACCAAGTTGAGAAATGACTATCGACGCCGCCAATCCGCGGCGTCACGCGGCCGAGCATGCTGGTCGAAATCTTCGAGAATGGTCAGTGGATGCCGATCGCTACGGCAACGGCTACTGTTGCCGCGCACGCTGGCTGATGGCGATTCGAGCAGGGTGCGTGATGGGCATTGGCGACGGTGCGCAATGGCTGCCACAAAAGGCGATGGCCATCGCGTAGGCCGGCGGTGACGCGCCAGCT
>JAEYWK010000146.1 GCA_023431345.1 Pseudomonadota bacterium
GCCTTCCGACGCGCCGCCGCCTTCCGGGGTACTGCCCGCCGACGCGCCCGCACCCGCCGACGCGCCGCCGCCAGCCGCGCCGCCCAGTGCACCGCCCCCGCCCGAGCAGGTCACGATCGTCGGCACCCGCGTCGCGCGCACCGCTGGCTCGGCTCACGTCATCAACAAGAAGCAGCTCGAGCGCCAAGAGTACGACGACGCGGGCGCGATCTTGCAGCAAGTGCCCGGCGTCTACGTGCGCGTCGAGGACGGCGTCGGCCTGCGGCCGAACCTGGGCATCCGCGGCGCCAACCCGGATCGCAGCAAGAAGCTCACGCTGATGGAAGACGGCATCTTGTTCGGCCCCGCGCCGTACTCGGCCCCCGCCGCCTACTACTTTCCTTTGATGACGCGCATGAACGCGGTGCGCGTCATCAAAGGGCCGTCCGCCGTCGCCTACGGGCCGCAGACGGTCGGCGGCGCCGTCGACTTCATCTCTCGGCCCATTCCGAGCCGCACGAGCGGCGGCGTCGATTTCGCCTATGGGGAGTACGGTTACACCAAGGCCGACGGCTGGTTCGGCGCGAGCACGGAGCAGGTCGGCGTCTTGGTGAGCGGCGTTCGGCTTCACAACGACGGCTTCAAGGAGCTACGAAACGGCGGCGACACGGGCTCCACCCGCAACGATTGGCTCGCCAAGCTGAGCTTCGTCGTCGACCCGAACGCAGAGGCGCGGAATGAATTCGTGCTCAAGATGGCGTACGCGGACGAGGTCTCCAACGAGTCGTACCTCGGCCTGACCGACGCCGATTTACGGCGTGATCCGGACCTGCGCTACGGCGCGAGCCAGCTCGACCAGATGAAGAACCATCGCTCTTCGCTGGTGCTGTTTCACACCTACGACGACCCGAAGCGGCGGCTCAAGCTCAAGAGCGCCGCTTACCGTCATGACTACGCGCGCGTTTGGCGCAAGGTCAACTCGCTGCGAGGCGCGCCGATCTTCGATGTTCTGACCAACCCCGAAGATCCGGTCAACGCTGGCTACTTGGCGGTGCTGCGGGGGGAAACCGACAGCGCAACGCCCAGCGAGAGCGTCATGGTCGGCCCGAACGACCGTGCTTTCATCAGCCAGGGCGTGCAGTCGACGCTCGAGCACCAGCGCAAAGATGGCCCCGTCGAGCAGCGCATCGAGATCGGCATGCGCCTGCACTACGACGAAATCCGGCGTCGCCACAGCCAAGACGGGTTCGAGATGGTCAGCGGGCAGCTCATCCCCGACGGCACGCCCACGCAGATCACCGCCGCCAACACCGACAGCACTTACGCGCTGGCGGTGCACGCGATGGACGCGCTCAGCTGGCGCTCGCTCACGCTGACGCCCGGGATCCGCGCCGAATTCATCCGGTCGCGCAGCGAAGATCGCCTCGCCGACGAGACCACGAACGGCTCGGTCGTGGCCTTGATGCCAGGCGCGGGCCTGTATTGGGGCATCACCCCGAGCTTGGGCCTGTTGGGCGGCGTCCACCGCGGCTTCAGCCCGCCTCCGCCCGGGAGCAACGGCGACGTCGAGCCGGAGTACAGCGTCAACTACGAGACGGGTGCGCGCTTCAGCCAGGGCCCCGCCCGCGCCGAGGTCATCGGCTTTTACAACGACTACTCCAACCTCACCGACATCTGCACGCTCTCGAGTGGCTGCGTCGACGCTGACTTGGATCAGCAGTTCGACGCCGGGCGCGCGCGCATCTTCGGCGTCGAAGCCTACGCAGCGCACGAGATTTCGGTGACGAGCCAGCTGAAGCTGCCGCTGTCCGTCGCGTACACCTACACGCGCGCGCAGTTTCAGAACGATTTCGAGTCGCAAGATCCGATCTACGGCAGCGTCAAAGACGGGGATTTCATTCCCTACGTCCCCCGCCATCAGCTCACGGCGACGCTGGGCGCCGCGATCGAGCGCGCCTCCGTGTACGGCACGTTCGGCTATGTCTCGCGCATGCGCGAAGAGGCTGGGCAGGGCTCGCTCGACGACGCGCTCACGACCGACGCGCAAAAGTGGCTGGATATTGGGGCTCAAGTGCGCGTGATCGGTCCGCTCAAGCTGTACGCGAACTGGCGTAACCTGCTAAACGAGCGCGATTTGGTGTCGCGGAGACCATTCGGGGCCCGGCCGAATCCGCCGCGCTGGTTGCAGGCAGGGGCCAAGGTCGAGCTGTAGGAGCGCCAGCTGCTGCTCGGCGCATGCTATGGGCGCACCATGCGCCCGCTTCGGCTGAGCTTCGGCCTGTTGCTGGTGGCCTGCGGGCCCAGCACGGCGCCCATGGCCGCGCTGCCGCCCCGGCCCGACGAGGCGGCGAGGATGGCTCCGGCGCTCCGTCTCGCGCCCTCCGCACCAGCCGCGCCCGAGTCAGGCCCACCTGAGCCGCAACCTACGGTCGGGCCCGCGACGGCCGATCAGGCGACCGTCGGTGTCGGCGCGTCCGAAGGTCCTCCGCTGCCGGCGCCACAAGTGCTGGTCGAACCGGTTTACTCGGCGCTCGGCCACGCCCGGCGCGCGACCGAAATGCTCACGCTCGAGCGGGATGATGAGCTGTTTCAATGGGCGCTCGGCGGCAGCGCGAACCCGGCCCATCCCGCGCAGCTCGCGGGCTACCACCCCGCAACTCGCGTCGTCGTCGACGTCGAGTTGCTCTCGCGCGCGCCCAAAGGGGCGACGAAGCGCTTGCTCGGCATCGCGCGAAGCCGCGGCTATTGGGGCTTTCGCTCGTGCTTCGAGGCCGCTCAGCGCGTCACCCCGAAGAGTGAGCGACGAGCCAAAGTACGCCTCACCTTGAGCGCGACCGGTCGGGTGCTCGGGTCGCGCAGTGTCGGGCCGACGCCCGAGCGCGACTACGCTCGCTGCGTGCTCGAGAAAGCGCGCAAGCTCGACTTCACGCCCGGCTTCACGCGCAAGCTCGACGTCGAGATTAGCGTCAAGCAGTGGCCCGGCCATGCGCCCGTACCGCCACGCGCGCCGGACGACGCGGTCACACCAGAGCTCGGCCCCGCTGGGCGCCAAGCGCTGCAAGACCTCACGCCCGCCTGGGCGGCCTGCTATCAGCAGGCGCTCAGCGCCGATCCGCAGCTCTGGGGGCGCCTCGCGTTCAAGCTCACGCTGTCGTCCGAGGGGGCTGTGCTGCAAGCGGTCGAGGCGGAGACTCGCTTTCCGAGCCCACAGCTGAGCGAGTGCGCGCGCCAATTGCTCGTCGGCGCGCGCCTCGGGCCGAGCTCGACCACCGAGCTCAGCCTCGCTCTTCGATTCGGTCAGCCTCCGCCGCCTGCGCCGCCTTCGCCGCCGACCGGGGTCGAGCCGGCGCCGCCTTCGCCACTGCCGGCGCCGCCATTGCCGGCGCCGCCTTCGCCATTGCCGGCGCCGCCCGCGCCCGGATCCGTGCACTGATTGTATTCGCGCACGTCCTCGTCAGCCCCGAAGCAGAGGCCAGGCCCCTTGAAGTCTGATGGTAGCTCGAGGAGCTCGGTGCTGCATTTCAAGGCCGGGTCGTTGCATTGGTCGGTGCAATTGCAGGCCGGCATGCAGAAACCGTAGTCGCCGATTTCCGGATCGGGAGCGAGGGCCGCCAGATTGGCGCAGAGGCCGTCGAATTTCTCGGTGTCCGAGTTCCAGGAGCAAGGCGTCCCGAAAGCGCAGTTGGTCGCGCAGTGCCCGGCGCTGGTATTCGGGCCATCGGCCTGGCAGAAGCCGAGGCATTCGTCCGGCTCCGACGGCTCGTCATCGGCGGGAACGGTGCACGGCTCGCCCAGCGGCTTTCCTGTCGGCTTCTCGTCGACGCACAGACCGCCCAAGAACGACTGATCGCAGTACGTACCCGAAGCGCAGTCGAGATCGCCGCGGCAATTGGGCAAGCAGCCCGCAAACACCACGTTGCAGGTGCCGTCGATGCAAAGCTCGCCCTCGTCGCAGTCCCTCTCGTCGCTGCAATCCTCTCGAGTGTCGCCGAGTAGCGCGGGATTGCACGCGAAGTCGACACGGTCGTGGCACTTGACTTCGCCTACTCCTGGCGCGCCGAACGAACAGGCTTCGATGCAATAGCCCTTGCCTTGGGCGAACGGATAACAGAGAGCGTTCGTCCCCACCGCCTCGCACTCGGTGCCTTGCTCGGCAGGATCGCACGGGATCGTGCACAGACCTCCGGGAGGAGCGCCCTCCCCCACCGAACCGGTCACGCACTTCAAGCCGGGCGCGTCGGGATCCGCGCAGTCCGCGTCGACGTCGCAGGCGCGACCGAGCTTGGTCGCCGAGACGCCGTCGTTTCCACCGGCGCCGAAGCCGGCGACGCCGTTGTTGCCCGCGCGGCCGGGGCCCGAGCCACCTTTGCCCGCGGTGCCGCCGCTGCCGCCGACGAACGAGCCGCTGCCGCCGCCCCCCTCGAGCCCTTCATCTTTTCCACAGCTCGCAGACGAGAAGGCGGCTGCCACCATCAACCCGGCCAGGCACCACGACTTACCTGCTTTCATCGAAACGAAGCCTCCAAGTAATGGCTCGTCTTCAGCGCGCCGAGCCGACATCCAAGCTTTTCCGTTAACCAGCCGGAGCGCAAGCTCCAAACACCGTACTTTTTCGCCTCTCGCACCGATCCATCGCAAGCTCTCTCGGGAACATTTCCGCCGTGCATCGCCCTGCGAGGTGGCCGGAAGATTCATCTGTGATCGGACTCGAGCGCGTCTCGTCACCACCCCGACTCAGAACACCCCGATCGCCGCGCCCAGCGTCGCGCCGATCAGCGGCTGGCCAAAGCGCGCCACCTGGCGTCCCGCGAAGCGAACTCCAATGCGCGGCGCGCACGCACCCGCGAAGCCGCGCAGCTCCAAGAAGACGTGCGGCGCGAGGCGATAGCCGACGCCCGCCTCGAATGTCGCAGCTGGCACGAGCACCGAATCAGGCTCACTGCCGAACGGCGCCACGGCGTGCCCTTGCATGCTGGCACTGACCAGCATGGCTCCCACTCCCAGCTTGAGCCGCCAGTCCGAGCGCACCGGATACGTGGCGATCGAGACGCCGCCCGCTAGCAGGCGCACGTCGGTGTGCCCTTCGAGCGCTTGCACCTCGGCGGGGAGCAGCGAGGCGCGACCGAAAGCGCTCGTCGATAGCCACGTGACCGGGAACACCCGCAGCTCGAGCTCGGCGTCCGGCGTGATGCCCAACCCGCCGCTCGATGCACCGAGCCCACCGGCCACCCAGAGGCGGGGAGCGGGAGGGGCCGGCGACCGAGGCGGTGACGGCGGTGGCGAGTCGACGGACGGCTCCACCAGCGGCGTCGTGACACCGGGTGCGATGCCGAGCTCGGTGAGGCGCGCTCGGAAACGTTCGGCCAAGACGGCCGCGTTCGTGTCGGGGCGGCGACGCGGGTCGAGTCGCTCGCGTTCGTGGCGCGCGGGGCCAGCGAAAGCGCGCTCCCCTACGACGATCTCCGCTACGACGATCTCCGCCGTTTGCTTGCCTTGATCGACTGCGATGAGGGCGGCGCCGCCGCTTGCGCGCAGCAGCGCTTCGAGATCCGTGGCGGCGGCGCGGGGAGCGATCAGCTCGACGCGGTAACCGAACAGCGACAGCTCCGCGGCGAGGCGACGCACGAACGGAGCGTCCGGACTACTGCTGACGACGACCACCAGCGGCGACGCCTCCTGCGCGACGCCCGTCGTCGCGAAAGCGACCAGCGCGCCGCCGACGAGCGCGCCCAAGGCCCGTTCAGCGCGAAAGCAGCTGGCGAGCGACGCGCTCGTGAGGACCGCGCGGATGCTTCGCCAAGTAGCCTTCAGCCACCTTCTGGGCAGCGGCGCGGTCACCGCCGCGCGAGAGCGCCTCCATGAGTCGACCTTCGGCTTCACGCGCGAAGGGCCCTCCTGGCTGCTCGGCTAGGTACGTCCGGAACCATCGGGCCGCCTCAGCATACGCTGCCCGCTGGTCGAAATGCACACGCGCAATCGAGAACGCCGCCTGCTTCGCGGCCGCCGAGCCCGAGCCGCGCGACCGGAGCGCCTGGTAGGCGGTCAGCGCATCGGCCGACTTACCAGCAAAGCGCGCCGTATCGCCCAACAGCACCAGATCGGCCACCGACGCGCGGGACACAGCTGCGTCGAAGCCATCGATGGCGATCAGGGCGTAGGCGTCCGCGAAGCGGCTCTGCCGCGACAGCGACTGCCAGCTGGGCGGCGTCTCGCGCGCCGCACGGCCCTCGACGGAGTCGACAGAGTCGAGCGCGCCCGACGGCTCCTCGAGCGCCGGTGCGCTCGCCGGCTCGGGCGCGAGCTGGGCGCTGGAGCTCGGCACCGGTCGCGCCGCAGAGGCGGCGCTGATCTCGAAGTGACCGGCGCGGCACGAGGCGCTGAGCGACTCACCCGCCAGCAGCGTCCGCCCTTCACCGAGCACGCACCCCGAGACGACGACCTTGCCCTCGTGCAGGGTGAGCGTGAAAAGCTCGTCGCTCGGACGGAACCCGACGTCGAACCGAGTACCCGTCACGTCGACGGCGAACGGCCCGAGGCTCACGCGGTAGCGCGCGCCATGATTCGGTACGACGCGCACGTCGGCGGCGCCCGACTCGAGCACCAAGTGCGCGCCTATCGAGTCGAGCGTCGCTAGCCGCGCGCGTGAGCCCGGTGACAACGCCACCTCGGAACCATCGGAAAAATGAATATGAGGCGAGCCGGCGTCGGTCGCGCTCACCCACTCGCCCACCGCCAGAGGATGCCCGCCGAGCGTAGCTGCGAGCGGCGTGCGCGGCCGCGCGGCGCTGTAGACGCCGGCCGCCGCGCACGCCGCTCCCACTAGCGCCAGGCCCGACCAAAGCTTCGACCGCGCCGGGCGACGCATCGGCTTGGAAATCACGCGGGCGCGCACGCTGCCGAGCGACAAATCTTGCGACAGGGCGCGATCTTGCTCGGCCGCGACCTCACGACCGAGGCTCTGCAGCCGCTCCGCCAAGCTGCTCACGTGGCGCCTCCTTGTGCGGAGAAGCTGCTCGTCTCGCGCAGCCACTCCGAAAGCGACGGCTCGAGCGCCGCCGCCGCCGCGAACGTGCCCTGCGCACGTGACAAGCGGCGCTTGATGGTCGCGAGCGACACGCCGCACGACGCTGCCACCTCCGTGAGCTCCATGCCCGCCACGAATCGCAGCGCGAAGGCGATGCGCTGGTCCGTGTCGAGCTTGTCGAGCACGCGATACACCGCCTGCATGGCCTGGCTGGCCTCGAAATCAGCGGGCGGCAGCTCGGGCTCCGGCATGTCCGTGAACGGCAGCAAACGTAAGATCCGGCCCCGCACGCGGCGGCGGATGCGGGCGCGCGCCGTAAACACCGCGATCTGGGTGAGCCACGCGCGGAGCGCCTTCGGATCGACCAGGCGATGCACCGACTCGAGCGCCGTGACGAAGACGTCGTGCACCAGGTCCAAAATCTCGGAGTCTGGGCCCATGACGCGCACGAGCACTCGGCGCACGTGCGGTGCGTAGCGGTCGAACAGCTGGGTACCGGCGTCGGGGTGGTGCTCGCGGAGGGCGAGCACCAGCAGCTCGTCGGACTCCGGCGCAGGCAGCTCCGACTGGCTCTTGCGCAGCGGTAAGAGCTCGGCGACTGCCTGGGCGTCCTTCTTGGGCATGCTCACGGTTCGACGAGAGTAAGGTGTCTCACACCCGGCGGATCGGCTCACTTCGCCGATTTCACGCGGAACTGGCGGGTCTGCAGGCACAGAGCGTGTATGTTTCGAGCATGGCCGGCCGGCGACTCTTGCCAATAGCGGCTGCTTTCGTGGCGGCCGCGGTCGGCTGCGGCGACCGCTATGGCGACCCCATCATCCTCGTCTTACCCGACGAGAGCGGCGCGAGCGGCGCGGGGGACGCGCCCGACGCTCGGGATGCGGGCGGCACCGGCGGAGGCTCGCCTGGCGGCGGGGTGGCCAGCATCGGTGGCGGGGGTGCGTCTGCCAGCGGCGGCTCGGCTCCGAGCGTCGGCATCCCGCTCGGCAGCGGCCCGATTGGCCTGTGCGGCGGTTGCAGCGCGAGCGACGAGTGCGGCGACGCCAACGACGCCTGCATCCGCCACGCGGACCAACGCTTCTGCGGCCGCGATTGCTTCGACGCGCGCGACTGCCCCGATGGCTACGCCTGTGTCGAGCTGACGAATAGCCGACTCTACCAATGCGTGCCGGAAACGACCTGCCCGGAGCCTGCCGCCGCGCCACCCTCGCTCGACGAGCTCCGCAGCTACATGCTCGAGCGCATCAACGCCGAGCGCGTCGCGCGCAATCACGCGCCGCTGCAAGCTTCGGCTTGCCTCGATCAGCTCGCGCAAGAGAGCGCGCTCAGCTTCGCTGCCACCGACGAGCCGCTCGGCAAGTTCGTCAAGGAGTGCGACCCTATCTGGCCTAACTGCGCGTGCGGCTGGACGGCAGAGGCCGAGACCGCCATCGCTCGCTACGGGCTCGACTGGATGACCGCCGCCGATCACGCGCTCGGCGTCGGACGTGACACCCAAAACGATCGCTTCGTTCGCGCCTACCGCGACTACGACGCGAGCGACGTCGGCGTCGGCTTCTGGATCTCGGGCGACGAAGCCTGGATCGCCCTCTCCTTCCGCTAGCTCGGCGGCCCACCGGCCCACGAGCCGCCCGAAACCACAAACTTCACGCGGCAGTGGCGCACCCACCCCCACGTGCGCTAAGAAGCGCGCCTCACTTACCGGGTCGATAGCTCAGTCGGTTAGAGCAGTGGATTTTTAATCCATTGGTCCTCGGTTCGAATCCGAGTCGACCCACCATCACTCTCACGTCGGCGCCGCGGCGCTGGCGTGCTTCGGTGCCTCAGCCTTGGGGCTTGAGCGTCGCGAGGGAGGGGCCGACTTGGCGCGACAGCTCGGCCTCCGCGCTGGAGCCGAGGGCCGCGCCGGCGCTGAAGAGCGCGAAGGCCACGTACTCGTGGAGCATTTGCTTCAGGACGTTGTCGGGGTGCGCGCCGCCCGCCACGAGGTGCGCGTTGGCAGCCACGGCTTCGGCGTCGAACGCGCCCGTGGCGTCGGGGCCGGCGCCGCGGAACAAGATGTCGTAAACGCCAGCTCCGACCGCGAACGACGCCAGCCCGGAGCGAACCTCGTCCACGCGACCGCCGCTCTCGGCGGCGCGGTAGATGGCGGTGAGCGCGCCGTTGGCGGCCGCCACCAGCGCCGTCGGGCCGCCTGCCGCGCGCGGAGGGTGGATGCTCGCGTGCCCGGATTGGACCAGGCCGTACACCTGTTTGGTGATCTCGAACTCACCGAGCCCGGAGCTGCGTCCAATTTCGCCGACGCTGCGCCGCCCGTCGATGGCCGCGTACGCGATGCGAAATTCTTCGTCCGGCGCGCCTCGACCGTCGTGCTTCACCGGCACGTGCTCGGCCGACGGGATCTTCAGCCGGAAGTAGCGCATCTCGTCGAGGCGGGTGACCCCGTCCATCAAGAGCGCGTTGGCGCTCACCGTGTGTCGCAGCGCCAGGCGCCCTTCGTCGAAGCCTTCGAGAAAGAAGAAGGTGCCGTCGGCCACCGTGAGCGTCGCGAACACGATCTCGTCGACTTGCTTCGAGATGTACTTGTACATCTCGTCTTGCTTCATCACACCGAGCTCGATGGCCGCTTCGCCGAAGCGCTTGCCGCTCTTCACGACGTCCATCACGCGATCTCGCGTCTCCGCGTCGATCACGCCGTAGCGATAGAGCACCGAGCCCAAGCGCTCGCTTTCGACGTTGGTGATGGCGCCGACGACGCTGCCTTGGTCGAAGAACACCGAGCGCGAGTCTTCGCCGTCGAGCACCACCAGCTCGCCTCGCCAACCGGCCTGACCGAGCAGGGCCAGGACGTCGCACAGCGCTCCGGGCGCCGTCACCTCACCCGCCAGCCGCACGATCGCGCCGTCGTCGGCGTCGCGCCGCCCATCTTCACCCGTGTAGCGCATGAACACGACGTGGTCGGGTGACGGCAACACGCGGTACGCCCCTGCCCGCGCGCGCAAGCGCTGGCTCGCCACCGTCCCGATCGGATGCGCTTCACCCCGACTATCGATGCGCACCAACTCGGATTTTCCGTCACGCATGGGCCCGGAAAGCTTAACACGTCGCCCGCGTATCGCCTCGGGCCCCGCTCGCGGCCCGACTCAGCGCAGCTCGGCGACGGGGCCGCCGAACGCCCGCTCGAGGCCGCCCAGCAGGTTGCCGTCGGGGGTGACGCGCGTACCAGGGAGATCCATCACCGCCTGCGCCCCGTTGTTGAGCTCGAGCACGAGCTCGACCGGGCAGTTGCCAGGCGAGCCCACCAGCAGCTCTTTGAGCCTTTCCAAGTCGGAGCGTCGCGTCTTTTCGGCGTCGAGACGGATCGAAATGGCGCGCGTGGCGCGCAGCGCCGCATCGGAGAGCAGCTCGACACCGTCGACGAGCAGCGTCGGTTCTCGCTCTTCCTCTGGATCCTCGCTCATCGGAAAGCTGACCTTACCGCTCACGATGACGGGCTCGCCCGACGTGAGCAACGCCGAGAACGTGTCGATGCGATCGCCGCGCACCTTGGCCTCGACGCGGCCGTCAGCGTCTTCGATCTCGAAGAAGGCGGCCCGTCCGCCCGAGCCGCCCTTGAACAAGCGCTCCTGGTAGTTCTCGACCATGCCCGCCACGCTCGCCGCCGACCACGGCTTCTGATCGGCCAGCTCTTGCGTGCGGAGCGCGCCGATGCGCGGCAGCTTGCTCTGGTAGCGAAACAGCGGGTGGCCGGAGACGTAGCAGCCGAGCGCCGCCCGCTCGCGCCGGAGCAGCTCCATCCGATCCCACTCGACGGTTTGCGGGTACTCGTCGCCGGCGGCGGCGGCGGCGTTGCCGTTACTCGACGCGAACATGCCGAACAAGTTCGTCTGCCCGCGCTCACGGTCGCGGCTCGCCGAGCGAGAGCGCTCGAGCGCGCGGTCGACGGCCGCGTAGGCGCGCGCGCGAGTGATGCCGGTCTTCTCGAGCACGCTGTCGAAGGCGCCGCACTGCACCAGCGACTCGAGCACGCCCTTGTTGAGCCTCTTCGAGTCGACGCGCGTCGCCAGGTCGAACAAATCGCGAAAATTCCCGCTCGCCGAGCGCGCTTCGAACATCGTCTCGAGCGCGGACTCGCCCACGCCGCGCACCGCCCCGAGGCCGAAGCGAATCTGCGGACCGAAGCGGTCACGCAGCTTGCCCGTGCGACCCGGTTGGCCGCGCCCGTCGGGGTGCTGATAAACGACGGTGAAGTCGACCGCGCTCAGGTTGATGTCGGGCGGCAGCACCGCCACGCCCCAGGCGCGCGCCTCCGCGATCGTGCGCACGACCTTCTCGATCTTCTCCTTGTCGGCCGTCATCAGCGCCGCAAAGAACTCGGTCGGGTAGTGCGCCTTCAAGTAGGCGGTGTGATACGTGATGAGCGCATAGGCGGCGGAGTGGCTCTTGTTGAAGCCGTACGACGCGAAGCCCTCGATCTCCTTGAAGATCGCGGCGGATTGCTCGGCGGGGACACCTTTGGCGAGAGCGCCTTCGATGAAGGTCTTCTCCTGCTTCTGCATCTCCTCGGCCTTCTTCTTGCCCATCGCGCGGCGCAGCATGTCGGCGCCCCCGAGCGTGTAGCCGGCCAGGTGCTGCGCGATTTGCATCACCTGCTCCTGATAAACCGGCACGCCGTAGGTCGGCGCGAGCACGTCGTCGACGAGCGGGTGGAGCTTTCGGATCGGCTTCTTGCCGTGCTTGCTCAGGATGAAGTCGTCGATCATGCCGGTGCCGAGCGGACCGGGGCGATAGAGCGCGACCACCGCGACGATGTCTTCGAACACGTCGGGCTGCAGCCGCTTGAGCAGCTGCTGCATGCCCGATGACTCGAGCTGGAACACGCCCGTCGTCTCACCGCTCGAGATGAGCTGGTAGGTCGCTTTGTCGTCGAGGCCGAGCTTGCCCAAGTCGAGCGGGTTGTTCTTGCGATCGGGGCGCGCGTTCACGAGCTTCTGCGCGATGTCGATCACGGTCAGGGTCTTCAGACCCAGGAAGTCGAATTTGACGAGACCGGCCGCTTCGACGTCGTCCTTGTCGTACTGCGTGACGATCGTGTCGGCGCTCTGGAAGCACGGCACGTGCTCGGTGAGCGGGCCGTCGCTGATCACGACGCCGGCCGCGTGCATACCGGCGTGACGCGTGAGCCCTTCGAGCTTGCGGCTGTAGCCGAGCAGCTCCTTCACGCGCGGGTCGCTGTCGTGGAGCGCCTTGAGCTTCGGCTCGACCTCGAGCGCCTCGTCGATGGTGTAGGTCTTACCCTGGCCCTTGTCGGGCACCATGCTGGCGATGCGCTGCGACTCGGTGGCCGCAAACCCCATCGCGCGGCCCACGTCTTTGATGACGCTGCGTGCCTTCAAGTTTTGGAAGGTGGCGATCTGGCCGACGCTGTCGACGCCGTATTTCTCCGCTACGTAGCGGATCACCTCATCGCGACGCGACATGCAGAAATCGATGTCGAAGTCGGGCATGCTCACGCGCTCGGGGTTCAAGAAGCGCTCGAACAGCAGCGCGTAAGGCAGCGGATCTATTTCCGTGATCTCGAGCGCGTAAGCCACGATCGAACCGGCGCCCGAGCCGCGGCCGGGGCCGACCGGAATGCCGCGCGCCTTGGCCTCGCGGATGAAATCCCACACGATCAAGAAGTACCCGGGGTACTTCATGCCGATGATGACGTTGAGCTCGATCTCGAGGCGCTCTTTGTACTCCGCCTCGTTCACCTTCTTTCCGAGGCTGCGGAAATGAGCGAGGCGCTTCTCTAGGCCCTCGCGCGAGACGTGACGAAAGTAGGTGTCGGTGTCGTAGCCCTCCGGCAGCGGGAACTGCGGCAGCATCGGCTTGCCGAGCTCGAGCTTGAGCGCGGAGCACATCTCCCGCACTTTGAGGGTATTTTCGAGGGCGCCGGGGATGCCGCCGAAGAGCGCCGACATCTCGTCGGGCGTCTTCAGGTACATCTCGAACGAGTTGTGGTGCAGCGGCTGCTCTTCCGCGAACGTGCGCCCCTTGCCGACGCACTCGAGGTAGAGCTGCGCGACCCCGTCGTCCTTGGTCATGAAGTGGACGTCGTTCGACGCCACCACCGGCAAGTCGAGGTCGCCCGCCGCCTTGAGCAAGATGTCGTTGAGCACCGGCTGCTCGGGGAAGCCGTGGTCTTGCAGCTCCACGAAGAAATGACCCGGCTCGAAGCGATCGCGGAACTCGGCCAGAGTCGGCTCCGCCAGGTCGACGCCCTGCTCCAAGATGCGCTGCGCCACCGCGCCCGCCATGCAGCCGCTGAGCGCGACCAGCCCCTTGTTGCGCTGCGTGATGAAGTCGAGCGTGACCGCCGGCGCGTAGTCGTGCGCCGAGCGCAACTGCCCCTCCGACACGATGCGCACCAGGTTCTTGTAGCCGTCGTGGTTCTCGGCCAGCAGCACCAAGTGGTCGAGCGCGCCCGTGCGGCTCGTGCGCGGAATGAACACCTCGCAGCCGAGGATGGGGGTCAGGCCCTTGTCTTTGCAGGACTTGTAGTGCCGAATCGCCCCGTACATGTTGGCGACGTCCGTCAGCGCCACCCCCGGCATCCCCAGCGCCTTCGCCTTGCCGGGTAGGTCCGACAGCTTCACCGCGCTCGTCAGGAACGAGTACTGCGAGTGAACGTGCAAGTGGACGAACTCCGCGGCCATGGGGCTCCCGGGCTTACCACGGGAACCTGAGGCACCCGCCGAGAGAGAAAGCAGGAAGGGGGGGAGGGTGGAAGCAAACCCCGAGGTTTCGCGCAAAACGCACGAAATTTGCGACCTTCCCTACTGCCACCCTTCCTGTTGATTCTCTCCGCCCGAAACCGGCCCATCGGCCGTTGAAGCGGGATGCAGGGTCGTACGTCGATCGAGGTGACCGCTTCGCTTGCGCCGCGGCCAAAACTTGGACTAGCTCACGGATCACGGGATCCGCCCTCGCCGACTGCTTCGGCGAGCTCCCGCCGAGGTACTTCATATGCTCCAACGCTCTCGTTTCTTGGCCGTCATGCTGGGTGTGGCGATCGCCGTGCCCGCCGCCGTCGGCTGCCAGGCTTCCGCTTCTTTCAAGGCCGGTGGCGAGGAGGCCAAAGCGCCGCCGCCCCCTCCCCCCCCGCCGCCGCCGGCGACCACCGCAGAGCCGGCGCCCGCGCCCGCGGCCACACCGACCACGACCACGACCGCGACCCCGGCGCCTTCGGCCAGCACCGACCCCAACGCCAAGCCGGTGTTGAAGAAGGATCGCCTCGAGCTCCCGAGCCAGATCGTGTTCGAGAACGGCAAGGCCATCTTGCTGCCCGAGAGCGAGGCCGCGCTCAATCAGCTCACGCAGTACCTGACCGAGACGCCGCGGGTCACGAAGCTGCGCATCGAAGGGCACACCGACAACGTCGGCTCGCCGGAGGCGAACGAGCTGCTGTCGGGTCAGCGCGCGCTCGCCGTCAAAGCCGCGCTGGTGGCCAAGGGCATCGCGAAGGAGCGGCTGCTCGCGGTGGGGTTCGGTCAGGCCAAGCCGATCGCGGACAACACGACCGACGAGGGCAAGGCCAAGAACCGCCGCACCGAGTTTCACGTCGCCGAGCTGAGCGGGAAGAAGTATTTGGGGCTCGATCCGACGGGTGGCGGTAAAGTCTTCGAGTGATTACGTCTTCGTCTCTGTTTTCGCGCGCCAGCTCCGAGCGGATCTGGCGCGCGCTTGCGTTTTTGGGCGTCGTCTCGCTGCTCGGCGGCTGCAATGAGCGCCCTGCCGATCTGCGCGAGTGGAAGGTCACCGATCACGATCACACCGAGGGTCCGAGCAGCGGCCAGGTGCAGGTCGATCCCAACGCCTCGGCGACGCCGGCGGTTCCCGGGTTGGAGGACGTGACCATCGTTGCTTGGCAGCAAAACTGCACGCAGTGCCACGGACAGCTCGGACGCGGGGATGGCCCGCGCGGCCCGATGGTGAAGGCCACGAACCTGTCCGATCCGGCGTGGCAGGCCACCGCGACGGACGAGCAAATGGCGCGCGTCATCAAGGAAGGCAAAGGCGCGATGCCGCCCTTCAACCTGCCCGATGGCACGATCGCCAACTTGGTCAAGCTCGTCCGCATGATGAACGCGGCGCGACTCGGCCCGCCCGGCGCCAGCGCGCCCGCAGCCAGCGGCGCAGGCGGTATGCCAGCAGCCAGCGCGCCCGCAGCCAGCGCCGCTGCCGCAGCCAGCGCCGCTGCCGCAGCCAGCGCGCCCCACGCCTCAGGTCATGCGCCGCCCACGGCGAGCGGCGCGCGTTCGGCAGCGGCGCCTCCCGCCGCGGCACCTCCCGCCGCGGCACCTCCCGCCGCGCCCCAGCCGCCAGCCTCCCCAACCCTGAGCGCGCCCTGAGCGCTCGCGGGCCGTGAACCCGAAACTCAAACAGGTGCTGGCGCGCGTGGTGCTCGTGGGCGGGATCGCGCTCGTGGCCTCGGTGGTCGCCAAGGGTGCGCCTCACCCGCAAACATTGGTGGTGCGCTTGGGCGACACGGAAGCTCGGCGCCTTTCGGGCGTGATCACGCGTGTGGGTGATAGCGAGCCAACAGCAGGATTTTCCCAGGATTTTCCGGGGGGCTCACCGCGCTTCGTGCGGCATCGCTTCTCCGCGCCTGACGACACCTACATCGTAGTCATCACGCTATCTCCGCCCGCACCCACCGCGCTGACGGACGCTTCCGAGGCGTCGTCGCCGGCCCCCATTCCGGCCGAGACAACCTTTGAGCGACAGGTTAGCCTGGTGGGTGGCGAAGTGATCGTCTCGCCGGATTGAATGCTCACGTGACCCAGCCTTCTCCGCACCCGGATATCGCGACCAGGGCCCAACCGTTGGGAGACGGACTCCCCGAAGAGCTGATGGTGGTCGTCCTCACAGGCGGCGCTCGCGGCAAACGAGTCAAAATGGGACAGAGAGTACGCGTCGGCAAAAGCCAGGACAACGACCTGGTGCTGCCCGACGACACCGTATCTCGACACCACTGTGAGCTCGAGCGCACCAAAGGCGGCATCTTGGTGCGCGACCTCGGCTCCACGAACCACACGCGCGTCGGTCGCACGGCCATCCGTGAGGCGCTGATCGATCCGGGCGCCACGCTCACCGTTGGCAGCGTCGAGCTCGTCGTGCGCAGTGATCCGAACCGCGCGCAGATTTTGCCCAGTGAGGCGCCGTATTTCGGCGACGTGCTCGGTCCGAGCCTGGCCATGCGCAGCATCTTCGGTGTGCTCGAGCGCATCGCGCCAACCGACGCTTCGGTGCTGATAGAAGGAGAAACCGGCACCGGCAAGGACATGCTGGCTCGCGCGATTCACCAGCAGAGCCACCGAAAAGAGCAGCCGTTCGTCGTCGTCGACTGCGGCGCGGTCAGCTACAACTTGATCGAGAGCGAGCTGTTCGGCCACGAGCGCGGCGCGTTCACCGGCGCCGTAGCGACACGCCAAGGCGCCTTCGAGCTCGCCGGCCGCGGCACCGTGTTTCTGGACGAAGTCGGTGAGCTGCCCATCGACGTGCAGCCCAAGCTGCTGCGCGTGCTCGAGTCAGGCGAGTTTCGGCGCGTCGGCGGCAACAAGACCTTGCGCGCGGAAGCGCGCATCATCGCCGCCACCAAGCGCAACCTCAAAGACGAGGTGGAGCGCGGCAAGTTCCGCGAAGATCTGTATTTCCGTCTGTCGGTCGTGCCGATCACGGTGCCGCCGCTGCGCACGCGTCGCGAGGACGTGCCGGCGCTGGTCGAGCGGTTCCTCGAGGTCGCCAAGAAGCGGGACCCAGCCGCTAGCGTCTCGCTCAGCCGGGAGACGGTGGCGGCGCTGTCCGCCCACGATTGGCCGGGCAACGTGCGTGAGCTGCGCAACGTGCTCGATCGCGCCATCTACATCGCCACCGCCGGCGGTGACCGCGAGGTGCGCCTGCTCGACCTGCCCGTCTCCGCCTCGCCGAGCGGCCCCGGTTCGGCCCGCGAGCCCATCAGCGAGTTCTCGGCGACCAAGAGCTACCGCGAGATTCGCACCGACTTCGAGGCCGAGTTCGAGCGCCGCTACGTGTCGTGGCTACTCGACCGCCACGCGGGCAACATCTCCGCCGCCGCCCGCGAGGCCAAGATGGACCGCAAGCACCTCTACGACCTCGCCCGCAAGCACGGCCTCCGCGGCGACCGCGGCTAGGCTGCTCTCAGAACGTGCCCCGGAAACCCAGGGAGCCGATCAGGCTCAGGGTATCGTCGGGCTTCACGCCGCCCCAAGTGAACTCGTGGAGCTCGGTCTTCATCAAGTCGAAGCTGAGCGACGACTCGAAGCTCAACAGCACGAAGGCGAGGCGCTTGTTCGGCTCGCCTTCTTCCTTGAAGACGATGCGGCCCCCCAGCAGGTAGCTCGTCAGCGGTGATAGCTCGCGATCGCCCGTCCAGTATTGGCCGCGGGGGCCGTCGGTCGGCTCGCCGCCGGTGTAGTCGTCGCTCCAGAACAGCGCCTCGGTTTGCGTGTAGAAGCGACCGCGCACGAGCAGCCTGAGCTCGGGCAAGAGGTAACGTTCGGCTTCGACCTCGTAGGTCTGGCCCAAGATGTCCCACGTGTCGCGGTACAAGCGCGCGCCCGCCGTCAGCGCCGTCCCGATCGGCTTGACGTAGTACTTGCCGCGCAGCGCGGCCGCCATGCGCAAGCGGTTGTCGGGGTGGTTCTCGAGGGCCTGATCGCCGGCGGGAGCGATCACCACGGCGCGGTACGGGTTTTCGAGGAAGCCGTGCTGCAGCGAGCCGTACAGCACGAGCTGCGTCGCGAGCACGGGCGTCCAAGCTTGCGTCCAGCTCACCTGGAAGTTGTCGAGGTCGACCTTGCGTGTCGTCCTCTCGTTCGCCTCCGTGAAGCAGCCATCCGAGCTGTCGAGCGGCGACCTGACCGAGGGCGCGTCGGCGGCGGCGAAGGCGGTCGTGCACACCCGGTCGAAGCCTCGCCCGTACGCCAGGGAAAGCTCCGTATTCTTCTGAAAAAAATTCGTACCCGCGGCGATCGCGAAGGCGTTCGAGCGGTAGTCGGCCTCGGTGCCGAACGTGTAGGTCGCGCTCAGGGTGGTGGTCTCGCGCGTGAGGCCAAAGCCGCCGGACACCTGATGACGCGTGTCTTTGAAATCGGTGGCGCCGCTCACGATGTCGACGGGGCTCAAGCGACCGCCCTTGAGCGATTCCGTAGCGCCGGAGACGATGTCAGCGTCGTAGCCCGCGTGCACCTGTAGCCAATCGGTCGGGGCGACTTGCAGCGCGGCGCTCGGGTTGATGACGAGCAAATGGCTCGACCCCGACGGCTCGAACAGCACGGTGGCGCGCGGCGCGAGCTCCGCGACTTGCGCGCGCCCCCCCTGCGCCGCGAGCAGCGCGCTGAGACCGAGGCTCGTCGCGAGCAGGCGCTTCAATTGCAACCGCAGCCTCCGCCCTTCACCGAGGTCCCCCCGCTGGAGCCTTCACGGTTCTCGAGCACGCGCTCGCGCGCGGCCCCATCGCCCGGATCGCTGTCGAACTGCATCGTCGGATCGGCGAGCACCGCGCGCTGCTCGGGCCGAACCGTCACGCAGCCGGCCGCGCCGAGCCCCAGTGCGGCGAGCAGCAAAGCGATGAGCGCGCGGCAGGCGCGGCCTCGCTCGAGTCGGCAGATCATCTTCGCCTCCATCAGAAGTAGGTCCCGAGCCCAGCCGTGTAGCTCTGGACGTTCTGGTAATCGTCTTCTTCGAACAGCACCATGTTGGCCGCCTCGAGCCGCAGCGACACGCGGAAGCGCAGGCTGAGCAAGATTCCGCCGCCGGCCCGGGCGTGGAACCATTTGCGCGCGGGTCGCACGAACTCGTCCTTGGGGCTTTCGTACATGCCACCGCAGCCGATGGTGACGAACGGCGCGATCGCCTTGTCGGGAAGCAAGTTGAGCGTGCCGGCGCCGCCGTAAATGATGCGCCGGCTGTCGTATTGCAGGGCCAGGCCGACGTACGGCTCGAGCGCGATCGCAGGCGCGATCACCCAGCCCGGACGCAGCTCGACGTAGCCGTCGCCGTCGTAGACGCCCGCCATCATCGCGAACCCGGCGTTGGCATCTTGCAAGGCGGGCGGGGCGAAGAAGCCGGGCCGCCGCGCGGCCTCCGCCGAGTCGTCCGTAGCCGAGACGGGCTCCACCGTGTCGCCGAGCACGTACGCGACGCGCCCATCGGGCAGCGTGACCTGCAGCCAGAAGCCAGTCGCCTCCCGCGTCGAGATCACGAACGTCTCGCCGCGCGGCGCTCGGTGGATCACGCGGTGCGACACGCCAGGGCCCGCGCGCAGCTCCGCTTCCGCCACCACCACGCGCGCGTAGGCGTCGTCGTCATCGCTCGCCGCCTGCGCCACGCCCGGCACCCCCCATACACTCACCCCGAGGAGCAGCGCGTACTTCATTGGCTTGCAAACTGCGTTGCCCACTGGCGAATGATCTCCGCTTCCGGGCTATTTTCCGCGAATATCCGGCGAGGGTGCTGGGCGTTGCCGATCGGCCGTTGTAAGAGCGCGGCGAGCTTCGGATCGCGCTTCATCCGTGCCTGCGCCGCGGCGTAGTTCTGCTGCGCGGCGATCGGCGTGGCGGCGCCGGGCTCGAGCGCGCCCGTCTCGCCGCAGCTGTCGGAGACGCGCGGCATGTAGTCGGTGAGGCGAAACTTCGTCACGCTGAAGTGACAGCCGTTGGCGGGATCGGAGCCAGAGCCCGACCCGCAGCCCTGCTGAAAGAGCATCGGCTCGACGCGGCAGTAGTAAAACTGATCGTCGAACGTGACGTCTTCCTGCACGAAGTCGGAGCCCGGATCGACCGACGTGGGCCAAAGGCCTTGGTCACCGCAGCTCGCCGTGAGCAGCACGAGGCCCGCGAGCGCGGAGCAAGCGAGCAACAAGGGACGACCCAGCACCTGGCTGACGCTACCAAAACTCGAAACCCAAAAACTGCTCCGCGTGGACTCGACTTCTGCACGGCGCGCGGGCCGGTCCTCGTGCACGCCGAATCAGGTGAGCGCGTTGCTCGCAAATACCCACATAAATAACGTCGCGCGTCGATTGGGGCTTGAACGCCCGAGGCCACCTGACTAACTCTTGCCCCGCTTCGTGCCCTTGTGGCACCTTATCCTACATACACTTACCTCGTTGAATTGGCCTGCCGTGTTGCGCGGCAGGGCTGTCTCGACCCCCAGACCCGCACTGTCACCCAGTGACTCGTTGGAGCGCCTGAGCATGAAGCTTTCCCCGTGGTACCTCGCAGCATCGATTCCCGTGGCTCTCTTGGCCGGCGGCCAATTCGGAGCCCAAATCGCCGTCCTCGGGGTCACCATCGGTATCTTCCTCGGCACCTTGGCGCTCGGGCGACCGCAAGCCGGCGCAGCCACCACCACGCAACACTGACGGCTACTGACCGCGAACTGCCGCGCTCAGTCGCATCTCGGCCTTTGCCCCACCCTCCCCGGCTCAAGCGGCTCGAAGAGCTGTCGCTTCACGACGTGGAGGCGCTCAGGCTCATCCTGGCCGGCACGTCGGTCATCGACTGGCACCGACTGAACCTGGTCGACGAGGCAGAGGCGCGGCGATTCATCGAAAATCATGAGCTTCGGCCGGACGAGCCGAAGGACCGCGCCTTCATCGAGCACGTGAAGCGCGAAGCCGTCAGTTACCTGCGGCGCCATTTCGCCTTCGCGATCCCCAAGCCGGTCGAAGACGCGACGGTCGAGCAGCTCCTGATGCTCGCGTCGAGCAAGGGTCACCGTCAGGTCTGCGCCTGCACGATCTTGAAGGTCGTGCAGATCATCAACCACATGGCGGGGCGTGAGCTGCTCTTCCGCCTGCCGGTCTCCGATCGCGACCTCTTCCACCTCGTGGAAGAGAAGGTGTACCGCGTCGTCGGAACCATGCTGAGCGAGGGCTTCCCGATCACCGAGTTCGTGGGTGGCCGCAAGAACCTCGACTCTACCTATACGAAGCTGCTGTCGAAGCCGGAGGCCACGGCCGCCGCGCTCTACGACAAGCTGCGCTTTCGCATCGTGACCCGCACGCCCGACCACGTGCTGCCGGTGTTGAACTACCTGACGGAGCAGCTCTTCCCGTTCAACTACGTGGTGCCCAAGCAGAGCACGAACTCGATCTTCGATTTTCGTAGCTATTGCCTGAGCAATCCGGCGCTCGCCGCGCTCGTGCCCCAATTCCAGGGCGAGCAAGACGGCCCTCTGCCGAGCGACAATCGCTTCAGCGCCCCCAATTATCGCGTCATTCAGTACGTGACCGACGTGCCGGTGCGGGTGCCGCCCCACCTGATGGAGTTCGCCCCCGCCGGCTCCGAGAACCTCGGTCCTATCGTGTACATGCTGTGCGAGTTTCAGGTGCTCGACGCCGAAAGCGAGGCGCACAACGAGACGGGCGACGCGAGCCACGACGCGTACAAGCACCGCCAGCGCGAAGCGGTCTTCCGGCGCCTGCGTCTCGGCGCTCGCGACCCCAACAAGAAGCCCGAATAGCCGGGGCGAGCCTGGATTTCGCGCCGCGCTCAGGTCCGGCAGCGCTCCCAGACCCGCCACGCCTGGATTTTTCGTGTGTTTGCCGGCGTTCTGGCTGTAACCGCGCGTGGTTTTGAGTTATTCAGGGCGCCTGATGCGGCTGCATAGCGCCAAGGTCCCCGAGATTTCGCACCAAATGGTGCACGCGCTCACCGCGGCCGGTGACATCGAGACCGAATCGCCCAAAGAGGTCGAGCTCGACGTTCAGGCTGTGTTGAACCAGTTCATCTCGGACGAGCAAGAGGTGAGCGACAAGGCGAAGGATGTGCTCGCGCAACGCGGCCTGCCGGTCTCCGAGCTCGGGCGCATCAAGAAGCTCCTCGCCGACGAGCGCAAGATCAAGCTGGGCGACGACGCCATCGACTACCTGCTCGACCAGCTGGTCGAGATGTTGATGCACTCGGCCAACGTCGAGGAAATCTTCGCCGAGGATTTCGAGCTGCGCCGCAAGCTGCGGGATCCGCTGCGGAAGCAAGCTGCGGTCGATCAAGAGATCGACACCGAAGTTCGCAGCAAGATCAAGCACGTCAAAGAGGGTACGGCGGTGTGGGAAGTCGAATACCGACGCATGATGGATGACATCAAGCGCCGCAAAGGCCTCTAAGCTCGCGAAATGCGCCCGCCCTCCGCTCTGTTCTCCCAGGCGGCGCTCGCCCAACGTTCGAAGGCGCGTCCATGCGCAGCATGACCGGTTTCGGCTGTGGCGAGGCAGATCTCGACGGCCACAAGCTGACTTGCGAGCTGCGAGCGCTCAATCACCGCTTCCTCGACGTCCGCATCCGTATGCCGGACGACTTGCAGAGCCACGCCTTCTTCGTCGAGCAGCTCGCGCGCGAACGGCTGTCGCGCGGTCGCTTCGACATCGGCGTCCGGCTCGAAGACGGCTCCGCCGCAGCCCGCTTCTCGCCGGCCCGCGCCCGCGCCGTGTATGAGAGCCTGCTCGCGCTCCGCGACGAGCTGGCGCCGGGCACCGACGTGCCGGTGGCGGCGCTCGCCTCCCTGCCGCAGCTGCTGGTCGACTCGACCCGCAACGGCCCGCGCGGCGTCGAGCAAGCTTTGCTGAGCGCTTTCACCTCCGCCCTCACCCGCCTCGACGAGATGCGCGCGCGCGAAGGCCAGTCGCTCTCGCGCGAGCTAGCCGAGCGGCTACAAATCCTCGAGCAGCTCACGGCCCAGGCACGCGAGCTGAGCCAGGGAGCAGCGGAGCGGCAGCTGCTGCGCCTGCGCGAGCGAGTCACCCGACTGCTCGCCGACTCCGCCGTCTGTCCGGACGCGGGGCGCCTGGAAACGGAGTTGGCGCTCATGGCAGACCGCAGCGACGTGACCGAAGAGCTGGTCAGGTTGACCAGTCATTTCGACCAGTTCCGGAGCTTGTTGAGCGACGCGGAGCCGGTCGGGCGCCGGCTGGAATTCTTGCTGCAAGAGATGTCGCGCGAGGCCAATACGCTAGGCTCCAAGAGCCAGGACGTGAAGCTTTCGCACCTGGTAGTGGACATCAAGAGTCAGCTCGAGAAGATCAGGGAGCAGGTGCAAAATGTCGAGTGAGCGGCCGCTACTCTTGATCATCTCGTCGCCCTCGGGTGCCGGCAAGACGACGCTCACCGCGCGCCTGCTGGCCGAGGTGAAAGGCCTCACCTTCAGCATCTCGCACACCACGCGCCAGCCGCGGCAAAACGAGACCAACGGCAAGGAATACCACTTCGTCTCGCGCCCTGAGTTCGAGAGGCTGATCGACGAAGGCGCGTTTCTCGAGTGGGCCGAGGTGCACGGCAACCTCTACGGCACCAGCAAGGCCGAGATCGCGCGCCGCCGCGGCGACCGCGGCATCGTCTTCGACATCGATCACCAAGGCGCGCGGCAGATCAAATGCGCCGCCCCCGACGCGGTGGCCGTCTTCATCTTGCCGCCCAGCATGGTCGTGCTCGAGCAGCGCTTGCGCGGGCGCGCCAGCGAGGACGAAGCCACGGTGCAGCGGCGCTTCGGCGTAGCCAAGCGTGAGATCGAGCACTATGGCCTGTTCGACTACGTGCTCGTCAACGCCGAGCTCGAAGAAGCCACGCGGAAGCTCGTGTCGATCTTCTTGGCCGAAGAGTGCCGGAGGAGCCGCGTCGCCGCGCTCGCCGAGCAGTTCTTGGCCGAAGGTCGCCTCCGCTCCAAAGCTCAGCCTTAATTCTCCAAGCCTCCCGAAAGCAGCTCTCCATGACCGTTTACGCGACCCGCAGCAAAGAAATCGCCGACCACGTCCTGATCGTCGGCTCGATGGCCTTCGACGACTTGGAGCTCCCGAGCGTGAACGCGAAAGACGTGGTGGGCGGGGCGGCGACCTACGCGGCCTACGCCGCGAGCCTCTTCTCTCCGGTGCGCATCGTAGCGGTGATCGGCGACGACTTTCCGCGCAGCGAGCTCGAAGATCTGGCCGAGCGTGACGTCGACTGCGCGGGCGTCGAGCACGCCACGGGCAAGACGTTCCGCTGGGCGGGCCGCTACGCGCACAACCTCGCCAGCCGTGAGACGCTCGACACGCAGCTCAACGTGTTCGCCGATTTCCGGCCGAAGCTGCCGCCGAGCTTCGCCGACTCCCCGTATGTGCTGCTCGGCAACATCCAGCCGCAGCTGCAGCTCGACGTCCTGTCGCAGATCAAGTCGCCGCGCTTCGTCGCCGCAGACACGATGAACTTCTGGATCGCCGGTGAGCGCAAGAAGCTCGGCGAGGTGCTGTCGAGAATCGACACGCTGATGATCAACGACGAGGAGCTGCGTCAGCTCGCAGAGATCCACAACATCCGCCGCGCCGCTGCCGCCGTGCGCAAGATGGGCCCCAAGCGCTTGATCGTGAAGCGCGGCGAGTACGGCGCCATGTTGTTCGACGACGACGGCGTGTTCTTTACCCCCGCGTACCCGCTCGAAGAAGAGATCGATCCGACGGGCGCCGGTGACAGCTTTGCGGGGGCTCTGCTCGGCTACCTCGCCGCCGCCGGCACACCCGACGGCGCCGCTCTGCGCCGCGGGCTCACCCTCGCTAGCGCCGTCGCGTCGTTTTGCGTGGAAGGCGTGGGGCCCAGCAAGCTCAAAGCCGTGCAGCGCGCCGACGTGATGATGCGACTCGAGTCGCTCCGCACGCTGACTCACGCCGGCGGCTGATCCCCGCAGCACCGCTGCATCGCCCCTGGGCGAGATGAGCCCGCCGGCTCGTCTCGCCCTTTTTTGCGCTCAGGGCGCTAGCGCCAATTTGCGCGCACGAAGGCGGCGCACGCCCGCGCGGCCCGCTGCTGGTCCCCGCTCGCCCGTGAAGCGGTGAGGCAAAGTCGTACCCCGGAGCAGAATCTTGCTTGACAGTCAGCAACGAGCCGTCCAGTATACCGGACAACTAGGGTTATCGACGTGATGGTTTCGGCGACAAAGAGTGCTCAGCGCGGGTCCCGCATGGGATCTGCTGCGCATTACCTCCTTAGCTGTTGCTGATCTAGCTCAAAGCCCCGCCTCGACGCAGGAGCCGGCCGCAACGCCGGATTTCATTTGCCTCATAAGTCTACTTTTCCGCTCTGCTGATTGGACTATGGAGAGACAGCATGCACATCGCCCTCATCGGTGGGCTGGACAGAAGCGAGGCCCAGTATCGGCAGCTCGCGGAGCGTGCGGGTCATTCCATCGAGTGGCACACGGGCGATCTGGCCGGGCGAGGCGCCGGGACGCTCGACTCGATGATCGAGCGCTCCGACTTGGTGCTCGTGGTGACGGCCGTGAACAGCCACGGCGCGGTCTGGCGCGCGCGCAAGCTGGCCAAGCTTCGCCACAAGCGCCTGCTGCTGCTCGCGCGGTGCGGCGTGAGCAAGTTCGCTTCGGTGCTGTCCGAGCTCTCTACGCCGGCTGCGGCGTGGAAGCGCGTCAGCGGCTGAAGCTCTGCTCCTTGCCGTCTGGGACGGCGCAGGCCGCGTGGGCCAACGCGAGCCAGGTTCGATTCCTGGGAGGAGCGCCCGTGCACGCCGGTCACCCCGGTGGACCCGCACGTATTTGGAGGAAGTGATGCTTTTGAAATCGACCCCAGCCGTAGCTTGCGCGCTCACGCTCGCAGCAGCTCTTCTGCTGCCGAGCGAAGCGCGCGCCCAAGTCGCGTGCGATAGCCTGACCAACCTACCGAACCACGTCTACGGCGTGGGCGGCAGCGCGGTGACGGCCACGCTCAAGAAGATCTCGCTCGCGATCGCCAAGGATCCGAACAAGACCGCCGAGCGTACGACCATCTTCTACAACGACGAGCTCAGCGCCTGCCCGGGCTACGCTGCGTTCCTCACGGGTAAGGCTACCGGCCGCTTCCGCTACTGGGTGGAGGGCATCGCCAACGACGCGGATCAGTTCTGCGACGCCGCGGTGGGCGGGCAGCCCGTCAGCTTCTCGCACATGGGCAATGACGCCGCGTTCTGCCCGCAAGGCGAGCTGCCGGACGGCGTGGGCGACTTCATCGCGCCCATCCAAACGCTGAACATCGTGACCGACGTGAAGTCGAACGAGCTCGCGATCAGCGCCGAGGCGCTCTACTTCATCTACGGCTTCGGAGCGACCGGACAGGCCGCGCCGTGGACGGCAGGCACGGGCGTGGCCCGTCGTCAGCCCGACTCGTTCGCGAGCCTGCTGATCGCGACCGCCATCGACGTTCCGCCCACCGCCTTCAACTGGCCGGCGGAGACCATTTACGCCACGCAGGGGTCGCTGATCGCCGCCCTCAACACCTACGCGACGACCGAAGCGCTGGCGCGCCAAACCATCGGTTACGTGTCGGGCAGCGCGGCCGACACCAATCGCACCAAGGTGCGCACCCTCGCGTACCAACACTACGGCCAAGCAGGCGCGGTGTATCCGGATTCGGCCGTCAACACCTTCGACAAGATCCACGTGCGCACGGGCAAATACTACCTGTGGGCGCCGGGCCACTACTACGCCCGGGTCGACAAGCAGGGCAGGCCAGTCGATGAGCGCGTCGCCAACCTGATCGGCTGGTTCAGCAAGGAGACGCTGCCGCCGGGCACGCGCGTCAACGCCTTCGAGCAGTCGATCCTCGCCGGCGACATCCCGCAGTGCGCCATGCAGGTCTCGCGTGAAGGGACGCTGGGCGCCTTCTCTTCGTACCAAGCGCCGAAGCCGTGCGGTTGCTACTTCGAAAAGGTCACCAACCCGACCGTGACCAGCGCGTGCACGTCTTGCGAAGACGACTCGCAGTGCGGCGGGGACACCGCGTTTTGCAACTTCGGCTACTGCGAAGGTTACCGGGCAGAAGGCCAGGAAGAAGGATGAGAACCATGAAAACGCATGCCCTCCTTCCCGCGCTCTTCGCCGGGCTGCTCGCCGCCATCGCTTGCAGTGACGACTCGAACAACGGCAACCCCGCCCCGCCCGACGTGAGCACGGGCGGGAAGAAGCCGACGGCCGGCAGCGGCAACAAGGCCGGAAACTCCAACGACAGCGCCGGCGTCGGCGCCGGCGGCAGCACGGGCGGCGCTCCCGACCCCGGCGACGGCGGCGAGCCGCCGATCGACGTCGGCGGCCAAGGACAGGGCGGTGAGCCCAGCGTGCCGCAGCCCGAGTGCGACCTGCCCGAGCGCGGCAAGGACGGTTGTTACAACTGCCCGACGAACCGTGTGGTCGAGGAGTTCCTCAATCGCTGCACCGACGGCGACATCGTCGAGTTCGATAACGCCGCCCGTCTCCCCCTGCTCGAGGACGACGGCTCGCTGCCCGACCTCCCCAACTGAGCCCATCCCCGCAACCCTTGATCGAGCTCCCCATCGTGACCCGCGTTGATCACCAGGCCTTGCGCGCCGCCCGTCTCCCGACGAACGGCACGCGGGTCGCGCTGGGCGCTCGCTCTCGCAACTATTCGTCTGGAACGTCCCTTGCTCAGAGTTACTCAACAACGATTGGTGTTGGCCTTCGGCTTGTCGCTGTGGGCGTCTGCAGCGCACGCGCAGAATCCACCCGCCGCACCCGCGGCCGACGACGAGGACCTGGAAGTGCCCGCGTCCCCCGCGGACGCAACGACGCCGACGAGCACTGTACCGGCGCCGGCGACTGAAAAGCCTCCGGCGGCCGCCCCCGAAGCCTCGCAGCCCCCCCCTACGGCCTCAGCCGCAGCACCGGCCGCGGCCACGAGCGTCGCAGCAGAGCCCACGAGCGGCCCGCCCAAGCCCGTGGCGAGCCCCGAGCGCGGCGTGACCGCCCGCACCGCTGCGAGCGGCCTCGAGATCGGCGGCTACGTCCAAGCGCAGCTTCAGCACAGCGCGCTCTCCGAAGACCAACTGCAGCAAAGCGGCGCCCCGCTCAATCAAGACCAATTCGTGCTCCGCCGAGCGCGCCTGCGCCTCGACCGCCGCTGGGATTTTGCCTCAGCCACGCTGGAGCTCGACGCCAACACCATGCGCGGCCCGAGCGTCGGTGTCCGGCGCGCCGAGGGCGCTCTGTTCTACCGCGGTAGCAACCCGCAGGAGCTGCCGCCGCTCGTGATGCTCTCGGTCGGTGTGCTCGATCTGCCATTCGGCTTCGAGCTCAACGAGTCGGCGCGGCAGCGTTGGTTCATGGAGCGCTCCGTCGGCTCCGGCGCGCTCTTCCCGACCGAGATGGACGTTGGCGCCAAGCTCTCGGGCGGAGCCGCCTTTCTGCGCTACGCCGTGGCCGTCACCAACGGCGAGCCCGTCGATGGCCGCAGCTGGCCGCGCGATCCGAACGCCGCCAAGGACGTGACGGGCCGCTTCGGCGCCCAAGTCGACGTCGCGCGCGGGCTAGCGCTCGGCGGGGGCAGCTCCTTCGCGGTTGGCAAAGGCTTTCACGCCGGCCAAAGCGCGACGAAGAGCGTCATATCGTGGACCGACATCAACCAAGACGGCGTGGCTCAACCGACCGAGCTCATCGGCACGCCCGGCAGCGCAGCGAAGCCCTCTGAGAGCTTCGCTCGCTGGGCGATCGGCTTGGATCTCCAGGCGACGCTCGAAACTGGCCTCGGCCAATCGCAGCTCACGGCCGAAGCGTTCGTCGCCTCCAACTACGACCGCGGCTTCGCGCCGTCCGACCCGGTCGCGAGCTCGCTCGACGCCCGGCAAGCGGGCGGGTTCGTGGCGCTCACGCAAGAAATCACGGCGTATGGCGTACTGGGTCTCCGCGCTGCCATCTACGATCCGAACTCCGACATCATCGAGACGCGGGCGACGAAGATCCTGCCCAAGACGCAGACGGTCAAGACCTTCTCGCCGCTGGTCGGCATCGTGCTCCCGAAGCGCGCGCGGCTGCTCTTCCAGTACGACTTCGTGCGCGACTACCTGGCGCGCGACGCCGTCGGAGTGCCGAGCGACGCCGACAACGACCAGTGGACGCTGCGCTTGCAGGTGGAGCTATGAGCTTGCGCGCCAAGGTGCTTTGGAGCGTGGCCTGGACGACCCTCGCTTGCTCGGGCGACCCGCTCACGCAAGGCCTCGAGCAGCCGCTGCGCGTGCAAGACGCACAATTTCGCGAAGAGGAGCTGCCGGGGCTGCCGCCGCTCACGGGGGAAGACGTGATCAACGGGGCGGGGCCCACCGCGCCGTACGTCAGCGGCATCAACCTGCCAAACTCGCTGATTCGCCAAGGAGAAACCGCCCGCGCCATCAGCGGCACGGCCTCCGATGACGCGGCCGCCGTGGCCATCCGGCTCGGAGAGCTCGGCTCGGGCTACTGGCTGCTCCCGACCGCCAACGCCGACGCCTTGAACCCAGGCCAGGTCGAGTGGCGCCTGCGCGCCTCGTTCGGGCACGACGTCGCGCCCGGCCTTCATCGGCTGCTCGTCGCTGCCATCGACGAGCGGGGGCGCTCCGGCACGCGCGGCGCGGTGAACGTGTGCATCGCGCGCGAAGTGCCGGACAACGGCAACGCCTGCGACCCGACGACGCCGCCGCCCGCCCTCGTCGTCAGCTTGGCCTGGGATGCGCCGGTGGACCTCGACTTGCGCGTGATCACGCCGAGCGGCAAGGTCGTCGACTCCAAGCACGCTTCGACCGCGCCCGAAGACGAGGCCGGCGACTTCGATCCTAGCGCCCCTGGTACCGGCATCTTCGACGTCGACGCTGTCGCTCACTGCCTCGACTCCGGAAAACGCCGCGAAAGCCTGATTTTTCAAGACACCCCGGAGCCGGGCACCTACCTCGTCTACGCCGATCTCTACGACGCCTGCGGCGAGGCCAACGTCCACTTCGATGCGTCGCTGCACGTGGCCGAAGACGGCGAAGAGCCCGACACCTTCGCCCCGCGACGCACCTTCCAGCAAGCCGGACAGCTCCAAGCCGTGCACGCCACCGGCGGGGCCAAGCTCGGCATGTTCGTCACGAGCTTCAACGTGAACTGAAGCGATTTCTCGTTCCGCGAAAGGCACCCCCATGTTGATCGAACGGTTACTCAAGGTCGCGCTGCTAGGCAGCGAGTGGATTCTCTACCTGCTCATCGCGCTGTCGGTGCTGTCGCTCGCGACGATGGTCGAGCGCTTCCTGTACTTCCGCCGTCGCTCCGAGAACACGAGCGAGCTTCACCAGAAGCTCGCCAAGCTCCTCGACCAAGACGACCTCGACGGCGCGTCGAAGCTGCTCGCCAGGAGCAAGTCGTTCGAAGCCGGCGTGGCGAGTGAAGCGCTGCGCTGGGCCGACAGTGGCCCGGAAGCCATGGCCGACGCGGTGGAGTCGGCGCTCGGCCGCGCCAAGAAGGACCTGGAGCGTGGGCTCAACTTCCTCGGCACCCTCGGCAACAACGCGCCGTTCGTCGGGCTATTCGGCACCGTGCTCGGCGTGATCATGGCGTTCAGCGCGCTGGGCGCCAACGGTCAGAACAACTCGGCCATGGGCGGCGTGATGGCCGCTATCGCCGAGGCGCTGGTCGCGACGGGCGTGGGCTTGTTCGTCGCGCTGCCGGCGGTCGTGGCTTACAACGTCATCCAGAAGCGCATCGGCGAGATCGAGACGGAGGCGATCGCCCTCACCAAGCTGATCAGCGCCTACCTGAAGGCGGGCATCAGCGCGCGGGCGGCGAACGTCGTCAAGACGGCGCGCGACTCGGCGCCGAGCGCGCGCAGCGAAAGCAACGACTCGCAAGGCCGCATCGAAGCGGTGGGAGCAGCCTGATGGCCTCCGTCACCTCCGGCTCGTCGCGCGGTCGCGGCACCATCGTCGGCATCAACGTGACGCCGATGGTCGACATCGTGCTCGTGCTGCTGATCATCATGATGGTCTCCGCCACCTACATCGTGTCGCAGAGCCTCAAGGTCGAGCTACCGAAGACCGCGTCTTCGGACGACACGGTGAGCAAGACCCACGTCGTGACCATCACCAAAGACGGCGAGTACTTCTTCAACGACAAGGCGACGCCCAAAGCCGACTTGCCCGGCCTGCTGCGCGGCGCCAAGGCCGAGAACGAGAACCTCAACCTGGTGATCACCGCCGACGAGCAAGCCCGCCACGGCTCGGTCGTGGGCGTCATCGATCTGGCCAAGGTCGAGGGCATCACCAAGTTCGCCATCAACGTCGAGACCAAGTAGCAGCCCGCCATGTGGAGCTCTCGTTCGACCCTCATCGCTGCCAGCTTCGTCGTGCACGGCGCGCTCGCGTATGGCGTCGGCAAGATCGAGATCAAGAAGGCGCGAGCGGCGACGGCAATCGAAATCGCCGAGGTGAAGAAGCCGGCGAAGAAGCCGCCGGCTCCCGCAAAAATCGACCCGCCCCCGCGCAAGCCCGAGCCGCCCGCCCGCGAGCGCCGCGCCGCCGCGGCCAAGCCGGCCGAAGCCCCTCCCCCGCCTAGCGAAGCCCCTCCGCCCGCCGCTCCCCTCGCCGACCTGCCCGACTTCGGCGTCTCGCTCAGCGGCGGCGTCGACGGCACCGGCATCGCCTTGCCGGTCGGTGGCAGCACGAAGAGCGCAGCTCGAGAAGCCAAGGCCGCGCTCCCCGCGCCGAAGAAACTACAGCCCGCGGCGGCGGCGGCCAGCGATGCCCTCGATCCTTGCAGTGACCCGCCCGCCAAGCCGAAGCCGCGCAGCGTGCCGCAACCAGCCGGCACGGAGGCCGCGCGTGCCGCCGGCGTCGAAGGCAAGGTGCGAGTGCAGCTCACGGTCGACGAGAGCGGACGCGTCGTCGACGTCAAGCTCTTGCAGGGGCTGGGCTACGGCCTCGACGAGGCCGCCCTCGCCGCCGCGCGCCAGGCGGAGTTCGAGCCCGCCGTACGCTGCGGCACGCCCACGCGCGCTACGTTCAACATTTCCATGCGTTTCACGCTGTAAATCCCTCGCTTCGAAAGACCCGTCTTGCTTCGTTTCGTCTCGTCTCTGCGCCGCACCACGCGGCTCGGCTCTTGGCTCGTGCTCCTCGCCGCGCTTCTGCCCACCACCAGCGCGCTCGCGCAGCAAGCCGCCGCGCAGCCCGTGGGCGACGAAGCGCGACGGCCTAAACTGACGAAGCCGCCCCGCCTCGTCACGTTCGTGGAGGCGCCCTATCCCGAGTCCGAGAAGGCGGCCGGCAAGCAGGCATCCGTGATTTTGCAGATCGCGATCTCCGCGACCGGAAGCGTCGAGCAAGCGGCGGTGGTGCAGTCCGCGGGGGCGGCTTTCGATGCCGCGGCCATCGCCGCCGCGAAGCAGTTCCGGTTCGAGCCCGCCGAAATCGACGACCAGCCGGCGCCGATCCGCATCCAATACCGCTACGAGTTCGTGCTGAAGGAAGCCGAGCCCACCACCGGCATCCTGGAAGGCGTCGTGAAGGCCCGCGGCACCGGCGCGCCCATGGCCGGCGTGCGCATCGAGCTCGACAGCGGACTTTCAGCCGAGACTGACGCCGAGGGTAAGTTCAGCTTCCTCGACCTCGAGCCAGGCGCGCGCAAGGTGACGCTCTCGCGCAGCGACTTGAAGGCGCTGCAAACTCAAGAGACGGTCGTCGCGGGCGAGAAGCTGCAAGCGAGCTACGAGGTCGACCTCGCCCCCACCCAGGCGTCCGCCGAGAGCGACGAAGACGCGGACGACCTCGAAATCGTGATCGTGCTGCCGACCCTGACCAAGCAGGTCGTGTCGGTGAAGGTCGAAGCCGATCAGGCGCGCCGCGTGGCCGGCACCCAAGGCGACGTGCTCAAGATCGTCGAAAACATGCCCGGCGTCGCCCGAGCCAGCGCCGGCTCCGGACAAATCGTGGTGTGGGGTGCTTCACCGGAGGACACGCGCGTTTACGTCGACGACGTGCGGGTGCCGCTCCTGTATCACTTCGGTGGCTTGCGCTCGGTCATCCATACGGACTTGGTCCAGAGCGTCGAGCTGCTACCGGGCGGCTATGGCTCGACTTATGGCCGGGGGCTGGGCGGCCTGATCACGGTCGCGACGCGCGATCCGGATCCGAAGGCGCGTCACGCCGCCCTGCAGCTCGATCTGCTCGATGCCTCCGCCTCCGCCTCCGGCAAGATCACGGAAAATTGGAGCTTCGCGGGCGCGGCCCGTCGCAGTCACCTCGACGAGACGCTCGACGTGGCGACGGATGAAGACGTCGGCGAGTTCTTCCCCATCCCGCACTACTATGACGCGCAGGCCAAGCTGCGGCGACGGCTGGGCGAGAAGCGCTACGTCGAGCTCGGCGGCCTGCTGTCGTCGGACCGCGTCGAGCGCAGCGTAGGCTCGGTGGACCCCGCCGAGCGCAAGCAAGAGACGAAGGAGCTCAAGTTCGAGCGCGTTTACGTGCGCTACGTGGCGACCGAGGCCGACGGCAGCGAGACGCGGCTGACTCCCTGGTTCGGACGGGATCGCAGCAGCCTGGTCGCTGAGTTCGGCGGCACCCCCACCGAGCTGTCCGTGCGCTCGCGCCACTACGGCTTGCGCGTGAGCCACGCGCACCGCATCTCCGAGCTGCTCACCGGCAACGTCGGCCTCGATCTCGAAGCCTCGAGCGCGACCGCCGAGCGCGCCGGCTCCGTCAGCACCCCTCCACGCGAGGGCGACGCTCGCACGTTCGGACAGCCGCCGTCGAGCGAGATCAACGGCAGCACCTGGAAGACGATCACCGGCAGCGCCGCGCCTTACGTCGAAGGCGACGTCGCCGTGCTGGGCGGGCAGCTCCATTTCGTGCCGGGCATGCGCGTCGAGCCGTACTTCATCTCCGTCGACCGGCGCGCCCCCGACGAGGGCAACCTGCCGCCGACGGGCGCCTACACCTCCGACCTCGCGCTGCAGCCGCGCCTTTCCATCCGCTACACTCCCAGCGAGCGCGCGAGCTTCAAGGCCGCTTGGGGCCGCTATTTCCAGGCTCCGCAGGCCGAGGACCAATCTCCCGTCTTCGGTAACCCGCTCCTGAACGTCGCCAACGCCACGCACTACTTGGTCAGCAATCAGGTCCAGGTTTTTCCCAAGCTGAGCGCCGAGACCACGGCTTTCTACTCACGCTCCGAGGGGCTCGCGGTGCGCAATCCGTCGTCGGCCCCGCTGCTGGGCGAGACGCTGGTCGGCGCGGGTGAAGGTCGCGCGTTCGGCGTGCAGTTCCTGATCCGTCGCGACCTCGATCACGGCTTCTTCGGTTGGGTGGCGTACACGCTGATGCGCGCGGAGCGACGAGACAACGCGAGCGCGAGCTGGCGCTCGTTCGACTTCGATCAGACGCACGTGCTGACCGCGCTCGCGTCGTACGAGCTGGGCGCGGGTTTCGACGTCGGCGTGCGCTTCCGCTACGCGACCGGCTACCCGCGCACGCCCGTGATCGGCGCCTACCACGACACCCGTCGGAACCTCTACGAGCCCGTGCTCGGCCGGAAGAACTCCATCAGAATCCCTGATTTTGCCCAGCTAGACGTGCGCATCTCCAAGACCTTCAAGCTCGCCGGCACCCAGGGCGAGCTCTACGCCGACGTACAGAACGTGACCGACCGCGAAAACGCCGAGGAGCTCATTTACAGCCAAGACTACTCGCAGCGACGGAGCATCCGCGGCCTGCCGATACTGCCGGTGATCGGCGCGAGGTGGGAGCTATGAAGCGGCCCCCCTGCTCGTCGGGAGAGTCGAGGCCCCGCTTGGCCTTCGCGCTGCTCGTAGCGGCCACGGGCTGCGTCCCCGACTTCGACACCGACTTGACGAAGCTGACCGAGCCGCGCTTACTGGCGATCGCGTCGACGCCAGCGGAAGCACCGTCGCTCGAGGAGGTGACGTTGACGGCGCTCGTCGCGGTGCCGGAAGGTGCGACCGCGCCGCGGCTCGATTGGACGATGTGCCTCACCCGCAAGCCGCTCACCGAGCTCGGCCCGGTCGCCCCCGCGTGCCTCGAGCCCGACGACGGCAGCGGCAAGGTGCTGGCCTTGGGCTCGGGTCAGACCGTCCAGGCAACCATCGACAAGGACGTGTGCAAGCTGTTCGGCCCGCTGCGCCCGAGCCCGCAAGGCGGTGAGGGCGCGGGTAGGCCCGTCGACCCCGACATCACGGGTGGCTTCTACCAGCCGTTCGCCGCGCATTGGGGGCAGACCCAATCGCTGGGCGCGGTGCGCATCGATTGCGATTTGGCCGACGTCAACCGCGACGACGCCCTCGATTACCGCCGGCGTTACCGCAGAAACCAGAGCCCCCGTATCGCGAGCGTCACGCGCCGCGACGGCACCGAGCAAGAGCTCGCGGCCGACGACCAGCCGCTGTCGATCCGCGCGGGCTCGAAGCTCGCGCTGCGGGCGAGCTGGGACGCGTGCAGCACCGAGTCGACGTGCGGCGATGGGTTGTGCACCGCCTTCGAAGACCAAACCACGTGCGCCGAGGACTGCACGGGGCAGCCGCGCGGCTGCAGCGGTTCGGAGCCGTACGTTTGGTACAACCACGAAACCGAGCGCATCGAGCCGCGTCGCGAAGGCATCACGGTCGCGTGGTACGCTTCGCGGGGCCGGTTTCGCGACGAGCAGACCGGAATCGAGGAAGAGCAGGCCGAAGGCGCGAGCTCCACCGACAACGTCTACGAGGTCGGCAGCGAGCCGGGGCCGGCCACGATCTGGCTCGTGATCCGCGATACTCGCGGCGGACAGTCCTGGGAAATCCGCCACTTCGAGGTCACCCCCTGACCCGGGCCGGAGACCGATCTCGGCGCGCCCCGACGAGCGCGAACGCGCTCGAGGCGCAGAAGCCGTACCGGACTGGCGCGAGGCAGGCAAAAACTCCCGCACTTTCAAACAGTTGAAACTTGTGGTTGACAGAGCCGCGCTCAACTCATATTCCCTATCGAGTAGATAGAGTGATCATCACGCGCAAGACCACGTACGCGCTCCGAGCGCTGAAGCACCTCGCCCAGCGGGAGGGCGCGCTCACGCTCACGTCGCGCATCGCTGAGGACGAGGGCATCCCTCAGCGCTTCCTCGAAGCGATCTTGCGCGAGCTGGCGCGCCACGGCGTGCTCATGGTCAAGCGCGGACGCGGGGGCGGTTACACGCTGCGCGTGCAGCCGCACGAGCTGAGCGTCGCGCGGGTGATCGACGTCGTCGATGGGCACGCCTCGCAGTTCGCCTGTCTCGACCCGATTCGTCCTTCGCGCTGTCAGGAGTGCCCCGGCGAGAGCACCTGTGCAGCGCAGGTGGTGCTCAATCAAATGGGCGTCGCCTCCCAGCGCGTGCTCCAGAGCATGACGCTGGCTGATCTGATCACTGCGCAACTGGAAGCATCCAATCAATGACAACGTCCCTCCCCACCCCTGCGGGTCCAGGCTTCGCTCGACGGTCCTTCGCGCTGCTCGCGCTCGCGCTCAGCCTCGGCGCTTGCAGCAAGACGGAAGCCAAGTCCGACGCCGCCGGCCAGAGCTCGGGCGCCAGCAAGGCGCCGCTGACTCTGCTCAACGTGTCCTACGATCCGACGCGCGAGCTCTACACCGACTTCAACGCGCATTTCACCAAGAAGTGGCTGGCTGAGCACCAACAGCGGCTCACCATCAACCAGTCGCACGGCGGGGGCGGAAAGCAAGCGCGCGCCGTGATCGACGGCCTCGCCGCCGACGTCGTGACCCTGGCCGTGGCGTACGACGTGAACCAGCTCCACGACAAGGCCAAGCTCATCCCCGAGAACTGGCAGTCGCGGCTCGAGCAGAACAGCTCGCCTTACACGTCGACGATCGTGTTCGTGGTGCGCCAGGGCAACCCGAAGCAAATCAGAGACTGGAACGACCTCGCCAAAGATGGCGTGAAGGTCATCACCCCGAACCCGAAGACGTCGGGCGGCGCGCGCTGGAACTACTTGGCGGCTTGGGGCTACGCGCTCAAGCAGCCGGGCGGAGACGACGCGAAGGCGCAGGCGTTCGTCGAGAAGGTTTACAAGAACGTGCCCGTGCTCGACTCGGGCGCGCGCGGCTCGACCACGACCTTCATCGAGCGCGGCATCGGTGACGTACTGGTGACGTGGGAGAACGAGGCGCTACTCAGCGTGAACGAGCTCGGCAAGGGCAAATTCCAGGTGGTGGTGCCGTCCGTGAGCATCCTGACGGAGCCGCCCGTGACGGTCGTCGACAAAGTCGCGGACAAGCGCGGCACGCGGGCGGTGGCGGAGGCGTATTTGAAGGAGCTGTACAGCCCGGAAGGCCAAGAGATCGCCGCGAAGCATTACTACCGCCCGCGCAGCGCCGACGTACTAGCCAAGTACAAGGATCGCTTCCCGGCCATTCAGCTGTTCACCGTCGACGAGCTGTTCGGCGGCTGGAGCAAAGCGCAGCCGCTGCACTTCAACGACGGCGGCCTGTTCGACAAGATCTACAAGCCGAGTAAGTGAGGCGGCGGAATGTCCGAGCCCCCCGTGATCCAGCGCAAGCGCTTTCGGCTTCGGAAGCGCGGAGTGCTGCCCGGCTTCAACCTGACGCTGGGCTACACCGTCTTCTACGTCGGCTTGCTCGTGCTGCTGCCGCTGCTGGCGATGGTACTGAAGGCGAGCACCCAGGGCCTGCAGGCGTTCATCGACGCCGTCACGGATGAGCGGGCGCTCGCCGCCTACCAGCTGAGCTTCACGACCGCCTTCGCGGGCGCGGCCATCAACGCGGTGTTCGGGGTGGTCGTGGCTTGGGTGCTGGCCCGCTACACCTTTCCCGGAAAGAGCCTGCTCGACGCGCTGGTCGACCTGCCGTTCGCGCTGCCCACCGCCGTCGCGGGCATCGCGCTCACCGCTATTTACTCGGAGAACGCCTGGCTCGGCGGGCACTTGATGGCCATGGGCGTCAAGGTAGCCTTCAGCGAGCTGGGCATCATCGTGGCGCTCACCTTCATCGGCATCCCGTTCGTGGTGCGCACGGTGCAGCCCGTGCTCGAGGAGCTCGACACCGACGTCGAGGAGGCCGCCGCGGTCCTCGGCGCAGGGCGCTTTCAGACCTTCCGGCGCGTCATCTTACCCAGCTTGTTGCCGGCGATTTTGACCGGCTTCGCGCTCGCCTTCGCGCGAGCCCTGGGCGAATATGGCTCTGTGGTCTTCATCTCCGGCAACATGCCGATGCAGACCGAGATCGCGCCGCTGTTGATCGTCACGAAGCTCGAGCAGTACGACTACGCAGGCGCAACCGCGATCGCCACCGTCATGCTCGGGGCGTCGTTTCTGCTGCTGCTCGGGATCAACTTGCTTCAGCGCTGGGCGCGGCGGGCGGAGGCGTCATGAGCGGGGTCGTCACCAGCCGCGGCGGGCACGGCTCCGCCAAGCGCCGCAGTCACGTGTCCGACGAGAGCCCGCTCGTTCGCTGGCTCTTGATCGGCGTCGCCGCGACGTTCCTCGGGGTGGCCTTGCTGCTGCCGCTGTCGGTGGTGTTCGCGGCCGCCTTCTCCAAGGGCGCGGGCGCTTTTCTGGCAGCGCTGGGAGAGCCCGAAACGCTCGCGGCGATCCAGCTCACCCTGCTCACGGCCGCGATCGCGGTGCCCCTGAACGCGGTGTTCGGGCTGTGCGCGGCCTGGCTCGTGTCGCGCTACGACTTCTGGGGTAAGAGCGCGCTGATCACGCTGATCGACTTGCCGTTCAGCGTGTCGCCGGTGATCTCCGGGTTGATCTTCGTGCTGCTGTTCGGCGCGCAGGGCTTGTTCGGCCCGTGGCTGTCCGAGCGAGACATCAAGATCATCTTCGCGGTGCCGGGCATCGTGATCGCGACCACGTTCGTCACCTTCCCGCTCGTCGCGCGGGAAACGCTGGCCGTGATGCAAGCGCAAGGTAGCGACGAGGAGGAAGCGGCGCTCACCATGGGCGCGAGCGGCTTTCAAATCCTGACGCGCATCACCTTGCCCAAGATCCGCTGGGGCCTGGTTTACGGCGTGATCTTGTGCAACGCGCGGGCGATGGGCGAGTTCGGCGCCGTGTCCGTGGTGTCCGGGCACATCCGCGGCCAAACCAACACGCTGCCGCTGCACGTCGAGATTTTGTACAACGAGTACAATTTCGTCGGCGCCTTTGCGTCGGCGGCGCTGCTCGCGTCGCTCGCGATCGTCACCTTGCTGGTGAAGAAGGCGGTCGAGCTGAACGCCACGCTGAAGGCACGCCGCCTGGCGCGACGTGCCGACGCGGAGCGCCGTTCGCTCGCCCCATCAGCTTCCCGTCGCCCTGCCGCCTTGAACGCGCGCCCCAACGAAAGCCGAGCATGACCGTCGAAGTTCGAAACCTGGTGAAGACCTTCAGCAGCGGCGAGGACGTGGCCGCGGTGGGCGGCGTCTCGTTCGTGGCGCCGGAGGGTAAGGTCACGTCGCTGCTCGGTCCGTCCGGCTCCGGCAAGTCCACCCTGCTGCGCTTGATCGCGGGGCTAGAAGAGCCGAGCTCGGGGCAGATTTCCATCGACGGCAAAGACGTCACGCGCGTGCCGGTGAAGCAGCGAGAGGTCGGCTTCGTCTTTCAGAGCTACGCGCTGTTCCGGCACATGACGGTGCGCGACAACATCGCGTTCGGCATGGAGATCCGCAAGGCCGAGAAGGCCACCATCGACGCGCGCGTGAAGGAGCTGCTCGGCCTCGTCCAGCTCGACGGCTACGAAGGTCGGTTTCCTTCGCAGCTCTCCGGCGGGCAGCGGCAGCGCATCGCGCTCGCCCGCGCGCTCGCGACCCAGCCCAAGGTGCTGTTGCTCGACGAGCCGTTCGGCGCGCTCGACGCCCAGGTGCGCGTGGAGCTCCGCGAGTGGCTGGTGGAGTTCCACGAGAAGACGGGCGTCACCACCCTGCTCGTCACGCACGACCAAGAGGAAGCGCTGGAGCTGTCGCAGCACGTGGTGCTGCTGAACAGCGGCGTGGTCGCGCAAGCCGGCGCGCCTCATGAGCTCTACGACCACCCCGCGAGCCCCTTCGTGGCGTCGTTCTTGGGCGGCGCGAACGTGCTGAAGACGCGCGTGCAGGGCGGGAAGGCCGAGATCGGCTCACGCGGCGTAGCGGCGCCTCACGGCGCCCTCGACGGCACCGAAGTGCGCGCCTTCGTACGCCCCCACGACGTGAAGCTCGCCAAGCCGCAGGGCAGCGACGCCGGCGTCGAGCTGGGCACCGTCGATCGCCTCGCCCGCATCGGAGGCAACGTGAAGCTCACGGTCACGCTCCCGAGCGGCGACGCCATGAGCGTTCAAGTCACCAAGCTCGAGCTCGACCACCTCGGCATCTCGCTCGGCGACCGCGTCATGGTCGACGTCACCTCCGCGAAGCTGTTCGTCGAAGACTACGCCATCTGACGGTACGCGCCCGGCGTCACTACGCCGCCGCGAGGTGCCGCGTCACGCCGCCGCGATGCGCCGCGTCGGCGTCGCGTCTTCGAGCGACTCCTCGACGTTGACTTCGACGTTGACTTCGCGCGTGGACGGGCCATCGAACTTTCGTCGCTCGTCGGCGACCAACGCCAGCAGCGCCTTGTGGTCGGCGATGCCGGCTTCGAGCAGCACGCGCATGTAGCCGTCGACGTAGCCGTGAGCGCGAGCCAGCTTCGCGTAAGCGCCGCCTTCGCTGCGTAGCCGCAGCATGTCGCGCACCATCGACCGGAGGTTCTCGAGCAGCTCTTCTTTGCCCTGCGTCGCCATGGCTCACTTTGCTAACGTGAGCCCTCGACGCGGGCCAAGTTAGCGACGCTTTTCCAACTGTTACGGTCGCGCGGCGGGCCTGCCGGCCTTGTGCCTGGGGAGGCGAGCCCCTATGCTGAAATTCAAGTCCGCCAGCTGGACCCATGTTGGGCCGGCATGACGCGACGCATCAGGAGAGTCATGCGGCTCAATGTGTTCAAATCCAAGATCCACCGTGCCACCGTCACGCACGCCGACTTGGAGTACGAAGGCAGCGTCACCGTCGACAGTGATTTGCTGGACGCAGCCGAGATCCTGCCCAACGAAGCCGTGCATATCTGGAACGTCACGCGCGGGACCCGCTTGATGACGTACGCCCTCGCCGGGCCGCGTGGCTCCGGCTGTGTCTGCGTCAACGGAGCGGCGGCGCACCTGAACCAGCCGGGTGACTTGGTGATTCTGGCGACGTTCGCCGAGATGAGCCGCGAAGAAGCCCGAGAGTATCGGCCGGTGGTCGTGCGGGTCGACGCTCGGAACCGCCCCACCGACGATACGTCCGACGAGCTTCCCGGCCCGGTGCTCAATTCGCTTCGCGTCGTCTCGTAGTCGCCGCGGGTCGTAGTCGCCGCGGGCCGTCACCGCTCGCGGCGCCCTGAACGACAACGCTTTGGCAGTTTCCCGCGTTTTCGTATAAGACGGCCCTGGTGATGGAGGTCGATAGCGCGTCCGAAGTCGTGGAGAAGCTCCGCGAAGGCTCGGACACGCCCGCCCTGTCGGGCCTCGTGCGGCGGGTCGCGCTCGCCTCCGCCGTGCTTCGACGGCCGGATCTGGCCTCCAAGTTCCACGCGCCCTCCGCCGAGTCGCTCGCGTCGATTCAGGGCGCCGGGATCACGGACGAGCAAGCGACCACCCCCTACGGCAACCCGCTCCACGTCCTCGAGCACGGCCCCGAAGGTCCCGCGGAGCGACAGCTGCTGGGCGCGCTGCTTGCACTCGGAATCGCCGGTGAGCTACCCGACGGCGAGCCGGAACGCGACGCGCTCGCGGCAGACCTGGTGTGGCTCGCGACGCACACGACGATCGACGCGCTCAGCTGCTTCGACGCCGCGCTCGGTGAGCAAGCGGCGGGCATGTGGGAAGCGGTGGCGCACGTCGCGCGCGATCCGGAAGCGGTCTCGCCCGAGTTCGGTCGCGCCGAAGGCCTGATCGCGGCCGCCGCCATCTCGGCCAGCAAGAGCGAGATCGCGCATCGCGCGCGCCTGCACCTCAGCCACGCTGCCACCGACCCGAGCGTGCGCTCGCTAGCGGCCGGCGCCGTGACGGCCAACGCCGACCGCCTCGATGGCGAGCTATCGCTCCCGCCGCTCGGACCGGTCGTCACCACCCTGCTCACGGTGACGCTCGTGCTGTTCGTGCTCCAGGTCGGGCGGGTCTTGCTGCGCTGGGTGCTGGCGTTCAAGCGCCCGGCCTCGATCAGCATCGGCCCGAACGGGCTCGAGCTCAACCAGCGCACGGAGCTGCTCGGCAAGGTGCTCCACGAGCGCTCGATCGTGGTCCCGCTCAGCAGCTTGGTGCGCGTCACTCGCGAGACGCGTTATGCGCGCGTCGGCATGTACGTCGGCTTGATCGCGCTGATTCTGGGCTCGTACTTCGGCATGGGCCTGTTCGTCGACGCCGTGCGCGTGCCGGGCGGCTCCGCGTCGCTGCTTGGGCTGGCGGTGCTGATGATGGTGCTGGGCCTGGGGCTCGACTTCACCTTCGCGAGCGCCTCGGACACCGTGCGCGGCAAGTGCCGCATGCTCGTGGTGCCGCAGCGCGGCCGCCCCCTGTGCCTCGGCTCGCTGGATCCAGCGCGCGCCGACGCGATGCTTGCGACGATCGCCGAAGCCGCTCGCGCTTGAGCGCTGCAGGGCCGTTACGGGTTCGCTGAAGGCGCGGGCGCGATGGACGACGCCGGTCGCGCTCGCGGCGCGCTGCTGCCCAGAAACGCGCCGGCGTAACCCAAGATTTGCTCGACCTGCTTGCGCGTGAGCACGATTTCCCCGCGAATGTCGGTACCGTCGGGCTCGAAGCTGCCCTTTTCGATGAACTTCTTCTTGCTGCCCGCGCCGAGGAGGGAGCCGAGCAAGCCGAGGTCGAGCGTCGTCGCAGCTTCGAGGGCGCGCGTGAGCTTCTGCGCGTTCTCGCGGGCGAGCGGCTCCGTCTCGTCGTGCGCGAGCAGGTCGATGACGACGCCCCCGTCGGCGCCCGGCGACAGGCGGATATCGGCGGAACGGATGCTCTTGGGGATCACCACCGGGAAGCCGAGGAACGCGCGGTACGGGGTCTCCAAATGCGCGATCGCGATCTCGTCGCCTTTCGGCCCCGGCAAGCGGAACTTGCGAGGTAGCCCCTCTGCGCTGCCCTGCGCGCTGGGCGGAGTCACGACCAGTACCTGGGGAGAGGGAAACACGAACGCGCGTTCACCGTGATCTGCGCGCGCCTTCGCGACGGGCACGCCCGCGTCGAGCCAGGCTCCCTCCGGATCGCGAGCCACCAGCACGTCGACGGCGGCGCGCACGCGCTCCTGCGGCACGTTGAACTGCAGGATGGCGACCACGTAGCGCGAGTCACGCAGCTGCGGGCCGACGATCAGCATGCGATCGATGTCCCGCATCGGATCGATGGCCGTCGGCCCGAAGAAGTCGCGCCACTGAGCGACGTTGCGCAAGAGCGGGCCGATCTGTCCCCCGAGCGGGTGCTGGCGGACGCGGTCGTTGTGCACGAGCACGCGCACGTTCGCGTTCGGATCGACCACGCGCTTGTTGCCGATGCCCGCCACCGGGTCGCCGATGCCGTCGCCCGGCTTGCGGTTCTCGGGCGCGCGCCCCGCGTCGCCGGCGTCGGCCTCCGGCCCCGCGTCGGGCGCTCCGGCGTCTTGGAGCTCCGGCCCCGCGTCGGGCGCTCCGGCATCGACCGGTTCCGGGGGCGCCTGCGGTTTGATCGCCACCGGGTCCGGCGCTTTCGGCGCGGCCCGTTCGGGCGGCGCGGCGGCGGTCTCCGGCACGGCGGGCTCGGGCGGCTCGGCCGGGGTGGCGAACGCCTCGTCGTCGATGATATCGAGCGGGATTTCCGTGACCGGCGGCAACACCGGCGCGTCGTCGTCCGGGACCTGCAGCAAGCCGATCAGCCCGACCAGCCCCGCCAGCGGCGTCAAGGGGGCGTGGAGCGCTGCCGAAAGCAGGAGCCAGCGTCCCAGGCGTCGGGGCGTCGTGTCGAGATGCACGCGCCGGCGCGTCTTCACTTCCACGCCTGGACCATAGCCTCGGAAGCGGCGAAGCGCGAATCTACGCAGATTTCGCGCTTCTGGCCGCTGGCACGGCGGTCGCATTGCGTTCGTTTGACACGAACGCGTCGAGAATTGGCTCGCGCGCCGTGGCTGTGGAAAGACACGGTCTCAAGTGAACGTCCCGACCGCCCGACGCCTCAACCCGACCTACCTGGTCGCCTTGCTCTGCGCCGCGACGGGGGCGTGCGACAAGACGCCGCCCCCCGGCGATGACGCGCCCGAGGCTTCGACCTCGGCCGCGCCCCGAGCGGGCACGCCGGTGCTGCCCGAAGAGCTGGCAGGCGCAGCGCCGAGCAGCAACGCGGCTCCGCCCGCGCCGTCGAGCGAGCCCGCAGCGCCCCCCGCTCCGCACACGGGCCCGTGGCTGGCGATCACCTCCTCGGCCGCCGGCGTGTACAGCGAGATGTCGTTCGAGCGCAGCAAGAAGATCGGCTTCGTGCGCAGCGGCGGGCGCGTGCCCGTCGAGCCCACGGCCGAGAAGCAGAAGAACTGCAGCGGCGGTTGGTACAAGCTGGTGAGCGGCGGCTACGTGTGCGGCAACTACGGCACGACCAACCTCTCTCACCCCGAGGTCAAGTTCGCCACGTCGCAGCCCAACCTGAACGAGGTCCTCCCCTACCCGTACGCGCGCAACTCGAAGAACGGCACCCCGCTCTACCGGACGGTTCCCTCGCGTGAGCAGATGGACCAGTACGAGCCGTACCTCAAAGAGGCGGAGAAAGAGAAAGCGCGGGCCAAGGAGGCGGCCGAGTCCAAGGCGGCCAGCGAGCGCGCCGCCGCCATCGCAGCGAGCCTGACCCCCGACAAGACCGAGAGCGCGGTGCCGATCACGGCTACCGACGCCGGCGCCCCGCTCTTGCCCGCGCCAGCGGCCGCGCAAGACCCTGAGCCGGACAAGCCTTGGTGGCAGCAAGACAACATCAAGGATCGCCTTCACGAGATGAAGCTCGAGGCGCTCGAGGCCGAGTCCGACGGGATCCTCGCCAAGCGCATGGTCACCGGCTTCTACGTAGCGATCGACAAGACCTTCCGCTGGAACGGGCGCAGTTGGTACAAGACCACCAAAGGCCTCGTCGCGCCCTCGGATCGGTTCTGGCAGACGAAGGCCTCGACCTTCAAGGGAGTCGAGCTCGATGGCACCAACTACAAGCTGCCGATCGGCTGGGTATACGGCGGCAACAAGAGCGCCGGCACGTTCACCATCGATGTCGACGCCAAGACGATCAAGAACGCCAAGACCATCGAGCGCTTCGTGCCGATCTCGCTCACCGGCAAGATCGTCGCGTTTCAGGGCAGAGACTACGCCGAGCTGACCGACGGCACCTTCATCCGCAAGTCACAGATCCGCATGACGGAGCCCGGCCCGCCTCCGCAGGGGTTGGGTGAAAACGAGCGCTACGTCGATGTCGACATCAGCTCTCAAACGCTGGTGGCGTTCGAAGGCGCCCGTCCGGTGTACGCGACGCTGGTTTCGACCGGCAAGTACTCCAAGACCAAAGCGAAAGATCACAGCACCCCCAAGGGTGAGTGGCGCGTTCGCGAGAAGCACATCACGACCACGATGGACGGTGACGGCACCGCCGCTGGCGATCTGCCCTACAGCATCGAGGACGTGCCGTTCGTCCAATACTACCAGGGCTCTTACGCGCTCCACGCCGCCTTCTGGCACACGAACTTCGGCGTGCAGATGAGCCACGGCTGCGTGAACTTGTCGCCGCTCGACGCCAAGTGGCTGTTTTTCTTCACCGGCCCTTCGCTCCCCGAAGGTTTCCACGGCGCCTGGTCGAACGAGGCGCAGCCCGGCTCGCGCATCGTCGTGCACGAATGACAATTTCGGTTGACCGTGCGGGCCGGGCACGTCAATAGCCTGGGCCAGACCATGGACCAGTTTTCGGCCCACCTCGACCGCGGTTGGGACCTCGTACAACGCGGTGATCCGCGGGGCGCCGAGCTATCTGCCCGACGTGCGCTCGAGATCGACGCGCAGTCGCCGGAAGCCTACAACCTATTGGGTTACGTGGCGGCGCTGAAGGGTGACTTCGACGAAGCGGTCGAGCATTACCGCCAGGCCATCGCCCTCGACGACACCTACCTCGAGGCGATGCTGAACGCGGCCGAGGTCTACGTGCACCCGCTCGCCGATTTCGACGAAGCCATTCGCTTGTGCGAGCTCTCGCTCGATCTCGCCGAGACGGACGACGAGGTCGTGGACGCGCTCTTGCTCATGTTCGACGCCTTGCTCGGCAAAGGCGAGGTCGACCGCGCGACGGCGCTGTCGCAGCGCTTCCCCGAGGGCCCGTTCGACAACCCGCAGCACACGTTCCTGGTCGGCCGCGCGCTGTACGAGGTCGGGAACCTCGAGCACGCTTCGCCCTTGATCGAGGAGTCGGTCAAGCGCTCGCCGAAGAACGCGGAAGCTTGGTACTACCTGGGCTTGGTGCGCGACGAGCGGGGCGAAACGCAGGCCGCCACCGAGGCGTTCTTACGCTCGCGCGATCTGGATTTGACGCAGCCCGGCCCGCCGCCGGTGCTGTCGCGCGAGACCTTCGAGCTGACTGCCAAGCGCGCCCTCGCCTCGCTCTCCCCGATGCTTCGCGCCTACGTGCGCGAGCAAGAGGTGTACGCGGCAGACGCGCCCGGCGTGGAGGTCGTGGTCGACGGCGTCGATCCGCGCGCCTTGCTGCTGATCGACGCGGTGGGCAACGAGGGGCAGCCCAGCTCCGTCAGCGCGCGCGTGTTCGTGTACCAGCGCAACGTCGAGCGCCTCGCGACCTCCATCGAGCAGATCGAAGCGGAGATCCGAGGCGCGCTCGAGCGCGAGATCACCGCGACGTTCATCGAGGCGCAGCGCAGCGACTCGTCGTCGCCGGGCACACTGAACTAACTCGCCGGGGCTCGGAGCCTCGTGGCGGTCCTGCGCCGGGGCGATCCGTCGCGCCCGCGGGTATTTCGCCACGGCCGTCCCCCGCTTTCGCAGCAAATCCGAGCGCGGCGCCGTGGCACCTGGCTTGCTTGGCGGGCGGCATGCGCGTCTTTCGTTGTGATTGCGGTGCCACGGTGTTCTTCGACAACACTCAGTGTCTGAGCTGCGGAAAAGGCCTCGGGTTTTACCCCGCGGAGCGCGCGATGGTGGCGTTCCCGAGCACTGACTCGCCTCGCATCGACTCGGCTTTTGGCCCCCTGCGGCGCTGCGCGAACTACGTGCACGAGGGCGTGTGCAACTGGCTGCTCGCCGACGGAGCGACGGACGCTGGACCGACGGGCGTCGAACCGACGCACGCGGGGGAGACGGACGAGCTGTGCCGAGCCTGCCGCCTCAACCATGTGATCCCGAACCTCGAAGAGCCGAAGAACCGAAGCCTGTGGCTCGAGGTAGAGCGAGCCAAGCGTCGGCTCATCTATAGCCTCGACGCGCTCGGCTTGCCCGTGCTCGCCAAGAGCGACGACCCCGAGCGAGGGCTTTCGTTCGACATCAAGCAGAGCTCGCCCGAAGAGCGCGTGCTGACCGGGCACGCCGATGGCCTGATCACGCTCAACTTGAGCGAGGCCGACGCGGCCGAGCGCGAACGCATGCGGCTCGCCATGCAGGAGCGCTACCGCACGCTGCTGGGCCATTTCCGACACGAGATTGGGCACTATTACTGGGATAGGCTGGTCGCGGACGCCGGCCAGCACGAGGCGTTTCGCGCCCTGTTCGGCGACGAGCGCGCCGACTATGCAGCAGCGCTCAAAGCGCATTACGCGACCGCTCCCCACTCCGGCTACGCCGAGCGCTTCATCAGCGACTACGCCGCGTCGCACCCGTGGGAAGACTTCGCGGAGACGTTCGCCCACTACCTGCACCTAGTCGACACGCTGGAGACGGCGGAGCAATATGGCTTCGCTAGCGCGTCGCCCGCGGCCGCGGATTTCGAAGACTTGATGAGCGAATGGTACCAGCTCACGATCGCGCTCAACGCGCTCAATCGCAGCATGGGCCAACCTGACGCCTACCCCTTCGCGATCACGCCCATCGTGAAGCTCAAGCTCGCTTTCGTGCACGAGCTCGTTCACGCTTCGCGCGGCAGCGTAGCCTCCGAGGCGCCGGCCGCCGCGCAATGACGACGCCCGGCTGACGAGGCGCGACGAAGGCGCATCCTGGAGGATGTAGCTGAGCAGCGACGAAGGCGGTCGGGCGGCATCGGCCGCGAGGGCGGCGGGCCGGCCTTTACGGGCCCTCAGGCGGCGCGGCGCGCCAGCTCGGAAGCGACGTTCTCGAGCAGCACACGCGCCGGACCCGGGACGACCGAGCTGAGCGCGTCGACGGCCGTTTGGGTGTAGTGGCCGGCGCGTCGGCGCACCTCATCACAGGCGCCCGTCTCAATCACGGCCTGGCTGACCAGCTGCACCGGCTCGCGATCGCCGGCGTGGATGCGCTTGATCGATTGGGCGAGCTCCGGGCGACGCGCGACCGCGAGCACGAGCGGCAGCGTGAGCTTGCCTTCGCGCAAATCGGCGAGCAGCGATTTGCCGGTTTGCTCACCCGAGTAGTCGAGCACGTCGTCCACGAGCTGAAAGGCGATCCCGAGCCGCTCGCCGAAGCCGCTCAAGCGCTCTTGGTCGGAGGGGCTCGCGCCCGCGACGCGCGCGCCGGTGCGCGTTGCCCACGCGAACAGCGACGCCGTCTTGTCGCGCAGGATGCGCTCGTAGGTGGCTTCGGTCACGTCGAGCTCGCTGCGCCCGCGCAGCTGCACGATCTCGCCCTCGACCAAGCGACGCAGCGTCGCGATCAAGTCGGGCATCACCTCGGGCGCGTGGCGCGCCGCGCGATCGAGCGCGTTCACGAGCAGCATGTCGCCCGCGAGCACGCTCACTCCGTTGCCCCAAGCCAAGCGTGACGTGGGCGCGCCGCGGCGCTCCATGCCCTCGTCGATCACGTCATCGTGGAGCAGCGTGGCGGAGTGCACGAGCTCCGAGACCACCGCGAGCTCCCTCGCCTTATCCGTGATGCCGTCGAAACAGGCAGCGCTGAGCAAGAGCGCGATCGGCCGCACCCGCTTGCCGCCGCGCCCCACGAGGTGCTTCGCGGCGTCAGTCCCCGGTGCGGGCCCCTCTGTCACGGCGGTCGCCAAGGCGCCCTCGACCCACCTCAAATCATCGGCGAGGAGCTCCTGGACGCTTTGAATCCGGCGCTCGAGCCGGTCATCGGCCGCATGGGCGGCCGCGGCAGCGCCGAGCGTGCTCAGACCTTGATCGAGGCCGAGAGCGGAACCTTCTTCGAGTTTCTGAGCTTTCAAATTCTTGTGAAACCAGTATGGAGTAGGCTGGTCTGGAGGTCAACGAGGGTTTGACGGGGCGCCCGGTTGCAGGCAGAAGGCGACCCGCGCATGCCATCTCCGAGCCGCAAGCCGCTCTCGCAGCTCGAACGCCATCGGCTAACGGGCCGCCGCATCGGGATCGCCGTTTTCTCGACGATTTTCGCGGGCGCGACCTTGATCTGGACCGTCCAGATACTAACGAGTGTGTGGGGCAGCGCCCCCCCGAGCCCGGACGGCTGCGAAGTAGGCACCGCCAAGCTAGAGCGCGCGGTGGAGCGGGCGCGGCTGGCATATATTCGCGAAGCGGGCGCCGAGGATGAACGGGCGGCGCTTTCGCGCTACCGTTCGGCGCTCGAGCCCGAATGGGCGGAGAAAAAGGCGGTGGAGGCCGCCTGCCAGCGCGATGAAGCGGGGAAAAAGCGCCTCCGAGACGTGATCGCGTTGCGCTATGCCGAGGAGCACGCGGTGCGGTATGAGTCCCTCGGCCTCGCGCCGATTCGGCGCCGACTTTCGGGGAACACATCCCCAGTGAACGAACTTAAACGATGAGCCAGCCCGCGGAAGACACCCCGCCAGTCACTTTCGACGCCCTACCTTTGACGAGCGATGTGCGCAAGGCCATCGACGATCTCGGGTACACGCACCCCACTCCCGTGCAGCGCGCGGTCTTCGAGCTCGCAGCCCGTGGTCGCGACCTCGTCGTGCAAGCGCGCACGGGCACCGGCAAGACGGCTGCCTTCGGTTTGCCGCTCGTCGACAGCATCGTCAAGACGAACAAGCCCGGCGTGCAAGCCATGGTGCTGTGCCCGACGCGAGAGCTCGCGCTGCAGATCACGCGCGAGCTGCTGGCGATCGCCAAGCACCGCGGCACCAAGGTCGTCGCCGTCTACGGCGGCGCCCCGATGGGCAAGCAAATCGAGCAGCTGCAAGACGGCGCCCAAATCCTGGTCGGCACGCCGGGGCGAGTGCTCGACCATCTGCGTCGCGGCACGCTCGATACCAAGGCGTGCAAGGCGTTCGTCCTCGATGAGAGCGACGAGATGCTGTCGATGGGCTTTCTGCCGCAGATCAGCGAGATCTGGAGCTACTTGCCGGAGCAGCGGCAGGTGCTGCTGTTCAGCGCGACGCTGCCGCCGGACGTGAAGCGCGTCGCCGAGACTCGCCTCAAGAACCCCGAGTACGTCACGCTCAGCGGCGACGGGGTCGGCGCGCTGTCGATTCAACACTTCGTCTACATGACGATGACCGACAAGCTCGCGGAGCTCATCGCCATCATCGAGGCCGAGAACCCGGAGAGCGCGATCATCTTCTCCAACACGCGCGACGACACGAAGCGCGTGGCCGCGGGCCTGCAAGCTCAAGGCTACTCCGCGGACTGGCTGAACGCCGATTTGTCGCAGAACGAGCGCGAGGCCGTGATGGCGGCGACTCGCAAGGGCGAGCTGCGCTTCCTGGTAGCGACGGACGTCGCGGCTCGCGGCATCGACATCTCGCACCTCACCCACGTCATCAACTTCGACCTGCCCGAGAGCGCCGAAAGCTACGTGCACCGCACCGGCCGTACCGGTCGTGCCGGCCGTACCGGAACGGCGATCTCGCTGATCGCGCCGAACAACATCGGCGCGCTCTACCTGCTGCGGCTCACCTACAAAATTCGCCCCATCGAGCGGCACTTGCCTTCGGCTCGCGAGCGCAAGACGCGCGCCGAGGCGGACATCGTCCAAATGTTCGTGCAGGCGGCGCAGTCCCGCTCGATCCACTCCGAAGATCTGGCGCTCGCGCGCCGGCTGATGTCGCATGAGAGCGCCGAGCGCGTGATCGCGACGTTGCTCCGCGATCATTTGGGTGCCCGGCCCGACGCAGCGGAAGAGGCGACGGCCGCGCGGCGCGCCAAAGCCCCCGCGCCCGCGCCTGCGCCTAGCCCCGCGCCTGCGCCCGCGGCCCCGGTCGAGCGGCCCCGTGAAGAGCGCGCACGCGAAGAGCGGCCCCGTGACGACCGCCCGCGCCTCGACCGCCCACGCGAAGAGCGCCCGCGCCTCGACCGCCCACGCGAAGAGCGTCCGCGCCTCGACCGCCCACGCGAAGAGCGCCCGCGTGATGAGGCGCCGCGCGAGGCGCGAAACGAGCGCCCGCGGCGTGACGACCGCCCGCGTGACGACCGCCCGCGTGACGAGCGTTCGCATGGCGAGCGTCGCCCGCAGCGGCTGCGCGAAGAGCGCCCGTCCGAGCGCCGGGCGGACGAGCATCGCACCCTCGAGAGTGCTCGGCTCGAGCTGCCAGAGCCCGCGCAGAAGGCGGCGTCCGAGGTCGTTCAAGGTTCTTCACCATCCGAAGCAACCGAGGGCGAGTCGGTCCACGAAATCTTCGTGAACGTGGGGCGACGTGACGGCGCTAAGCCCAGCGATTTTCAAACAATCCTCGAGAAACACGGCATTCAAGGCGACGCTGACTACATTCGCGTGCGTCATAGCCACGCGTTCGTGGCCGTGCGCGCGGACCTCGTCGAGCGCGCCGTCGCCGCTTTGAACGGCGCAGTGATCGCGGGTCAGCCCGTGAACGCGGAGCCAGCGCGGCGTCGCTGATAAGTCTTTTGGATTGCGGGGGGGGTTCCCGCGGCAGGGGTGGAGAACTAAAAGACGGCAGCCATGCGGAATCGGTCTCTCTTCTTCGGTTTGTTCCTGAGCGGCCACGCGCTCGCGCAGACGCCGCCAGCAGCCAACCCTGCGCCGGCGGCGCCCGCTGCCGCGCCCGTCCCGGCTGCGCCTGGTGCCGCGCCCGTCGGGCCGCCTACGACGGTCGCGGAGCCCACGCTCCCTCAAATCACGGACGACATGCTGGCGCCCGTCCCCCCCGCGACGAACGTGCTTTCGACGTGGCGTGAGGCCATCAAGCTCCTGCGTGACAACTCGAGCACGCTGCGCTCGCTGCGCGCCCAGCAAGACATCGCCAGCGCCCAATCGCGCCAGGCGCTGGCCGGCGTGCTCCCTACCCTCTCGGCCGATGCCGGCATCACCCACCATCTGCTCAAGGGCGAGCGCGACTACTACGCCGTAACGCCGCCGGCGATGGCAGGAGGCATTCCTGGCGTCGCTTTCGGCACCGCCACCGCCCCCGATCCGGCGACGAGCTGGCAGGCGGGGCTCAACCTGCGCGTGCCCCTGCTCAACCTGGATTCGTGGCATCGCCGCGGCACCGCAGAAGCGCAGATCGAGGTCGCGAAGCTCAACACGAAGGCCGCCGAAAGGCTGCAGGTCGCGGCCGTGGCCGACGCGGTGGTGACGGCGGTGACGGCCGAGCGTTTGGCCGAGGTGAGCCGGGTATCGCTCGAGAGCGCGCTCTCGACGCTCGACTTGAACAAGCGCCGCGCGGAGCTCGGCGCCGCCAGCGTCATCGACGTGCTGCGCGTCGAGCAAGAGGTGTCGCTGACGCGCTCCCAGGTCGTGGCCGCCAACGACGGTGTGCTCCGCGCGCGCGAGGTGCTCGGCGCCGCGCTCGGCTCATCGGAGCCTTACGGCGTCACCCCCAACATTCGCCTCGACGCGCTGGCCGCTGACGCTCGCGCGACCTGCCGCCCCGCCGACGTGCTGGCGCGAGCCGACGTGAAGGCCGCGGAGGCGCAGGTCAACGTCGCCAGGCGCAACGAGAGCGAAGTCTCCAAGACCTACTGGCCGACGGTCGACGCCGTCTCGAGCCTCACCTACTGGTCGCCCGAGTCGGGCATCAACAATGAGCACGTGACGTGGTCGGTGGGCGGGGTCTTGAGCTGGACGCTGTACGATGGCGGCCTGCGCTACGGCACCCGTGAGCAGCGCACGGCCGAGGCGCGCGTCGTCAGCGAGCAGCTGAACGAGACCAAGCGACAGGCCCGCCTAGAAGTGACGCAGGCGATGCGCGCGGTAAAATCATCGGAGGCTACGCTGGTCGTGGCGGCGCGCACGCGCGAAATCGCCGCCGAAACCGCGCGTCTCTCCAAAGTCGCCTACCTGAACGGCAGCGGCACCAGCTTCGATCTGGTCGATAACGCACGTCGCCTGCGCGAGGCCGAGCTCGACTACACGATCAAGGAATTCGACGTGCTGCGCGCGAAGATCGCGGCGCTGCTCGCGCTCGCCAGCTGCGACGTCTGAGCGGACGCGCAGCGGCAGGGCCCCGACCTGCCACCGCGCGTCAACGCTTCGGGCGAGCGGCGTCTGCGGGCGCGGCGGTGGCTCTGGAACGCTGAGTCTTTACCCCAGAGCGTCGTGGCCGCCGCCCGGAGCGAGCCAGCCCGCAGGCGCGTGGGGCCATCGACACATGGCGGTCGATTTTGGCCGCGAATCGGAACAAAACGCCGGGCTCGCGCGCTATGGTCCTCCGCATGCGTCCCCGCGGGCTGATTCTCGGTACCTGGGCACTCACGGGCCTCGCCTTCGTCGGGCTGATCCTCTTCATCTTCTTGAGGGTGCCCGTCGCGCAGCCGCAAGCCGGCGGTATCGCGCAGAAGATTTTTTACTTCCACGTCCCGGCCGCGAACGCTCTCTACCTCTCGGGCGGCGTGTGCTTCATCGCCAGCGCGCTTTACCTGTGGCGCCCCTCCGACGCGAGCAACGCCTGGGCGAAAGCGGGCGCCGAGTGCGCGAGCATCTTCGGGGCGCTGGTCATGGTGAGCGGTCCGCTGTGGGCCAAGAAGGCTTGGGGCGTTTACTGGACTTGGGATCCGCGCCTCACGACGCTGCTGCTGAGCATCCTGATCTACGTGGCCATCGTGCTGCTGCGGAGCTTCGCCGGAGGGGGCGACGCCGAGCGTAAGTTCGCGGCGGCCTTCGGCATCCTGGGCACCGCGAACCTGCCGATCATCCACTACTCGGTCAAGAAGTGGGGCGGCAATCACCCCACGGTGTTGAAGTCGAGCGGCGGCGGCGGTCTCGGCGACCCGACGATGTACTACGCCCTCTACTGGGGGATGCTCGCGATGGCGCTACTCGCCGCGCTGCTCCTCACCCTGCGCGCCAATCTGGCCAAAGCGGAGGCGCGGCTGCTGCGCGCCGAAGAGCTCGCTCCCGACACGAACGGTTGATTCATGAAGCAAGCAAGCCAAGCCCCGGCGACGGTCGAGAGCCGCGCGCAAGAGTTCAAGCCCGTCACGGGCGGCCCGACCGAGACGAGCAGCGCCGAAGGCCTGTTGATCGCGGCCTACGTGCTGATGTGGGCGGTGTTGATGGGCTTTCTGCTGCTGACGTTCAAGCGGCAAGCGGCGGTCGACAAGCGCTTGGGAGAGCTCGAAAAAGCGCTGTCCAAGCGCCCTGACGCATGACGATCGAGCACGTCATCTTCATTCCCGGGGTGCTGCTCGTCGGGATCACGATCGGCTTCGTGTTCGGCGCGCGCGCCGTGCGCGCCGAAATGGCGCGCATGAAAGACCGCGCCAAGAAGTAGCGGCGAAGCGCGCGGTCGCACGCCGCCGCGGACCGCTCGCGGGGGCGACGAAAGCCGCCGAGCCCGAGCCTCAATTGCGCTAAGCTCACGGGTCTGCTGGCGCGCCGCCGGCACTTTCTCGGGAGAATCAGCATGCTGAGCTTCGCGCTGTCGGATGAGCAGAAGGCCCTAGTCGAGACCGCCAAGCGCTTCGCGCGCGAGCGCATCGCGCCCATCGCCGCCGAGTGCGATCGCGATAGCCGCTTCCCGAAAGACGTGTTCGAAGCCGCGCACGAGCTGGGGCTCGTCAACGCCACCGTGCCGCCGGAGTACGGCGGCGCGGGCTTTCCGGAGCTCGACAATGCGCTGATGGCCGAGCAGCTCGCCTGGGCCTGTACGGGTATTCAAACGAGCCTGCTCGCCAACACGCTCGCGGCCACGCCCATCATCTTGGCTGGCAGCGACGAGCAGAAGAAGAAGTACCTGGGCATGCTGACCTCGAGCCCGGTGTTCTGCAGCTACTGCACGACCGAGCCGACCGGCGGGAGCGACGTGGCCGGGATGCGCACGACCTTCAAGGCCGTGGGCGACGAGTACGTGCTGAACGGCGAAAAGTGCTGGATCACGAACGCCAGCTTCGCGTCGTTTTACGTCGTGTTCGCGACGAGCGACCCGAGCAAGCGCCACAAAGGCATCGCGGCGTTCATCGTCGATCGCGACGCGGCGGGTCTGAAGGTCGGCAAGCATGAAGACAAAATGGGGCAGCGCGCGAGCGACACGGCCGCCGTGCATTTCGAAGAGGTGCGCGTCCCCAAGGCCAATTTGCTCGCCGGCGAAGGCGAAGGCTTCAAGCTGGCGATGGAGACGTTCAACCAGACTCGCCCAGACATCGGGGCGATGGCCACCGGCCTGATGCAGCGCTGCTTGGACGAGTCGGTCGCGTACGCCAAGGAGCGCAAAGCCTTCGGCGTCGCGATCGCCGAGCATCAATTGGTGCAAGCCATCTTGGCCGAGATGGCCATCGGCGCCGAGGCGACCCGCCTGCTCTACCAAAAAGCCGCCTGGAACCTGGGCAACGGCGTGCGCGATCCGATCGTCTCGAGCTACGCGAAGGCGTTCGGCGCGGACCGCGCCATGCAAGCGGCGGTCGACGCCGTGCAGGTCTTCGGCGGCAACGGCTACGTCAAAGACTACCCCGTCGAAAAGCTGATGCGCGACGCCAAGGTGCTACAAATCTACGAAGGCACCAGCCAGATCCAGCGCCTCGTCATCGCGCGTAGCTTGGTGAAGTAACGCCAAGCGCGGGCGTTACGGGCGTGCGATCGAGAACGTGCCGGCGTTGCCTTCGCGGGTGTCGATGCGTCCGTCTTTGAGGGCCTCGCCCTGGATGCTGCCATGAAGGGTGAGGCCGCTCTCGAGCACGAGATCGAGCTCGGTCGGCTCCAGGTTCAGGTACGCGTGAGCGCCACCCTCGACGGTGCCGTTCAGCTCGGGGTTGGCAGAGGTGATGGTGCCGGTGAGCGCCATCTCGCTCATGCTGATGCAGGCGGCCGCGGGCTTGACGAACGAACGCGTGCCGCACTGCGGAGTGACGCGGGGCGCGCTCTGCGTCTTCGATTTGCTCTCGGCGAGCTCGAGCGCGAGCGAGAACGACACCGACTCGCCCTCGAGGCTGGCGGTACCTTCCCACGTGCCGAGCACCGCGCGCTTCATCTCGGACTCGGTGTACTCGAACTCGTCGTCGTCGTCGTTCGAGCTGGAGCACGCCAAGTACGGATTGACGACGAGCGCCAGCGCGAACACCCCCAGCAGCCACCATTTCTTCTTTTGCATCAACGTGCTCCTATGAAGACGCCGGCCTGATTGGCCCTGTGAATACGCTGGCGCAGCTCGTGCTCGCGAGCGTCGATGTGCGGTCCTTTTTCGCCGCGCCGGCGGCGTTGTTTCAAGAATGATAGCTCGATCAAGTCGAGCTGTTTGCGGCGGGCTTCGCCGTAGCCCTTCGTGCTGCTCATGAGCGCGAAGAAATTCCAGAGCGGCACCAGCATCCAGTAGCTGGAAGTGCGCTCGAGCTCCTTGGGGTGCAAGAGCCGGCCCGCTTCGTCGACCAAGCCCTTGAGCACGATGGCGCGATCGCGGATCGCCAGCGTGAGGATCACGAGGAAGAACAGCGCGTTGAAGATCCAGAACATGAGCAGCTTGAGCACCAAGCCGCTCCCGCCGTTGTAGAGGAACGTGACCAAGTAGTTGTGCAGGAAGTGCAGGCCCACCGCCGCGCACCAGCCGCCGATCGGCGCCAGCAGCTTGATCGCGCCGCTCGTCGACTCGGCCGCGATGCCGATGCCGAGCCCGGTCATGGCCGTGAACGACGCGTGACCCAAGCCGGCCATCACCGTGCGCAGCACGAACACCTGGAAGAACGCTTCACCGCCGTGCTGCGCACCCGCGCTGGCGATGTACAGGATGTCCTCGGTCATCGTGAAGCCGAGGCCGATCACGCCGCCGTAAATGGCGCCATCCAGCGCGCCATCGATCTCGCGCACCCAGAGCGCCGAGATGGCCCACAGCACCAGCAAGCCGAAGCCCTTGGTGCTCTCCTCGACCAGCGGCGCGACGAACGACGCCGTCGACGCGTCGATGAGCGCGGCCTGACCGGCCCCCAGGCTGGCGCGCAGGGCGCCCTGTCCGACCTCGTTACCGACGATGGCGGTCAGGGTGCTGACCACCGCGCCCCAGAAAAAGGCCACCGAGAGCAGCCAGAAGGGCTCGGGCTCGTAGCGATCGCTGCCGCGAATCACCAAAAAGTAGAAAAAAACCGTGGGCGCGACGATCAGCAGCGCGAGGAGGGCCACCACACTCCGAACGGTACCAGGCTCGGGCCGGGCTGCCCAAGTATGCTAAGACGCGACGCAGGAACCACCGAGTGTTTGGGTTTTCGTTCGGCGAATTGCTCGTGATTTCCTTGGTGACTTTGGTGGCCGTGGGGCCGCAAAAGCTGCCGGGGATGCTGAAGACCATGGGTCAATGGGCCCGTAAGCTGCGCCAGATGACGATGGACGTCCGGCAGCAGACGGGCATCGACGAGATGCTGCGAGCAGAGGGCATCCAGCTCGCGGAGCTTCGCAGCCTGATGCGTGGCTACCACGGCATGGCGTCCAGCCCCGCGCCCGCGCCCGCGCCCGCCCCTGCCCCGCCGCCCCCTGTGCACACGTACGATGATCCCTACGGCGGCCTCGAGCCTGATCCCACGCGCGAGTACCCGATGGAAGGAGCCGACGCGTGCGGCGCGCTGCCCGATGATCTCCTGGAACCGGCGGCGTCGAGCGATGTCGCCGTGGCGCCGGGCGCCCCCGACGCGCCCGAGGCGCCGGCCCCGAGCGCCGACGCGCCCGAGGCGCCGGCCTTGAGCGCCGAACCACCCGAGGCGCCGGCCCTGAGCGCCGAAGCACCCGAGGCGCTGAGCGCCGAACCACCCGAGGCGCCGGCCCTGAGCGCCGAAGCGTCGACAGCGAGCTCCGAAGGCGCGACGACGCCGAACACCGACGAAACGGCGATCGAAGCGCCGACGCCGAAGGCGCTCGAACCGCTGAAGAGCCAACCTGCGCCGCCCGTCCCGCCGGCGCCCGTCCCGCCGGCGCCACGGCGCTCTTCCGCACCGCCGCCTGCTCCGTCGTCTCGGCCTGCGCCTGGCATTCCGCGCCCCGCCGGCACGCCGCCGCCTCCTCCACGCAGGTCCGCACCGCCGCGTCCGCCGTCTGCGCCAGCGCCGAAGGTCGATTCGGCTTCGTCGCCTACTTCTACTTCTACTGCTTCCCCGGCGTCGGCTCCGCTAAGCACCACGCCGGCTGCCACCGGCACCGGAGGCGCCAATGGCAACGGCTGAGGTCCACGCCTTGAACGACAAGAACGACAAGGACCCGCCCGAAGACGAAGAAGGCACCATGACGCTGTGGGAGCACCTCGAGGAGCTCCGCGGCCGCATCATCCGCATGGCGCTCGCCTTCCTGGTCGGCAGCGTGGTCTGCTGGCTCTACAAGGAATCGATCCTCGATTGGCTGACCATTCCGCTCAAGGACGGTTGGCCCAAGGGTGAAGGCGCCCCCACCCTGCACTTCGGCACGCCGGCCGCGCTGTTCATCTCCTATGTGCGGCTGTCGGCGCTGTCCGGTTTTCTGTTCGCGCTGCCGATCATTCTGTATCAGCTGTGGGCTTTCATCGCGCCCGGCCTCTACTCGAAAGAGAAGAAGTTCGCGATCCCGTTCGTGATCTCGTCGGTCGCGCTGTTCGTCGGCGGCGGCTATTTCGGTTACCGCGTCGCGTTCCCGCCCGCGTTCACCTTCTTGCTCGGCTTCGCGAAGAACCTACCTTCCGACGTGAACCTAGTGCCGACGGTGATGATCGGCGACTACATCGAGTTCGTCACGCGCATGTTCTTGGCGTTCGGCGCCGCCGCGGAGCTGCCGATCGTAGCGTTCTTCCTGACCGTGGCCGGCATCATCACGCACCGGCACCTGATCAAGTTCTTCCGCTACTTCATCGTAGTGGCTTTCATCATCTCGGCCATCGTCACGCCGCCCGATCCGCTGAGCCAGATCTTGCTCGCGGTCCCGCTCATCGGGCTCTACGGCGTCTCGATCGTGGTCTCGTGGCTGTTCACGATGAACCGCGAGCGCGCCCAAGCCAAAGCGGCCGCGAAGTCCGAGTAGGGGCGCCAAACGCCGGCGCGCGTCAGTCGCTTTCGCGCGCGTACGGCTCGCCGCGCAAAATCGAGAGCGAGCGGTAGAGTTGCTCGAGCAAGAGCACGCGCGCGAGGCGATGCGGCAGCGTGAGCTTGGAGAGGCTCAGCCGAGCCTGCGCGCTGCTCGAGAGCGGCTGGGGGATGCCCTCCGCGCCGCCGATCACGAAGGCGACCACGCCCTTGCCGGTGCTGCCCCAGCGCTCCACGCGGCGCGACAGCTCGCTGCTCGTGACGACGTCGCCGTCGACCTCGAGCGCTACCACGTAGGCGCCGGACGGCACCGCCGAGGCCAAGTCCTTGGCGGACTTGACCTCGATCTCTTCGCATTTGACGAAGCGCCGGATGCGGCCGAGGTAATCATCGGCGATCGCGCGCACCTCGCGCTCTTTGAGCTTCCCCGCCGCGACGACGACGAGCTTCACACTTGCCCGGGCACGCGCACGCGCTTGGCGTCCATCCACAAGCCGTCGAGGTCGTAGAGCGCGCGCGTTTCCGCGAGGAACACGTGCACGACGATGTCGACGAAGTCGATCAGCACCCACTGCCCGCGCGGTAGGCCTTCGATCGAAATCGCGTGCCAGCCTTGCTTGCCGAGCGCCTCATCGACGGCGTCGGCGATGGCGGCGACGTGGCGATCGGCGTGCCCGGTCATCAAGACCAGGTAGTCGGCGTAGTCGACCTTGCCCGCGACGTCGATGATCTCGACGCCCATCGCCTTCTTGTCGAGCGCGGCGGCGGCGGCGGCGAGCGCCATGCGCTGGGCGTCGCTCGAATCGCGAACCGGCTTGGTGGCGGCGCGCAGCGGGGTGGGCTTGGTGGCGACGCGAACGGGTTTCTTGAGGGCCTTCAGCTTTTTCTTCATGTGAGTCGAGCGCGAGCGTGACGCCGAGCTTGGTCTCGAACGAAGGTCACGGGGTGCCTGGCGCGAGCGTAGCACCACTTCCGGCCGCGCTTTGCGGCGCTGGCGTGGCTTCGGGTGCCGCCGTGGGCCCTTCGGCAGGTGCCGGCGCCTCGACCGACGCGCTCGGCGGGGGCGCCGACGACGCAGGCGGCCAAGGCTGCGTCACTGGGACCTCGTATTCGGGCGGAGGCAAGCCTTGCGGGCGCCCCGGCGTGCCGCAGCCCGCGCTGAGCACCCAGGCCAGGCATGCGAGCGGTGTGGTGACTTTCATAAGGCCATCCCTGCGTCTGGCTCCGGGGCCCCCGTCTCCCCTTCGGGCTCGGCTCCGTCGGGCGGCGCGCCGCCATCGGGCGCGAAGGGAGAGGGCGCGAAGGGAGAGGGCGACGGCATCGGCAGCAAGGGCGCGCCGGGCGCCAGGCTCTCGGGGCGCGGAGCCGCCTCCGTACCTGCGGCGCGGGCACCGAGCGCGCGCGGCGGGGCGGCGGCGATCTCCAGCTTGGCCGGCGGCGGCGGCGGGTCGGTGTGAGGGGCTGGGCAGCCGGTGAGGAGCAGCGCGAGCGCGGCGGCGTGCGTCTGCTTCACGACAGCCACCGCTCTTCGTCGACCGCGCGCAGCGTCGCCTCCAGGCCGTAAGCAGGAGCGTAGCCCAGAGAGGCGCGCGCCTTCGCGTCGTCGACCATGCAGACGTAACGAATGAAATCGAGCTCGGGCGCGGGGAACGACGTGAGCCGAAAGCGAAACAGGTTCTTCACGGCCGCCTTCGCCATCGCGTGCGGTACCGCGACCACGCGCCGGCCGAGCAGCGCGATGGCCTTGGAAAGCGCGAGCGGCTCGGGGCCGGCGAGGTTGTAGATCCCGCGCACGCCCGGCACGAGCGACAACTCGATCGCGCTCAGCACGTCGCGCTGGTGAACGACCTGCATCATGGGATCGAAGCCGAGCAGCGTGGGCACCGTATCGAGGCGCAGGTAGTTGCTGGGGGCGTTGCGGACCGTGCCCAAGATGTGTGCGGGTCGCAAGATCACGGTATCGGTGCTGGGGTTACGCCAAAAGAAGGCATTTACCAGCATGTCGAGCTCGACCAAATCGCGAATGTCGCTGAACGGACCGGCGCCGAGCAGCGGCGCGTCTTCCCGGATCAGCTGCGGGTTGTCGGGGCGCGGACCGTAGACGTTGGCGCTCGAGAGCAGCACCAGCTTGGGAATCTTGTAAGCCTCGACGTACTCGAGCACCTTCTGCAAGCCGACCACGTTGAAGTCGTGGTGCTCGATCGAGCTCTCGTGGGGGTCGTGCATCACGCCCAAGTGCACGACGGCGGCCACGCCGTGGCGAAAGCACTCGCGGGCGCGGCTGCTGCGGATATCCAGCTGGTGATGCTCCACGTCGCCGGGGGCGTCGATGAAAGCGCGCCGGTCGACGCCGATGACCTTGCGCTTGCGGTGGAGCAGCCGCGACAGGTCGCGCCCGAGCCGCCCGCAGATGCCCGTCACCACCACTGACCCGAGGTCGCTGCCCACCACGGCGACGTCGGACGTCACGTGAAGACCCCGCGCCGCTCACGCAGGCCGCGGCGCAGCAGATCGTTGATGGTCTGCTGGACCAGCCACACCTTGTCGCCAATCACGCTGTCGTCGTCGTCCGCGTCGCCGTAAAAGCGCATCGGCTCGCCGAAATAGAGTCGGTATTTGGTGGGCAGCGGCATGGCGCCGCCAGGCAGCAGCAGCTGCGGAACCAGCGGGAATGCCGGCAAGCCGAGCGCGCGCGCCGCCCACTCGATGTTACCGAAGCTGAGGTATTGCTCCTCGGCCCCGATCACCGCGACGGGCACAATAGGCGTCTGCGTGCGTAGCGCCAGGCGCATGAAGCCGTGACCGAACGGCTCGAGCTGGTAGCGCTGAGCGAACGGTTTGTTGATGGCCTTCATGCCTTCGGGAAACGCCAGCACGAGCTCGCCCATCTCGAGCAGCCGCATGGCATTCTCTTGCAGCCCAACCACCTGCCCTACCCGGCTGAAGAAGGCCGACACGAAGGGCAGCGTCGCGGTCCATTTTTCGACCATGGCGCGCGTCACGCGCGGCGGCCGGGCGTCGTAGAACATGGCCGAGCCGATGATGGCGGCGTCGATCGGGATTTGGCCGGAGTGGTTGGCGATGAGCAGCGCCCGCCCGGCGGGGACGTGCTCGATGCCGAACACTTCGGTCCGAAAGTACAAGCGATGAAAGACCGCCACCACCTTGGCGGCCTGGCGCGCCGTCTCCGGATCGAAGCCGAACGGGTCGCCGCCGAGCGTGACGTAGCGGTGGCGGAGGCTGTGAACGCGCTCTTCGAAATCGTCTCCCAACAGACGCTGGCGCAGCTCGTCTTTGGCGCGCGACGCCGCGTGCGCCACTCGCGACAGGAACGGGAGCGTGCTTTGGGCCACGTCGGCCAAACGAACCAGGGCGCTGCGCTGCTGCATGACGGGAACGCGGGCATGTTAGCGTGAGAGTCCGTGGCTCCGCTCGTGATTCCCCGAAGCTCCCTCGGAAGATGCCTCCGCTGCTGATCCCTCCGCCGCTCCGGCCCGGGTGCATCGTGCGCGTGATCGCGCCGGCCAGCCCGTTCGACCGCACCCTGGCGCTCTCGGGTATCGCCTTCCTGGGACAACGTTACCGGGTCCAGTACGACTGGCAGATGTTCTCGCGGGACGGCTTCCTGGCCGGTTCCGACGAGCGGCGGCGGCACGAGCTGGCGGCGGCGCTGGGCGCAGCGGAGGTTTCCGCGGTGATTGCCGCGCGCGGAGGTTATGGCATCACGCGCATCGCGTCGGAGATCGACTTCACGGTGCTGCGGCAGCATCCCAAGTGGCTGGTCGGCTTCTCGGACGTGACGGCCCTGCACGCGGAGGCTCAGGCCGTGGGCGTGGCGTCGTTACACGCTCACCATGCGGCCGGCCTGGGCCGCGGCGACGCTCGTGCGCGGCAAGCATGGCTCGAGGCGCTCGAGGCGCCGCTCGCGCCGCGCGTGCTCCAGGGCAAAGGTTACGGCACGGGGCGTGGCGGTGGCCGCGTGCGCGGGCCGCTCGTGGGCGGCAACCTGTGCGTCCTCTTCACGTGCGCGGTCACCGGTCGCTGGCGAGCGCCTCCGGGCGCCATCCTCGCGCTCGAAGACGTGACTGAGTCTTCTTACCGCATCGACCGCATGCTCAGCGCGCTGCGGCTCGGTGGACACTTGCGCGACGTGGCGGGTGTTGCGCTCGGCAGCTTCACGGATTGTCCGCCGGGTCCGCACGGCGTCGCGGTCGAGACGGTGCTGCGACGTGAGCTCGCATTGCTGGGCGTTCCGGCCGTGGGGGGCTTGCCCTTCGGCCATGATTTGCCGAACGAGCCGCTGCTGCTCGGCGCCGAAGCAGAGCTCGACGCCGAGCGGGGTGTCTTGCAGACCGGCCGGCTCGATCAGGTCGCCTGATCGTCGATCAGCTCGTCGTCGTCCACCGCGAACTCGCCGCTCTCTTCGTCCTCGTCGGCGTCCATCAGAGGGTTTCGGATTTCGGTGACGTCGGACGTGCCAGCGACGTAGTCCGGCTCCGGCAGGGCCGCAGCGACCTGGGCTTGGGGCTGGGGCGGCGCCATCTTGCGAGCGCCAGGAGGAGGCGGAGGCGCCTTCGAGCCCTTGGGGGGCGGAGGTGGAGGCGCCTTGACGGCCCCGGGCGGGAGCGGCGGACGCAGCGATGGCGGCGGAGGCGCTGCGCGCCCGGCGGAGCCAGGCGGAGGCGGAGGCGGAGCCGCGCGCGCGGCGGAGCCTGGTAGCGGCGGCGGGCTCCCCGAGCCAGGCAAGGGCGGCGGCTGCGAGGCGTGCGACGGCGCGTCCGGAGGCGCCACCGCGACCGGCAGCGCCTCAGGCTCGGCAGCCGGCGCGTCATCGGCTCGGTCATCAGCAGTGACGGGGATGTCCACACCGCTGAGCTCGGGCGCGCGCGCTGCTTCCGCGGGCGTGTCGAGCGCGTCGGCCTCCGCCGCAGGTGATGCCGGCGCCGACTCAGTCGGCTCACCGGGCGCGGCCGCCTCCGGCGCAGCAGGTGGCGCCGCGAGAGGCTCTGTCGACGCTATTGGCGACGATTTGGCGCCCTTTTTGGGCTTCGGCGGAGGCGCGAGCTTGTGCGGCCGCGAGCCGCTGTCGTTCACGGCGTCCGACGCGGGCTTGAGATCAGCGCCGACCGCTGGCGGAGCGGCGGCGCCTGCAGCTGGCTCGCCGTCGGCCGCAACGACTCCAGGCGTTGCCTCGGCGCTCGGCGTCGTTTCAGCGCTCGGCGCCGCTTCGGCGCTCGGCGCCGTTTCGGCGCTCGGCGTCGCTTCGGCGCTCGGCGTCGCTTCGAGCGACTTGTCCGCCGTCTCCGACACGGACGAAGCCTCGAGCGGCTTGTCGGCCTCCGAGGCGGCCACGGCTGGCACGTCGCCCGCTGGCGGCTCGACCCCCGGCGGTTCGGCCGCAGGCGCGGCCTCGGCTGGGCTGTCCGCGACCTTCGCCTCGGGCTTCGCGGCCTCTGCGTCCACCGCTGACTGCTCCGGCGTGGGCGGCGGCGCCGCCTTCGGCTCCGAGTCTTCCTTGGGCCGCTTCAGCATCGCCTGCTTGGCGCGCTCGAGCCCTTCCGTACCCTCCGGATCGCCCGACTTCATGCGCAGCACGCGGCGCCAAGCGTCGGCGGCCTCGCGCGGGTCATCGAGCTTCTCTTCCCAGAGCCGCGCCACCTTGCGCGCGAGCTCCGCGCGCGCGCTCGGATCTTTACCGCGCAGAATCTGGTCTTCGAACAGCTGAACCATGCCGCGGTAATCGGCCAGCTCGGTGTACAGCTCCGAGAGCTGATCCATCACCGCTACGTCCGACGGCGACAGGTCGTGCAGGCGCTTCAAATCGCTGGCCGCGCCCACCTTGTCGGCGAGCTTGTCACGGCGCAGCGACGCGCGGCGCGCCAGGAGCTTGCGCACCAGCGGGCCGTCGAACACCTCTTCGAGGGCGCGCGTCAGCACGCTCTCGGCGCGGCGAGGATCGCCGATGTCGCTAGCCAGCGCTTCGAGCGCTTCGAGCCGCTCGTCGTCGACGTGCGTCACGATCGCGTCGCCGAGCCAGGTGAAGGCTTTGTCGACGTCCTTCAGCTCGCGGTACACGAGCGAGGCAGCGCGGCCAAGCAGAATACCGCGCGTGCGTCCGCCGTCACGCGAGCCTTGGCCGCCCGCAGCCATGGCGTCGGCGAGGGTACGCCGCAGCGTATCGACGCCCTTGGCCTTGTCACTCTTTTGCGCCACGTCCTCCAGCTGCGCGAGCGTCTCGTCGTGCGCGGCCGTGCCGAGCGCCAGATCGAAGAACGCGCGCGCTTTCTCGTACACGCCATGCTCCGCTGCGATGGACGCAGCGCGGCCGAGCGCGGCCAGCTTGTCGGAGGGCGCTTTGCAGCGCGTCACCTGCCGCTCGTAGATCCCGATCGCTTGTGCGGGCTCGGGCGCGAGCTTCGCCAGCCGCTGCAGCAGCGGCTCCACGTCCACTGGCGAGACACTGGTCAGAGCCTGCTCGCCGTGCTGCAGCGCCTCGTCTACCGGAACGTCGGCTCGGAGCAGCACCTCGGCCTGCCGCACCATCTCCTCGGCGCGCGCGGGGCCCGAAAGCTCGGCCACCATCAGGTCGTGGGCGATCGCCAGCGCGTCGAGATCCTTCAGCTTGACCGCGATCTCCTCGAGCTGTTTGGCGATGTCGGAGTCGGCTCCGCGCGTGCGCGCGAGCTCTTTCGCGACCGCGGCCGCGTCGGCTTCACGGCCCACCGCGACGAAGCGATCGAACGCGCCCTTCAAGGCCGCGCTGCGAGCGGCGCCGAGCGGCGCCTCCATGTACCACTCGACGAGCTTGGTCGCGACGACGCCTTTCCAGCCTAGCTTGTCGCCGAGCGCGACGTACTCTTCACGGCACGGCTCATCGCCGCGGTCCGCGAGCTCCATCAGCGCGGCCAGCGCCTCGTCGCTCTTACCGACCTTGTCGTGCAGGATCTCCGCCATGCGGCGGATCATCTTGCTGACCTCGGCTTCGTCGCCTTCGACCTCCGCCAAGACACCCAAGAACGTCGCCACGCGCGCCCAGTCGCCGAGCTTTTCGCAAAGCTCGCACAGGCGCTGCACCGCGTCGAAATTCTCGGGATCCAGCTCGCGCACGACGTCGAGCACGCGCACGGCCGCCTTCGGGTCGTCGAGCGGGCCTTCGTAGAGCAGCGCCAGCGCCTCGGCGACCTCGAGCCGCTGCGCCGGGTCTTCGACCAGCGCCAGCCGCCGCTCGAGCGCCGCGGCCCGGCCCGGCGCGTTTCCGAGCTTGTCTTGCAAATCCGCGATCTCGACCAGCGCCGGATCGTGCTTGGCGTCGAAATCGGCCAGCACGCGCTCGTACAGGTCGATCGCCGCCTTGGCGTCGTTCAGGCCGACGGCCGTGAGCTCGGCCTGCTGCATCGTGCGCGCGATCTTGACGGCGGGATCGCTCGAGCCCTTGACGAGCCGCGCGAGGTAATCGACGGCGTCGCCGAACTCGCTGCGCTTGGCGGCGTCCTCCGCCAAATACGCGAGCGCGTCGACGTCGTCGCCGTCGCGCAATAGCTCCGTCAAGGTGGCGCGAGCTCCGTCGTCGTCGCCCAGCTCCGTCTGCTGAATCGTGGCGGCGCGACGACGGATGGCCGAGCGCTGCGCCTTGTCGTCCAGCTTCTCGGCGCGGCGCAGCAGGTACGCGGCCAAGTCCGCGACGCGCTCGGCGCCGCGGTAGCGCTCTTCGAGCGCGCTCGCGTACTGCTCGTTCTTCGCGTCCAGCTCGGTGGCTTGCTCGAGGCGCAGCACGGCGCTGGCGTCGTCACCGGCGCGGATCAGGTAGTCGGCCTCGGTCGCGTAGAGCGCGGCTTTCGCCGCGGCGTCGACCGCCAGCTGCGCTCGCTCGTCGACGGCCGTCGCGGCCTGATCCCAAGCCTCCGCGGCCACGAATGACAGCTGCGATAGCTCCCAGAGCTCGGCCTTCTTCGTCAGCGTGGCCGCTTCGGCGTAGGCCTCGCCCGAGCCGAGCGCGTCGCCCGTTTGCTTGCGCAAGCCCCCGAGCTTCGCCAGCAGCTCTGCGCGGATCGCGTCGTCGGAGATGGCAGGCAGGTTCTCGGTCAGGGCGTTGACGGCGAGGTCGGCGCGCTCACCCTTCTCGAAATAGCTGACCGCGGTGCTTATCGCCTCGTCGTCACCGGCGGCGAGGCTCGCGATGCGCGCCCAGGCTTCACCGGTCGCGAGCGGATCTTTTCGCTTCTGCTCGTGCAGCTTGGCCAGCGCCTTCTCGAGTGAGATGCGCGCCTCGACGTCGACCACCTGCTCGGCTTCCTGCGCCATCACCAGCGCCAGCTCGTCCCACTGCTGGCCCTTCTCGAGCAGACGCTTGAGCTGGCTGCGGGCGCCGTCGTCGGTGACGTCGATCGCGAGCAGCTCTTTGAGCGCGCGCGCGGCCGTGTCCGCGTCGCGCAGCTGCGTCTCGCACAGCCCCGCGACTTCGCGGAGGTAGCCCTTGCGGCGCTCTTCGTCCGCGCCGCCTTCACGCGCGGCCGCGAGCAGCACGTCGCGCAGCTCCTGGAATTTGCGTGTCTGCCGCAGGTAAGGCTCCAAAAACGCGATCGCGTCTTCGTTCGCGCGGTCGAGCGTGAGCACCTCACGGTACTTGGTGGCCGCCTCGTTCTTTTTGGCCTTGCGCACGAGCGCCTGGGCCTGCTCCACCAAGCCCGTCACCTGGTCGCCCACGTCCGCGCCGGGGGCCGGAGCGAGCGCGTCGATCAGCGTGTCGTCGCCGCCTTCTTCCGCGGCTGTCGCCACCAGCTTGCGTGCGTCGGCCGCCATCGCGCCCGTCGGGTTCGTCTTGAGGTACGCCGCGGCTTTGGCTGCCGCCTCGAGGCTGCGTCCGGTCTGCTCGCCGTAGTACAGGGCGAGCTGCATCGCGCGGTCGTGGCGGCCGTCGATCTCGAGCGCGCACAGCGCGTAGCTGAAGCCGTGATCGCCCGGATACGCTTCGCTGAGCTCGGTGAAGAGCTGGGCGCCTTCGGCCAGCTCGGCGTCAGGCACGCTCTGGCGCGCTTGCGCCCGCTCCAAGATCACGGTCGCCAGCTGCTGCTTCAGCGACGCGTCGGCGCCGTCCAAGCGACGCGCGTTGCGTAGCGCGCCTGCGGCGCCTGCGAAATCACCGGCTTGCTTCCGAACCTCACCCTCGTCCTGATAGAGGGCGATTTGGCGCTCACGGTCGCTCACCAGGCGCTGCTCGAGCTCGAAATAAGGGATAGCCTCGTCGAAGCGGCCCTCCGCCTTGAGCAGCTCGCGCACGGAGTAGATCGAGAACTGCGTGGTCTCGTCGAACTCGACGGCGCGCTTGTAGCTGTCGATCGCCTTGCGCGGTTGCGACAACGGCGGGGCCGCCCACAGCTGCCCGAGCTCCTCGTGGATGGTCGCCACCTGCGAGCGCAGCGAGACATCGTGCTGGGCGACGACGGCGAGAGCCTTGGCGCGACGCTCGAGCAGCGCGACCAGCGCCTTCGTATCCCCCTTCTCCCGATACAAGTCGGCCAGGCGCTCGGCAGGCGTGGGCTGGGTCGGATCGCGATCGATCGCGATCATCAGCGCGCGCGCCGCGCGGTGAGCGTCGCCCAGCGTCGTCGTCCACACGTTGGCCGACTCCGTCAGCCAGTGACACGCAAACGCCGGGTCACTGGTGGCAGTGCCCACTTTTTCGAGTAGAAGCGCATAAGCTTTCGGGTCACTCTGCCCGGCCTGATGCGCTAGCGTGATCGCGTCCTGGTCGTGCGGATTGTGGACCAGTCGCTGGACCAGCGCCTCCGTTTCACGAGGGTCCATATTGAAAGAGACGCTAACACGCGGCCTCTCGGGCAAGCAACGCGGCGATCACCGTTTCGCGTTCCAGAAGCGTCGCGGAATTATCGTCCGTTTCGGTGGTGTCCAGAGCCGCACCGAGCATGCAGACCGGCCCGTCGTCAGTTCATTTTTCGATGCCGGTTGCACCCTGCGCCATCATTCGAAGCGACCGTAGCGTTCGTTGCCTTTACGCTCGAGCGACGTCGTGACCGGCGACTTCGCGGCGGGTTTCTTGGTGGTCACGAGCGGCTTGGGCGCGCGCGGCGAGCTCGCGGGAGCAGACGGAATCGACGCACTGCTGCTCGAGCTGCGGAGCGCGATTGAGGCGGAATTTTCCAGCCCAGCGTCGCTCGCGTTGCGGGGTGACACTGTAGGTGCCGCCGGCTGTGAGGCCGCGATCGGTGAGGCCGCGATGACGGGCTCGGCGGCGGGCAGCGGTTGAGCGCGCAGCGTCGCGTTCGTCGCCGCGCTCGTCGACCAGCTCTGCAGCGGCGTGCGCCACGCCACGAGCCCGAGCGTCGCCACCGCGACCAGCGACGCCGCCAGCAATCCGCCGAGCACCCACGTGCGGCGCTCGGCGACGCGCAGGCTCTCGGGTAAATCATCGTCAGCGGCGACGGGGCGAACGCCGCTCTCGACCGCGCGCGCGGCCTTCGTCGCGTCCTCGAGCTCGGCCAGCATTTCCTCCGCGCTCGCGGGGCGCTGCTCGGGCGCCTTCGACAGCGCGCGTCGCACCACGGCTTCGATCACCGCGGGTACGTCCGCGCTCGGCGCTGCCTCCGCGAACGTCGGCGGCGCCTCCTTGATGTGCTTGGCCATCACGACGACGGCGTCGTCGTCGACGAACGGCGCGCGCCCGGTGAGCATTTGGAACAGCAGCACGCCGAGCGCGTACAGGTCGGAGCGCGCGTCGAGCGCGGAGCCTTGCGCTTGCTCGGGCGACATGTAGCGCGGCGTGCCGAAGACGGTGCCGGCCAAGGTCTCGAGCTGATCGACGGGCGCTTCCTCGTCGCGCACCCACTTGGCGATACCGAAGTCGAGGATCTTGCAGATTTCCCGCTCCGCCCCGGGCTCGTGGACGCGCGCCAAGAACAGGTTATCGGGCTTCAAATCGCGGTGGATGATGCCTTGGCGATGCGCCTCGGCCAGGCTCTTGAGCGCCTCGCTCGCGAAGCGCAGCGCCTCGATCCAGTGCAGGCGCCGCTCCCGGCGCAGCCGATCACCCAGCGTTTCGCCCTCGAGCATCTCGAGCGCCAAGAACCACGAGCCATCTTCCGCTTCGCCGAAGTCGAAGGCGGTCACCGTGTGCGGGCTCGTGAGCTTCGAAACCGCGCGCGCCTCGCGCTCGAAGCGCGCCTTCGTCTCGAGATCACTGGCGCGATCTCGGCGCACGATCTTGAGCGCCACGTCGCGTCCGACCGCGGCTTGCCGCGCGCGGTACACCGACCCCATCGAGCCGCTGCCGATGCGCGACAAAATCGTGAAGCGCCCCGCGAGCGTGGTGCCCAGCAGCGGATCCTGTCCGCTCTCGACGAGCGCGCGCGTCGTCACGTAAGCCAGGCCGTGCTCGGGACAAGTGGCGTCCCAACCCGCCGCGGCCGGCGCTGGCTCGCGGCAACGCGGACAGATCCGCGTCGTCGTGGCGCTGAGCGGCGGAAGCGTCGAGTCGCGGGCTTGAGCCGGCATCAGGAGGCGGACTCCAAGTGGGTGCGCGATCTTTGAAGGCTCGGGGGGCTCGCCGCAAGAGGCATCACGCCGCACTTTTGGCTCGATTGTCTCGGAGCGAGAAATGTTCAGCGCCGCTCGCTCAGCCCTCACCCGCTCCGCCGTCGCCACCGCCACCAGGCGGAGCCCCGGACCCAGAGCCACTGGGGCTGCCCGCATCGTGGTCGGGCGGGGCGCCCCCCGCGCCAGCGACATCTGCCGATTGCGCGCGACAAACCCCCGAAACGCAGCGAAAACCAGGGTCACACGCCGGCGAACCGAGCTTTCCTTCTTGCGAGCAGCGAAGCGGCGCAGGCTCGCCCGACACCACCCAGCTGCAGCCGGCGACGACGCCGCAGAGCCCGACCAAGCTAGCGAGCTTCAAAAATAACTCCTCACAGTTATCCCGGCCGCCCGCTCGCTCGGCTCGGCAGGAGCGAGCAGCCAAACGCAGGCAAAAGTCCCGGCCGCGGCCGCGCTCACCGCGAACGCGACGTCCGCCACCAACGCTTCCCGCTCGGCGCGTCGTCCGCGCTCACGCAGCTGCTGGGGTGAGAGCGTGGGACCGGTGCGAGCGTCCGCGACGTCGCGCGCGAGCGCTTTGACGCCGAACACGGCGCCGAGCGCGAGCGCGACGACGGACACCGCCCCCGCCCCGATCAGGGCCACGTTCGCGCTGGGTCGCTCTCGAGCCGGCTCCCGCGCAGGCTCAGGGCAGGGCTCGGCGCGAACCGGCGGCGCCGCCGAAGCCGCCGCCTCCGCGCCGCGCAGGCGCTCGATGGTGAGTCGGGCCCGCTCGCGCTCCGCCGGCTCCGTCTCGAGCTCGCGGTAGCGCTCGAGAGCAGCGATGGCTTGCGGCAGCTCACCGAGCTTTTCGTGAACCAATGCTTGGTTGAAGAACAAATCCTTGCCGCCCGGATCCAGCTCCGCGGCGCGCGAGAGCTGCTCGAGCGCCAGCGCGTATTTCCCGGCGCGATACAGCTCGAGCGCGCGTTCGAAATGCCGGCGCGCCCCCTCTTCGGCGCTGACGGTGGCGGGTCCGGCAGGAGCGAGTGGCACCTGCGCGCGGGCCGAGCGCGGCGTGAGCTGCGAGCCGGCGAGCGAAGCGCCGAGAGCGAGCCCAAAAGCCACGAGGCGCGCGCGGTGTTCGAGGTGCGGCACCGGCGCACCATAGCCCAACGCCCGTCTTTCCTGGTGGTTTGGGCGTCGCCAATTGTGGATTTTGCGTGCAGGCCTATACTGGAAGCTCCAAGCCGAATGACTGCTGCCTTTCGTCCGAACGAGCCGTGGGGTCCACCCCCGGGTCCGGTCAAGACGAGCAGCAACGCGAGCTTGGCGCTCGCCTCGGGCGTGCTCTCGTTCGTGTGCCTTTTCGGGTTCGGCGGCGCGCTGGCCATCGCGCTCGGCTGGCTGGCGCACGGCGAAATCGAGCGGAGCGAGGGGCGAGTCGATGGCAAGGGCCTGGCCAACGCCGGCATTGGCTTGGGCATCGCCAACGTCGTGCTCAGCGTGGTCGGCTTCGGAGTGCTCGTCACGCTCGCGGTGCGGCCGGAGCCGTTCAGCGCCACCCGCGGCGGCAGTCCACCGCCTCACGTCACTCCGCCGCGCGCGCCCGTCCGCCCTGCACCCGCACCGGTGCTCCCGCCGCCGGCCAGCGCCGACGAACACGAGGGAAACGACGACGGGAACGACGCTGGGGAGCGTGACGAAGCGCTCGCCGAGCTGCCCGCGCCGCTGCCCAGCTTGCCCGCGCAAGTCGGCAAGATCGCGATCGTCGAAGCTTCAACCCAGAGCGCGCTCGAGCATCAGCTGCTGGCGCAGCTCTCCGAGTCGGCCAAAGCCGGCGAGCGCGTCGTGCTGTGGACGGTGACTTCCCCCTGTGAGCCGTGCGCCGCGGTCGGCCGTGCCCTCCCGGACTCGCGCATGCAGCGGGCGCTCTCGGGCGTGCGGCTCGTGCGCGCCGACGCTCACACCTTCGCGAGCGACCTCGCAAAGCTCGGCGTCCCTACCGAGTTCGTCCCCGGCTTCACCCTGCTCGACCGTCGCGCCCATCCCATCGACCACATCTACGGAGGTGAGTGGGACGACGACATCCCCGCCAACATCGCGCCCATCCTCGGCAAGTTCGTGCGGCGCACGCTCTCCGCCCGCCGCCATCAGTGGTCGCGGCCGCTGCGCGAGGGCGAAACCCCGCTGTAAATTTCTACCGACCGCTCGACTGGCCCCAGCTGCCGGGACGCCCGGCTGGCCGCGCCCCGGGCACCATTTGAAATGAGGCCGACGATGGCGCTAGCATCCGCGACCCTGGAATGACGAGCGCCCAACACCTGGTCACGCCTCTACCGGTCGGCATGGCCGTCGCCCCCGGTTCCCTCCGCGCCCGGCTGGAGGAGCTACGCGCGCGCGGCGCGCGCTTGAATCTCAAACAAGCCGTCGGCGTCGTCGTGCCTCTGTGCGTGCAGCTAGCCGAGGTGCACCGCGCGGGCCACCGGCTCTTCCTTCACCCCTCGATGTTGATCGAGGATCAGAACGGCTTTTTTCAAGTTTCGCCCGAGCACGCCGCGCAGCCTCCGCTCTTGCCTCGCGACAAGGCTTGCTTGCCCCCCGAGGCCAAGGCCGGCGCGCCGGGTGGCTCGCGCGCAAGCGTGTTCGGCGTCGGCGCCATCCTCTACGAGCTGGTGACGGGTGCTGCCGTCGGCCCCGGGATGCGCCGCCCGAGCGAGGTCGTCCCCGGTCTGACGCCCGAGTTCGAGGCCGTGCTCGCCAAGGCTTTGGTCTCCGACCCCGCCCATCGCCCGGACGACCTCAACGCCCTGGCGCAGGCGCTCCATCACTTCGCCCCCGCAGGCTCCGTCGCGCCGCCGCCGCCGGCTGATATGTCTCATCTGGACCATGACGGCGGCTTCGAGGTCGACGTCTCGATGTCGATGTTACCGCCCATGCCGCAGGCGGGCGGCTACAACGTCGGCGTCAAAGACGCCCGGCCCGCGCGCGTCGACGCCACCACCGAGCTCGCGTCGCTCAAGGCCCGCCTCGAGAGCGATCCCAGGCCGCGCTACGTCGTCGTCAAAGACGGCATGGATCACGGCCCCTTCAGCGCCGTCGAGCTGCTGCAGCAGATCGCGAGCCACACCTTCGTCGAGCAAGACATCATCCGCGACGCGCTCTCCAAGGAAGAGCGCTCGATCAAAGACTGGGACGAATTTGCGCCCTTCGCGGAGCACGCCAAGCTCCACCGCGAGGTCAAAGCCGAAAAAGAGGCGATCGAGCGGGTCGTCGTGCAAGAGACGCGCAGCACGCGCGGCAAAGCCTTCATCGGCATCGCGGTGGTGGGGGCCCTGGTCGTCGCCGCCGGCATCTGGTTTCTCACCGCGCGCGGCAAGCGCAGCGATGAAATCGCGGTCCAAGCCGAGTCGCTCTCGAACGTCGAGGTCCAGGGCGACCTGAAGTCGTCCAAGAAAGCCGGCTCCGGCGGCGGGGCGCGTGTCGTCGGCAAGAGCGGCGGCTTCCCCATCCTCGGTGGCGGCCAGAGCTGTGAGTCGGCCCAGGCCGCTTATGTGGAGGAGATGAGCGTCGGCGGTCCGCGCGGTCAGGCCGATTTGACCGCGGGCCAGTACGGCTCCGTCCTCAACCGCGGCTCCTACTTCGGGCATTGCGGCGTGCCGGACAACATGGGCATCAGCATCTGCGCGGCCGTTCAAAACGGTCGCGCTGTCGGCGTGACCGTCGTCACCAAGCCGCGGGACCGGCGCACCGAGTCGTGCATCGCTGCGGGCGTGCGCGGCTTGAGCTTCCCGAGCCACCCGAAGCTCGACGTCTCACGCACCAACTTCTGAAGCGAGGGAGCGAGCCGTGAAGCGACGAGGAGGGATTGCAACGCCGCCCAGCGTGGCTGGGCTGATGCTGGTGGGTGTGGCGCTGGGCTGCAGCACGCCCGTCGCCAGCGACTTACCGGAGAGCGAGGCCAACCGCGCGGTGGTGGCGCTCGAAGCACACGGGGTGTCCGCCGAAAAAGAGCGAGATCCGGAGAGCGAGGGTCGCTTTCGCGTCTCCGTGAGCCGTGACGAGGCGGCAGCGGCGGCAGGGGTGCTGTCGCAAGAGGCGGTGCCGACCCCCGAGAACCCCGGCATTTTGCAGAGCTTGGGCCAGGGCTCGATGGTGCCGAGCCGGCTCGCCGAGCACGCTCGGCTGCTGTCGGGAATCAGCGGCGAGCTCGAGCGCTCCCTCGGCGCCGTCGACGGCGTGGTTTCGGCGCGCGTGCACCTCGCGGCGCCCGAGCGCAGCCCGCTCGACAGCGACGAGCCGACCAGGCCCTCGGCGTCGGTGCTGCTGCGGCACCGCGGCGCCGCTCCCCCGCTGGCCGTTTCGGAGATTCAAAAGCTCGTCGCAGGCGCGGTGCCGGGGCTCGACCCGGCGTCGGTGTCGGTCGTGTCGGCCACCGCGCCGGCCACCGCCCGCCCCGCCGACAAGGAGCTGCGCCGCGTGGGGCCGATCACGGTGACGCGCGCGTCGCTCTCGCCGCTGCGCGCGGTGGCGGGCGGCGCCGTGCTGCTCAACTTGCTGCTGCTCGGCGCGGTGCTGCTGCTGTGGTCGAAGGTGCGGCGCACCGAGGAAGCGCTCGGACAAGCGCGCGCGGCGCAAGACGCGGCTGCGCGGTGACGGCCGCGGCCGCGAGCCGGGCGGACGCCGCCATCTCGCTGCGCGGCCTCAGCGTCGCCTTCGCGCGCCCCGTCCTGCGCGGCGTGCACCTCGACATCCCGAGCGGCTGCCTGTACGGGCTGATTGGGCCGGGAGCGAGCGGCAAGAGCGTGCTGCTCAAGTGCCTGGCCGGCCTGCTGCGACCGACGAGCGGCGAGGTGCGGGTCCTCGGTCAAGACGTGCCGCGGCTCGACGAGCTTGGCCTCGCGGCGCTGCGCCAGCGCATGGGCATGCTGTTTCAGAACAACGCCCTGTTCGACTTCATGACGGTGGCCGAGAACATCGGCTTCCCCCTCCGACAGCGCGGCGTGCCGCCTCGACAGATCGACGAACGCGTGCGAGAGCGCCTCGCGCGCGTCGGCCTGAGCGGCTTCGAAGCGCGGCTGCCGGCGCGCCTGAGCGGCGGTCAAAAGAAGCGCGTCGGTGTGGCGCGCGCCACCGTCGCGCAGGCGGAGGTCGTGCTGTACGACGAGCCCGCGGCAGGCCTCGATCCGGTGACCTCGCAGCGTATCTTCGATCTGCTGCGCGCCGAGCAGCGGGCGGCGGGCGCGACCGTCGTCATGGTCTCGAGCGATCTCGATCGGCTCTTGCCGGTGACCGATCGCATCGGCGTGCTGCTCGACGGCAAGCTCGCGTTCGATGGACCTGTGAGCGCCGCCCAAGTCTGCGACAACGAAGCCGTGCGTCAGTTCGTCACCGGCTCGCCAGACGGCCCACTGTGAGGCGCGCGCGGCAAAATCCCCCTAGTGAGCCATCATGCCGCGCAAGTCGGACCAAAAAGGCCCGCCGCGCTTGGCTCGGGTTTTGCTGATTGCGCCGCGTGCAAACGAGCCCGCTCCCGAACGCCTCTGCTCCGCTCCCCCTGCCTGCCAGCCCTAGCCAGGCTCCCGTCCGCATCGACTCCGCGGGGCTCAGCGACATCGGGCGAGCACGCAGCACCAACGAGGACGCCTTCTTGATCGGCACGCTGCAGCGGTCGCTGGTGGTGCACGACGCCAGCCCCGAAGCGCGCGGCTGGTTCGCGGGCGAGCCTGCGGGCACGCTGCTCGTGGTCGCGGATGGCATGGGCGGGCAAGGCGGGGGCGATCTCGCCAGCAGCACCGCCATCAACACCGTCACCCGCTACCTGCTCAACGTCATGTCGTGGACGCGGGCGGCCCCGAGCGAGCCGCGCAGCTCGCTGACCGGCGTGCGCTCGCAGCTCTCGTCCGCGCTCTTGCTCGGGGATCAGGTGGTGAAGCGGGCCGGCGCGCGCTCGGGGACGCCGCACATGGGCACGACGCTGACGATGGCGCTGATTCAGTGGCCCGTGCTGTACGTCGCGCACGTCGGCGACACGCGCTGCTACCTGCTGCATCAGCGGCAGCTGCGCCTGCTCACCACCGACCACAACCTCGCCCAGAAGCTGAGCGAAGACCCGCGCACTGATTTCGAGCCGCCCGCGCACCTTCAGAACGTGCTCTGGAACTCGCTGGGCGCCACCAACGAGCTGCCCCAACCGCAGCTCTGCAAGCTGAGCCTCGAGCCGGGAGACACGCTCTTGCTCTGCTCCGACGGCTTGAACAAGCACGTCAGCGAGCAGCAGCTGGCCAGCACCCTGCTCTCGCCTGGCACGAGCGCGACGCGCGCCGCGGAGCTGGTGCGGCTCGCCAACGAGGCGGGCGGTACCGACAACATCACGGTCGTGGTGAGCGAGCTCGTTGCGCCCGTCTGAGCGACCGGCGGCCGCGGGCCGTGACCGTCCCAGGGGCTCCCGCGCGCGCCCGACCACGAAGACCCACAAAAAGCCGCGCTGTCCGGGCCGGAGCGCGGGTGGGTCTCACACGCACATTGGCTTTGTCGCGCGATCGATCGAGGCTTAGGGCCCGCGAATGGCCAAGTCAGTCGCCCTCGCCGCCGATGCATCGCGGCTGGCTTCGTTGTTCCTCAGTTACATCCTCCAGGATGCGCCTTCGTCGCGCCTCGCCATCCACGCGCCTCGACCGCGACCATGGCCGCCAGGTAACGTGTGCCCGCTGCGTACACGAAGCCCGCCACGATCGTGACCAGCAGCA